>JAERRN010000031.1 GCA_016735445.1 Rickettsiales bacterium | reverse complement strand
TTTTTTAAAGGTGTTTTGTAAGTTGCAAAAGTTAATTTAATAGCAGCACCAGGTACGCTAAGTAACTCAAGGGTGTCCTGTACGGATCCTTTTCCGTATGTTCTTGATCCAACAACTTACAGCCTTGTTGTTCTCTTGCAATGCAGCAGCTAGTGTGCAATGTTTAAGGTTAATTTTAACAAATTAACTAACTGTAATTAACTACGGTTAGTTTGTAATTTACCAACCTTAGTAAGGTAACAACATTAACGGCATACCAGTATTTTTTTTAATTACGACGTATTGTGTAACTTCTATTAAATTTAGAGCTATCAATAAATAGCATACCAAACTTAACTAGGCTTAATATCGATATTTGCAATATTTTTACACTTGTTAAGTGTGTAGTTGTGTTTGTATTGCTTACTTAAGTAGTATGTGATATTGACTATTAATAACAATGCTAGTAAATGTGTAAATCTGAATCAGATTTATTTTGTTTATTATGATTGGTAAAATTTTTGGCAAGATTTGCCTGTTGGTAACAGTTGCGTTGTTATCCGGTTGTGCAAGCTCTAAGGTTATCGACTTAAAAAGTCCATGTGTTTCTAACCATGGTGGACCTTGTGCGAGAGTGCCTGTTAACGATTGGTTTTTAAAGTCCAATGGTATAGTTGCATCTTAGTATTTTACTATTTCTAATTAATAATTATACAGCATGTTTCGCAGAAAAGACAGTGAAGTTGCTAAGAAGATTTTTTCAAATTGCCACCCTGCGGAGAATGTGTTTGTAAAAAAGACTGGTACCGTTATTAAATTAAATTTTAATTCTGGCTCTGCTAAAAATAATTACGATAACGATGGTCGCGCATTTGAGAAAAGTGTTTTTGATAATGATGTCAATATTGTTCCTGTTCACACTGTTAGACAAAACGAGCGGTTACATAGCTCTACATCGTCTACGTTGTCGGATAAGTTGACAAATATAAAAGGTTAAACTTGTTATATTTGGTTAACTCTATTTTTTGCAATTCTTATGAGTGGTGATTTTTTTGGTTCTTATCCATATTTGTCACAGATTGCAAAAGTTACGATGATAAATGGCTGTAGGTTCGCTTCTGGTTTTTACAATGCTTTTAAAATTATAAAGGGCTTTAATGTCCCAATTGAGTTTGAATTTGTAGAAGTTTTAGAAGAAGAAAAGAGGGATTTTTATATTGACGGAATTGGCTCGGACGGATGGGAGTTTATTCTTGCTAATAAGGTTTCGTATTTATCTGGTCTTTCAAAAGTCTCTAAAACGGAAGGATGTAAAACTATTGAAGCGATAATAAGGCATCAGAGTCTTTATTATAGGGTAGATGTTATGCTAAATGGTTGTTTTTGCACTGGTACGCCTGATAATTTGGTAAACAATATTTATAAACATGCAGGAGGTGAAAACAACGAAGAGCATGCTGACAAAAATAATAATAAAAAAGCAGTAGCGTACTCGGATTTAAAGTATATTTTTATAGTTTCTCCAATTACTTCACACTCTGGAGAATATTTTGCCAGATCCGAAATTGGCTATCTTAAAGATAAAGACTTAACGGGTGTTTTTAACAATAGAGCAGATTTTAATCCGCTTTACTCTTCTTTTTATAAAAATTTTATTAAAAAAAGAGTTTTTCACAACGCTATTGGTCTGTCTGTTAACAATAACAATAAGTTATTTGTGTTAAGTGGCTTTTGCGATCTTGGCGGGGACGAGTTAAAGAAGTGGTGTAGTGACGCGTGTGAAAGTGTTAACGTTAGCGGACTTTGTAAAACCGATTTACAGTCTGCTAGGTATAAAATTATCAATAATTGTCTAAATTATAAAACAGCAACAAGCACAACAAAGTGTTGCAGTGACGCAAATAGCAATACTTTTACCGCGGATCTTAAAAACATTGTTTCTGGTGGAACCGTGCTGTGCGACGAACAAGATCGTGACAATATTTTATGTACAATTGGTAATTATATTGGAAGCAATTGCGTCAATAGTGGTTCTGATTGTAAGATTAACAACCTTCCTAGTAACACCGTTGGCAATAGTAACGCTTGTAAAAGCAACGGTGATGTTGGTCATTTTATTTTACATAGCGTTGTTTTATGCGGCGATGAGTACCGTCTTGTTGCAAAAGGTTACGAGAAGTGCTTATTTGGTATATTTGAAAGAGATAAAAAAAGCAAAGGGGATAAAGTGTGTAAAAAGGATAAAAAAAAGAAAAGAAGCAACGAGGCAGATTTTAAAGATTTTGGTCAATTTTGTAGTAATGATGTTTTTTGCCAAGGTGATTTTTTTAGTTTTAATCAATATATTAACCAGCGTAGAATTGAACTATTAGACCTATTTGCCTGTGCGATACTTGTTAATATATTAGAAGGTACGTATTATACGTTATCATCTGACGTTAAAAGTTGTAATGATTTACGATTTACATCTTCGTTAAATATTGTAAATTGCATTATAGGTATTTTACATCAGAAAGGTAGCGATTGTGGTTTTGATACTAGTATACGCGCAAAAGACACTGATAACAAAAGTGCGATTTATAGATTTTATAAGTTATTTTGTTATAAACTGTTTAATATATTTAGCGTTGTTAGTTTAATATTTAAGAGGTGTTTTTTTTACACAAGGCAATTTTGCTTATATTGTGTTTTTAGCATATATAGGGTAGGGCATTTTATTAAGCAGGTTGGTTTTAAGGTAAAAACACCCTTTCCAATAGTTGTTAAAAATATTACAAATAAGGGTTTGTATGGTTATACGTATAACTACACGCCCGACAGTATGCGCTTGCAAAAAAGGCACAGCGTTACCACTAACATGGTTAGCCCTTTATTAAATAGTTTAAAAAGTGGCGGTTTTGAGTATGATTTTAATGGCAAACGACAGATAACATGTAAAGTAAAGCTTACACTTGTTGTTAATTGCAACATTAACAGCGGTAACTGTAACAACTACCGTTCTTATCCTGCTTACAATATGCGTAAGTCAAAATATATGTTACTTGCAGATCATCATAAACGGTTATTTACATTATTGTATAACGATTTATTTATTTGTTGCAATACAATGGGTGAGCTTATGAACAATAAAGATGTTGCTGTAAGATATGACAAAGCTAAAGCAACTAGAAATTTAACTAATGAGGCTAATGATCTGTTTAATAAGGAGCTAAAAGAGTTAAACAATGAGAACTTTATTGTTAGTCGTAAAAATCTAGTAACTTGCTTATCTTTTTGCAGTTTTGTATATAACGGTACTGCTGAGGATGTTTTTTTTACGGTTCAAGATGCTTGTAAATATTGTTGTATACAGTCTTTTTATGTAGATTTTTCGTTTTTATTAAAAAAAGACGAATTATCAAATATTAAAGGTTTAATTTGGGGCTTTTTACTTTTATTCGAGGCTACAAAGATTGAAGACTTAATTGTAAACTATAACAAAACAATAAAACACATTACATCTATTGATGATTTTCAGTTTGTTGAAATATACAATGTAAAACTATAATGCCAGTAAAACCGATAAGGTAAAGCGTAAACTATAATAGTGTGTGACAGTGGTTATATATAGTTTGGTTTTTACTTTTGGTTTGTATAAGTAATACGCTTAGGATAGTTATTTTTTTGTATTATATACTGTGTTTACTGTAAATAATTTTGCCGCTTGTCTTAGTTCGTTTATTGTTTTTTTATATCCCGATTCTAACCAAACAAATCGTAGCTCAGTGATGATTTTTGATATTAGTTCTTTTTCTATGTTTGGCATGTCGTCTATTATATTTTTACCAGTAAGCGGCATTGGTGTAAGGTTTTGCAATATGTTTATTATACTTTTAGAAGAGTGTAAATTTAATTTAGCACCTAATTCTACAAAAGGAAGTCTACTAGCTTCTTTGCTAATGAGTTTGTGTATAAATGTTGTAAAATGTTTGTTATTACCTGTATTGGTACTTTCTATAGACATAAGGCCTTGATTTCTTTGTAAAAAATCTAAGAATTGTTTACTTTTTTTTGTTATTAAAAGGTTATTTCCGTTTGTAATTCGCCTTTGATCTATTATTGGCAAAGATAACACTATTGGCACTATTGAGTAATCTTTTTTTTCTTCTATTGAAAATCGCCCTTTAAATGGTTCGGCAAAGCGTTTAATTTTTGATATATTAAAGTTTTTTATATTAAGAATTTCTTGCAGAACCCCTGTTTTTACCATTGCGGTAAAAGCTGATAAATAGTATGGTTGGAGAATTGTGTTTCCAAGTTCTTTTGTTATACGTTCTTTTGACAAAATTTGTAACCCTTCTTTTTGGCTTTCGATAATTTTTAAAATTTCACTTTCTAGCTCTATATTTGTTTCGCCAAATAGGGCTTTAAATCTAAAAAAACGCAATATTCTTAAGTAGTCTTCTTGTATTCGTTTTACTGGATTACCTATAAATTTAACAACGCCATTTTTTAAGTCTTGCATTCCGTTCCAAAAATCAAATAAATCTCCTTTTGCATTTAGGTACATTGCGTTAATTGTAAAATCTCTTCTACTGGCGTCTTCTTCTACGCTTTTACTTGCGCTTACAACGGCTTGTCTGCCAAATGTTTGTACATCTGTACGGAAAGTTGTTGCGGCAAATTCTCGTTTTTGCAATACCAAAACAACAGAACCGTATCGCATTGCGTTATCTATAATTGTTCCTTTATTTAGACTTGCAAACCTTTTTTTAATTTGTTGCGGTGATAAGTTTGTTGATATATCTATATCTTTTATTTTTTCTATTGGCTTTGCGTCTAGCAGTGCGTCTCTAACGCAGCCACCAACAAGAAACACTTCATCCTCTTTGTTTAATTGTAGTGTTGCCAAAACTTTTTTAATTTCAGGGTCGTTTATTAGTTGTTTAAGTTGGTTTTGGTTTTTCATGTTTATTTTTTCATTAGTTTGCAAGTTCCATTATTTATAGTATGTTGCAATTGTTATTTAGTCAACTACGGCTTATTATTTACCGTTTGCTTTTGCTATATTTTTACACTTAATAGTTTTGTTGTCAGTATTATGGAAAAGTTAATTTTAGGCATAGATCCGTCTTTAAATTCTACTGGGTGGGCTGTTTTGTCTTGTAAGGTAAATTCTTTTTCTATGGTCGATTGCGGTACCGTGTCTAAGCATCGAAGCGATAGCGATTATATTGTTAAAATTCTGCATATTGGGCAATTTTTACGAGATATTATAAACAAATACCAAATAAAAGAAATCGCAATGGAAAAAACTATTTGCAATATTAACCCTTCTTCGTCTTTAAAACTTGGCATGGTAAGGGGTGCAATTATGTTTGTTGGTTCCGATTGTGGCGCGACAATTGCAGAATATGAGCCAAAAACAATAAAAAAAGCATTAGTTGGTAATGGCAATGCGTCAAAAGAGCAGGTTGCATTTATGTCTAAACAAATACTAGGTAGCTCTTTTGTTAATATTGCTAGCTCTAAAAAGGGTAAAATTATTGACCAGTACGATATAACCGATGCGATAGCGACATGTATAACGCATTACAATACAACGTCTTCTATGCTTGGTAACTACTAAGCGCGGGGGACAAAAGCATACGCTTGCAAACAACAAGTTAGAACGGTGTTTAAAAGTGTTTAAAACAACAAAATAGCATTTAAAGTACCATATTGGCGTTTTTATCTTTTTTATTTTTGCGTATTTATTACATAAGTAATATTGGTAAGCTATTTATTGCGGTTATCACTTTAGTTCTGGTTAAGACTTTTTATTACTTTAACAAGTGCAGAAAAACCGCAATTAATAAAGTTAATTATACATATTGTAAGCCAACGCAGTATAAAACTGTGCTGTTATGGTAAACAATAATAATAGATTGAGAGTTTTGGTGATATTACAGTTTACCTTTACTTTTATTGTTTAGCTTCTTGATTTTTAATTAGTTTATACGCCTATTGTTTAGGTGTAATTTGGCGCGTTATTAATTTTTATACCTTTTTGCATTATGTCTTTACCAAAGAAATTAAAATCATTTAGCAGTAACAAGTCGCGTTCCAGTTTGTCCGTTCTTGGTTACAAAGATAAACTTTTATTTGGCATATTTCCTCTTATTGTTTTTTTTGGCTCGACTGTTTTATCTTTGGCTTTGTTTTTATTTGGCAACCCAAAAGCTGGTGTTGATTTTTCTGGCGGTGTAGTGATTAATTTTCATTCTAGTAGCAGAATAGATTCTTCAAATCTTGATGACATTGTTAACCATTTTGGTAAGGTAGTTGGTACAAAATCGTTTTCTATGCAAAATAATAACTCTGGTGATTTTTCTATTCGCTTTGGTAATAAAATTAACGATGACGATATTGGCAACGCAAACGATTTAGTTGATATTTTTAAATCTGGTATTGTTAAAGTTTTTGACAATGTGGTTTTTGATAATATTGATTCTATAGGTCCTCAAGTTAGTAAAGGTCTTGTTTCGCAAAGTGTTATTGCTATGCTTTTTTCTATGCTTGCAATAATTATTTATTTGTTCATACAGTTTAATATTTACTTTGCAGTTTCTGGTGTTGTTGTATTACTTTGCGATATTTTAATATCCGTTGGGTTTGTTATTGTTTGTGGTTTTGAGTTTAACCTTACCTTAATAGCGGCATTTTTAACATTAATTGGTTACTGTGTTAACGACACTGTTGTTCTTTACGATCGCATTAGATCTAATTTAAGAACAGCCAATACTGATATGTTTACAGTTTTTAAACACTCCGTTATTGAAGTTTTAAGGCGTAGTCTTACGACGTCCATTGTTACAATAATAGGTGTTAGTGGTATATTGTTTTTTTCTGATGAAGCTATTGTTAACTTTGCATGGACGGTTATATTTGGCATTGTGATTGGAACTTTTGGATCTATTTACATCGCTCCTTCTTTACCGTTATTGTTTAATTTTAAGGTAAAAAAGAAAAAGGTTGTTGCGCGAGATAAGATGTTTTACGCGTCTTAGAGGTTTATAGTTGTTACATGCTTTAAATCTGTTTTTAGCGTTTATATCGGGTTTATGCGGTGTCTTTTTTATTTTATATTAAGTATCTATTAGCGATTTGGGTAAAAAAAAATTTGTTTTTGTTGGGAATTGGAAGATGAACGGAACATCTGCTACATTGGGCAGTTATTTTAATTCTTTAAATAAATCTTTTAAAGAATTAGGGTGTATTTTTAATCGTGACAAAGATGCCGTTGTTCGGTTAGTGCAAATTGGTGAAGCTAATGTTTCTGCAGAGGTTATTATTTGCCCTCCTTCTGTTTACATTTCGCAAAGTGTTAACCTTTCTACTAATGTTAATGTTAATATTGGTGGGCAAGTTTGTTGCTCTATTGATAAAAATGGCGCTTTTACAGGTTGTATTAGTGCTGGCATGCTTAAAGATGTTGGTTGTAGTCATGTTATAGTTGCGCACAGTGAGGCAAGAAATTTTTTTAACTATTCTACCGACGATATTGCTAAAATAGTGTATATTGCTTTAAAAAACGGCATTTACCCTATTGTTTGCTTTGGCGAATCAAAAAGCGGTTCCGCAGAAGGTGTTATAGCTGAGGTAAAAGATGTATTTGACAAGGTGAACTTTTTTTGTTTAAATGCTGGTTTAAATAGCAACTTATTGGGTAAAATTGTTATAGCGTACGAGCCAGTTTGGTCAATTGGCTCTGGCAACGTTCCTTCAAGTGATTACATTGGTTCTATTTTGCTTTCCATTAAGCAAGCTTTAATTCAGTCTCTTGGCTCCTCTGCTACGCTTGTAAGGTTAATATACGGCGGATCTGTTGATGCGAAAAACGCATATAGTATTTTAAACATACCAGATGTTTGCGGTTTAATTGTTGGCGGTGCTTCTTTGGTGCCAAAACAATTTGTGCAAATTGTTTCTTCTGTAGGTATTAATAGTTAGTAGATATAGTTTTCACATTAACGGTTTTTGTTGGTACCAAAAAACACCTCACCTATTAATCTAATATACGTTTTAACCTGTGTATATAATTAGTTTACGCAATATATGCGTTGTTTTTATATATTTATTACACACTTATTAACTTATTAACTTTGTTAATTGTGCCGATTGTTGGTAGGGGTATTTTATGGCTTCTATGTAAAATTACAAATGAGTGCGTTTATGCATTTTCTGATTCAGATTCGGCTATTGTTTGAATTAAACTAATTACCTTTTTTCTTATTTTTGCTTTTTTTAGTTTATTAAACTCGTTAAGCAATAGAAGAATTTCTTTAATTTGATCATTTTTTCCGCTGTCTCTTTTATCAAAATCAAAAGAGAACAACTTCTCGGAAACCATTGATACTTTTTTCACGTTTTTATCTTTATTTATTCCTGGAAAAAAATAAGATATATCTACGCCTAGTTTTTCGGATAGATCCCATAACGCTATTGCGCTTACCCGATTTAGGCCTTTTTCGTATTTTTGTATTTGTTGAAAAGTTACGTTCATTAAATTGCTGAAAGCAGATTGTGTAAAACCTAACAAAAGGCGAATATTTCTTATCCTTTCCCCTATTTTTGTATTACAAGTAACATCGCAAACTTCTTGCAATTCAGTCTTATATTTGCTTTGATGTAAGATTGCAGGGTGTGATTTTGACGTTTTATGGTCAAACCAATCTTCCGAATTACCCCTTCTTTCCACCGCGCTAGGATTGAGACCCTTCTTGGTTTCTTTATTATGCACAGATACTGGATATTAAAAGTGTATTTTGTAAGCAAAAAGCTCAAATAGGCACAAATACCATTGTAAGGATGGTATGTGTAAAATAATTTGCAAATAATAATACACCACTATGCAGTTTTTTCGTGTTTATGGTTAAATTATTATCGTAAAAATTTACAATATTAACAACATTATGTATAAAAATTAAATTTTAACCAACAAGCTTGTTAGTAAGATAGTGAAGAGAGCTTGTTGGTTATCATGTTGTATTTTACCGTTAAATACATTGTTTAAAGACCGTTGTTTTATCTGCTAAGTTGTAAGTAAATTAATTAACAATCACTTGTGGCAAATTGCTATTTACATAGCAGAATCGCTGCGGTTGTAACAATTGTTGTAAACACAATAAGGAGCCTTTGTTTGTTTTTTATTAAAAACTGCTTTATTTTGCTGTTAACAGTTGTATTTTTTATTTTTTTATTTTGTCTTTTTGGTATTTTTTTTGTCATAAGAGGTAAAACTATTACTTATAAATAATAACTATTAATTGTTATTTATACTAATTAATTAAAACACGGAAGCAAAGATGCGTTGATTGCTAATATATTTAACTTAATACGCTATTTTTGTTATGCTTGTTAGGTATTTTTTGCTTTATTATGGGGCTGCATAGTGTTTACTAATGTAATCACACAACTAAACTAGAAGAGTGCAATTTAAAAGTTTTTGCCGCACACAGCTTACTATTTGTACGTACTTATATTGTGTTTGTTGTTTACTTTATACGTCTTGGTATCTATTGATTTTTGGTTTTATAAAATACCAAACCTAAAGCACGATCATGTTACCGCACCCGTTAAGTAATTTATATTGGTAATTTGCTTTACTATTGCTTTACTGTGTAAGATTTAGCTATCTTGGTGATTTGTTCTAATGATTTATCTTTATTACCTAATTTACGTGCGTAGGAGTTATACGTTTCTGTTAAGTAGCTTTCCTTTCCTATCGCCCAAATGCTCATTAGTGTATTTTTTACCACTTCTTCTTCTGTTAGTTTTGAGTTAAGGTTACTACCTAGTATGGATACGTAAAAATTATCATTTTTATTTAAAATTCTATTATATAAATTTTTATTATATAAATTATTTAAGGCATTTTGCATTGCTATTGCGTTTGCTATTGCGAAGGGTTGTCTGTCTAGCATCAGTAAATTTCGCTGTTTGTTGTTTTTCATTGTTTTATAAATATACATAACGTCTGTGTCCGTCCATCCGTAATATTTTTGTTGATTATAAATGGTTGCGCAGTTTATATTTGCGGTTGTATAAGGCGTCTTACCGATGATATTTTGGTAAGTATTGGACATTATTAGCATTTCGTTTAGTTCTCCGTTGTCATTAAACATTAAGTGATTTGTTTTATTTCCTTCGGTGTCTTGATATAAAATAAACAAGTTTGCACTTATTGGTTTAATTTTATTTTGCCTAGCTAGCTTTGTTAGGTAGTTCATGCATTCTTGTTGTTTGTTTGCGTGACCTATGTCAATCCCGTCTTTGTCGCACATTGCTCTTCTACAACTATTTGGTAAAATCACATTATTAAAGGTATGGATTGTGTTGTTATAAGCGCTATTGTCGCAGCACAACTCTTGTAAGTACTGTAGTTTACTGTCTATGTCCTCCCTTATGCCGCCAGATATAAAAATGGTATCATTTTTATTATAATGATTAGGGACTATAGGGTCTATTAGACCTATCGTTCTAGCGTCTTTAAACAGATTTTTTAAGAACTTACTTTTTGTTTTTATCTTAATCTTTTTATCTTCCAATGGTTTTGCTATACTTGCCCATCGTATTAAATACAATGCAATTTTGGTAACATCTTGTTGAGAAAATACCCTTGAGCGGAATAGGTTGTTTAATATGTACTCGTACAATTCATTAGAGTCGTGACTTTTATTCTTTTTTAGCCCTAAATTAACCTTACAAAACTGCTTATATGCGTTAGATGGTCCTTTTTCAGCTTTTCCGTATTTAGGTTCTAAATTCATTATCCCATGTTTTACAACATTTTTATCTAGCGCACCTAATGAGTGTAGAATGCTTATTAATGCAATTTGTCTTTCTTTGGCTGTTGTTTTTTTCTGTACGCAACTTTCTCCTTCTCTACATATGTTAAGTACAATATCTGTAAAACCAAGCTCATGTAAAGATTTTGATAACTTACTTTTGCCAATAAGTTCATCGGTTACTTGGTCTGCGGTTGTAACGGCGCTAACGTTGCAACAGGGTAGTATGTAAATACCATATAATGACAGAGCAAAAAATAAACACCGCATTTTATTGCTTTTAAACTTACAATAAAGCCAAAACTTTATGTTCTTTGCAATTATATATTGCCCTGCAAATTTATGTTTAATAAATGTTGTCATATAGTACTAAAAATAACAAGGTAGGGTATAAAACCACCTTATAAACAAAAAACAAATCTAAGCTTTTAATAATTTTTCGCATATTTTATCTGCAAATGTAACGTTTGACTCGTTATTATTGGTAGGTTTTTTATATTCATGCTGTTTATTTTTACAATTTTTATATTTACCGCAACCGTTATAATTGTTTGTAATATTTTTTGTAACAATAAACATACATTGGTTGTATGGGTGTAACTCACCTAAGCTTTTAATTGTTTCTGCTTTTGAATGATACGCATATTTGTTACGCTTGTTGTGATACTTAAAGCGCATACTGGTGACAAAAAACGCAGACAATGTTAACAGTGACGCAATAAAGAAAACAAACGCAAGTGCTTTATGGTCGTGATTATTTTTTTTGATCATTTATGTTGTGTATTAATTTGGAACTAAAAAGTAAAAAAGCAATATTATTGCTAATTACACTTACACGCTAATAACGGGTTGTACATAGTGTGTAAATATTGTAAGATAATTAAGAATATAATCAAGTACATTATTACAAACTATTACAAATATACGATTTATTTAACCAATTATTTTTTTACATAAGGTTGTTTGTGTATTGCTTTACAATTTTTGGTTTATACGATAAATAAGCAATTTTTTACGCTACATGACGATTAATTTTGTTATTTACAATATTTTAGGTTGTTTATAAGTTATTTATTTCTATTTATTATTTTCTTACAATATGTGCCCATAGCTCAATTGGACAGAGTGTCTGACTACGAATCAGGAGGTTTGGGGTTCGACTCCTCATGGGCACACCATAATATTAATATACAGTGTTTTTTATTACCTTAAGTTTAAGATAAATTATTAAAACAGAAATACAAAAATAACAATTACCATATAAATAAATAGAGCGATGCACAGTGATAGCTTGGCGTTTGTTACTTTTTGTATTGTTCTTGTAAAAAATAAAAATATCGCAGAATATTATAGTATTTATATAATTAGTAATTACATTTATTGCTTTATTAAAGTAAAAAATAAACAATTTATAATTAAGAGATTAGCAAACTAAAAGAATCATGCAGAGTTTAAAAACATACTAAAGGTAATACGTGTAGCGTGTTAATGTATGTTGTAAAAAGTAAGGCAAAACTTAAAAATTTGCGGAAAAAAGCAGAGGGTACGTGTTTGTTGTTATATTGAATTAAAAATTTATATTTTGTTAGTGAAAAATATTGTTATTTTTTTATATTTACAAAGTTACATAAGACAACAACTAAGCATTACAATTCTTATTCCGTTCTTTATAACAAGTTAATATATGTTTTCCCGTACAATAATAACAATAAGTAGTAAAAAAGGGGTGTATTTTAAATTTAAATGAATCTAGCATAATTTTTATATAACAAATTGTTGTATAGTTATTTACAATATAGTTAAGTGTTAATTTGTACTATTATAAGTTGTATTTAAACGTTATTGTTTGTACTATAGGTTGTGCTTAGTTATTTATTGACTTAGTTTTTTTATTTCAATTATTTGAATTTTGCAAATTTTGAATTAAGTATTTATTGTACAGCATTACTTTGGGTTATATTTTAACAACCGTTTTAGTTTTGTTTTTTTATTGATAAATTAAGTAATTTTTTGGTATGGGAAAGGTGATTGGTATTGACTTAGGGACTACAAACTCTTGCGTCGCTTTTATGAGGGACGGTAAAAATAAAAAAACTGAAGTAATTATTAACTCTGATGGTTCTAATACAACACCATCTGTTGTTGCTTTTTCCAAAGGTGAGGTTCTTGTTGGCGCAAATGCAAAGCGTCAAGCTGTTACTAACCCTTTAAATACAATTTATGGGTCAAAAAGGCTTGTTGGTAGGCGTTTTGGTGATAAAGAAGTTAAAAAAATTGCCGAACACTCACCGTATAAAATTGCTAAAGCTGCAAATGGCGATGCTTGGGTAGAGATTAATGGCGAATTAAAGTCTCCAAGTCAAATTGGTGGTTCTATTTTAAGCTACATTAAAAGGTATGCGGAAGATTTCTTAGGTGAAAGCGTTTCTCAAGCTGTTGTTACTGTGCCTGCTTATTTTAATGACGCACAAAGACAGGCAACTAAAGATGCTGGTAAAATTGCTGGTTTAGACGTTTTACGTATTATTAACGAGCCAACCGCTGCCGCTTTAGCTTATGGTCTTGACAAAGGGAAGGGTAATAAAAAAATAGTTATTTTCGATCTTGGTGGTGGCACGTTTGACGTTTCTGTTCTTGAAATTGAAGATGATGTTTTTGAAGTAAAAGCAACAAATGGTGACACTTTTTTAGGTGGTGAAGATTTTGATCAAGCTATACAAGAATATTTAGTTACCGAATTTAAAAAGAGCGATGGCGTTGATTTAACAAAAGACGTTATGGCTTTACAACGTTTAAAAGAATCTTCAGAGAGGGCAAAAATTGAACTTTCTTCCAGAACATCTGTTGATATTAATTTGCCTTATATTACAGCTGACGCAAACGGACCTAAGCATTTAAACATAGCACTATCCAGAGCGCAATTGGAAAGTATTACATCTGATTTAATTGACAGACTAAAGGAGCCTTGTGAAAAAGCACTAAAAGATGCTGGCTTGTCAAAAGATGTTATAGATGATGTTGTTCTTGTTGGTGGAATGACTAGAATGCCAAAAGTTATTTCTGCTGTTAAAGAATTTTTTAACAAAGAACCGCATAAAGGTGTAAACCCAGATGAAGTTGTTGCGATTGGCGCAGCGGTGCAGGCTGGTGTTTTAAGTGGTGAGGTTGACGATATTGTATTACTCGATGTTGCGCCTTTATCTTTAGGCTTAGAGACAATGGGCGGTGTTATGACAACGTTGATTGAAAGAAACACAACCATTCCTGTGCAAAAGAAGCAAATTTTTTCTACTGCAGAAGATAGTCAATCTGCTGTTACAATTAGGGCGTTTCAAGGTGAAAGAGCAATGGCCGCGGACAACAAATTGTTGGGAGATTTTTCTTTAACTGGTATACCTCCAGCACCTAGGGGTGTTCCGCAAATTGAGGTTTGTTTCGATATAGATGCAAATGGTATTTTACACGTGTCCGCCGCAGACAAAGGAACGGGCGTAGAGCAGAAAATTACCATACAAGCTTCTGGCGGTTTATCTGAAGAAGAGATTGAAAGGATGGTTAAAGAGTCTGAGCAAAATGTTGATACTGACAAAAAGCGTAAAGAAGTTGTGGAGGCTCGTAACGAAGCTGAAAGTTCTATTTACGCCGCTGAGAAGTTACTTAACGACCAGAAAGACAAAATAAACGACGAGCAAAAGAATAGCATACAAGAGTTAATGGATAAAGTTAAGTCTGTAAAAGATAAGGACGACATTGAGAACATGAAGTCTGCTGCTACCGCATTGCAAAGCGAAATGATGAAAGTTGGTCAGGAAGTTTACAAGCAAGCAGCTAGTGAGTCTTCGGGAGAAAACACGGATCAATCTCAATCCTCTACCGACAAAACAGACACGACGGAAAACGATGACTCTTCTGAATCAAGTACAGACAACGTTGTTGAGGGTGAAAGTAAGTAAGTGGTAACATTTTAACTTAACTGTTTTTATCGGTTATGGTTAAGTAGTACCGTTAACTATATATTGGCCGTATTGCCTTTTGGCAGTGCGGCCTTTTTATTTTACCCGTTTATGGGTATAGTTATAATTTTATTGCTTTTTATTCTATTTTTATCAATTTTTAATATATTGTTGTTTGTTTTTTAGGCTACATGTTGTTATGTTCCTTATTTACCTGTGTGACACTTAATTTGTTGTACTTTTATTGGTGATTTTGATTTTCATTGAATATGTTTTTTTTTATACTTAAAAAGCGTAAAAAACAATGTTTTGCATTGGTTTATTTTGTTTTTTCACTATTTCTCTCTCCTACCGTTGGTTTTAGCATAGAGTACGTAAAAGACGAAAGGGTGGACACGATAGCTATTGATGAGGTTATTTCTTTGGTTAATGAGAAGTATGTAAAGAGCATACCGTTAGATAAATTAATGGACAGTGCCTTACTTGGTTTAATGCATTCTGTTGATGATTACTCGGATTATTTTTCCCCTTCTGATTATAAAGATTTTCAATCTGCAATAAACGGAACTATTTACGGTATTGGTATTGAGTTTTGCAAGAGGGATGGTAATTTTATTGTCGTTTTTGTGTTTCCTAATTCTCCTGCTGAGCGTGCTGGTATATTGCCAAATGATGTTATAATATCTGTTAACAATCTTTCATGCGAAAGAATGTCCTTAGCTGGCGTTATGGGTTCTATCCGCGGAGCTGAGGGAACTAATGTAAAAATGGAAATTGGAAGACGGTTATCTAACAGAAATACTGAAACGATAAAGTTTGCTTTAAAGAGATCTAAATTAACTATAAAAGTAATAAAAACTCAATTAATTGATAAAAATATTTTATTGCTAAAAATTTCTGCTTTTAGTAGGGGAGCTTATAAAGCTTTGTTGTCAGAACTAAAAATATTACACAGAAAGGGCAAAATAAACAGTTTACATGGTATTATTTTAGACCTAAGAGATAATCCTGGCGGTTTATTAGATCAAGCTGTTGATATTGCTGGTTTCTTTTTACCAAACAAGGCGCCAATAGTTACCGTTCATACTAAAGATAGCGTAAGTATAACTAACTTTCTTGCCAATAGTGCTAATAGCGCAATTAGCGCTATAAACAATAAACCAATAGTTGTTTTGGTTAATCAAAACACATCTTCTGCCGCGGAAATACTAGCTGCTGCATTGCAAGAGAACAACAAGGCTGTAGTTGTTGGATCAAGAACATACGGAAAAGGATCCGTACAGGACACCCTTGAGTTACTTAGCGTACCTGGTGCTGCTATTAAATTAACTTTTGCAACTTACAAAACACCTTTAAAAAA
>JAERRN010000040.1 GCA_016735445.1 Rickettsiales bacterium | reverse complement strand
CCGTTTTATTTAAAACTACATCACCCAACCTTTTTTTATCCCAATCGGGATAATTGTTGCCATTACCATCTTTAAAGCGAATTTGCTGACTAAACATTTTTTGCATAATATTTTTTTTAAATATCCCGTTTAATTACTCTTTTGTTAATGGCACATTAATAAGGTTTATTTTTTTGCCAACAGCAAAAAGAAGTTACCAATTTTGGTTTGTTCTTTAATGGACGATAAAAAATACAGGTATAAAAATACAGGTATTTAAGTTTATATTACATTGTAATATCTGGTATTTGTAATTTCATATAACTTTTTACAAACAAGGCTGAGCTAGCAGGGCTGGTTGTTACTCGCTTATCTTAAATGGTGTTGCAATTTTTAATTCATCACAAAAATCCGCAATCGTCTTGTTAGTTTTTTGTGTACCGCCTTCTAACGTAAGTAACTCCTTGACAACCAGATCGACATCAATAGGTTCCTCCTCTTTAAACATGTTAACATAACGAGGAATATTGAGATTGTAGTCGTTTTCCTTTATCTCTTCCAAAGGCGCAACATAGGAGTATTTGTCTATTGTTTCACGGTTTTTATAGGTGTTGATGATTTTTTTGACATGTTCATCGTTTAAGGTGTTTTTTGTGCCTGCTTTTTCAAACTCTCTACTTGCCTCGATAAATATAATGTTGTCATCGTGCACGCGGCATTTTTTGAACACTAAAATACAAGCAGGAATTGACGTGCCGTAAAATAAATTGGCTGGTAAACTAATTACTGCATCGAGATAGTTCTGCTCTCTTATAATGTATTCACGAATTACACCCTCTGCTGCTCCACGGAATAATACACCATGTGGCAACACCACTGCCATGGTTCCGATATCGCTTAGTTGGTAAATCATGTGCTGTACAAATGCGAAATCTGCTTTGGTACTTGGTGCAAGTTTACCATATTGGCTAAATCTGTCATCGGTTTCGTTAAGGGGGTTATTTTTACCCTTCCAATGTGCAGAAAATGGAGGATTGGCTACCACGGCGTCAAAACGCTTATTTAAGTGTAGCGGATACCCAAGTGTGTCTTCTTGTTTAATATCGAAGCGTTTATATTGTATATCGTGTAGAATCATGTTCATGCGTGCTAGGTTGTAAGTAGTACGATTTTGCTCTTGCCCAAAGTATTCTAAAACTTCAACTCCAACTTCTTTACCAACACGCAGCAATAAAGAGCCAGAACCGCAAGCGGGATCGTAAACGCTTTTGATTTTCTTTTTGTCTAGCGTTACAATTTTTGCAAGCAGTTTTGAAATTTGTTGTGGAGTGTAAAACTCACCTGCTTTTTTACCCGCACCAGATGCGAATTCTGAAATAAGGTATTCGTAAGCATCGCCTAAAATGTCTGTCTTGGCATCTTTAAGAGAAAAGCTAATTTTGTCTAAATGCCTAAGTATTTTGGCAATAAGACTGTTACGAGCTTTTACATCGCGACCTAGCTTAGTGCTGTTTAAATCCATATCTTCAAACAGTTTGTTAAAGTCATCTTCACTTTCTGTTCCCATTGTGCTATTTTCAATGGAGTTTAGAATGCTCTGTAAATCATCAAGGATGAAGTTATCTTCTTCTTCAATGTCTGAATTGCCCCTTTTAGTAATTGCAGTAAATAGCTCATTGGGGCGTAAGAAGTATCCGAGTTTATCAAGTGACTCTGATTTAACCGCGTCAACGTCGTCCCCTTCGTTGGCAATATTGATATAATCTTTTATATCCTCCTCTGCAAGGATTTTATTAGCGTAAATATGC
This sequence comes from Rickettsiales bacterium, assembly GCA_016735445.1. Taxonomy (GTDB): domain Bacteria; phylum Pseudomonadota; class Alphaproteobacteria; order Rickettsiales; family Deianiraeaceae; genus JAERRN01. The sequence goes on along the minus strand of JAERRN010000040.1, from coordinate 7,247 downwards.
TGTTTTTCAGATAGGTATTTATAGAAAATAAAGCCAAGAATATAATCACGGAACTCGTCGGCTGACATTTTGCCACGTAATTCATTAGCAATTTTCCACAGTTGTTGTTTTAATTCTTGTTTTTCAATCATAAAAGTTTACACTAACAAAGTTAATCTTATAAAGTATGTATTTTTTATACTAATATGCAATTTTTATAAATATGAGTGTTATTAAATTAGTTAAAATGATAAGCGATATAGTGGGGAATATGCTTAAAAACTAACCCCTTAAAAGCATATTGATATATTTTAACAGCTTTTAATGTACGAGTGCTGAATTTTAATTCAGCTTATGTAGTTCTAAGAGAGCGTAAGAAATGAAAGAGAAACAGAAAAAACTAAAAGTCTAACGGTTTACGCTAAAAACTAACAACGGCTGTGTTTGAGGTTTAGCACAAAAAACTTGCCCAAAACGACAACTTGCCTGAAACGGTGAGTTTGTAAATAATGGTGGAGGATGTTGGATTCGAACCAACGTACTACGTAGTAGGGTTGCTTTACAGGCAACTGCATTTAACCGCTCTGCCAATCCTCCTCTATTATTATTTATGAAAAATATTTTATAAAAGTCAAACAAAGCTATTATTTCTTGATAATTTTATAATGTTTTTTATATACGAACTATAACTTTTATAAAGTTATAAAGTAATATTGCAAAATATTTTTTTAGAGCTATACTTATGCTTACCTCCTGAATACGTAATGATCAATTCGACTCGAGCTGATATCTTTTTTATATACTTATGGTTGGCTCTTGCACAAGCTTTTAGCGGCTGTTAACCAATCAATTGTTTAAATACTTCGGGCTGATGTCCGATTGTGATCACCGGTTTAAGGGGGTTTTTAAAGACTTTATTGTTTTATGTTGTGTTATTTGTGTATATAATTTACGAGCGTGTATGATATCTAGGGTACGCACGGTCGCTTTTTTTGGTCTTGAACTAAAAGAAGTTGATGTGCAGGTGCATTTTAGCAAGGGGATTCCTGGTTTAGTTATTGTTGGTTTAGTTAGTAAGACTGTTGCGGAAGCAAAAGAAAGAATTCGCGCAGCTATAAGCTCTGCAGGTTTTTCTTTTCCTGCAAAAAGAATTATAGTTAATTTAGCGCCAGCAGATTTTCTCAAAGAAGGTACTAGGTTTGACTTACCAATAGCGTTGGCAATTTTAATGGGTATGGGCGTTATTGATAGTGACGATGTAGGTAATAGCATTGTGCTTGGTGAGTTGTCGTTAGATGGTAATATTTGTAGCGTTAGAGGCGTGTTACCTGTTGGGGTTTATGCTGCACAAAAAGGGTATAAGTTAATTTGCCCTTATCATAATCGGTTAGAGTGCGTTTTATTAGATAAAAAATTACCTATCATTGTGTCGTCAAACCTTAATAACCTTATTAGTTTATTAAAAGATAAACAATTTCAGTTTAGTTCTGATTTTAGTAACACATCTAGTGACGATAGTGATTTAAATAGTGTGTTTATACCAGATATGGCTAGTGTGCGGGGACAGTCTGTTGCCAAGCGGGCTGTTATTATTGCTGCCTGTGGCGGGCATAATATTTTATTAAGTGGTCATCCTGGTACTGGTAAATCTATGCTAGCCTCTGCTTTTTCGGGTATTTTACCGCCACTTACGCATGACGAAATAATTGAAGTAACGTCTATTTATTCTTTATCTGGATTAATAAAAGATGGCAATTTTATATCTAAAAGACCTTACAGAGCGCCGCATCACTCTGCTTCTGATGTCTCAATTGTTGGCGGTGGAAGAGCAGGGCAACTTGGCGAAATTACATTAGCGCATAAAGGTGTGTTATTTTTAGATGAGCTACCAGAGTTTGATAGAAAAGTTTTAGACAGTCTTAGACAACCTTTAGAGAATGGTTCTATTAGTATTGCGCGTGCAGATTATAGGGTATCTTATCCAGCTAAATTTCAGCTTTTTGCGGCAATGAACCAGTGCAAATGTGGTTATTTTGGTGACGCTGCTAGGCAGTGCAGAAAAGTTCCGCAATGTGGTCGGGATTACGAAAGTAAGGTTTCTGGTCCGATTATGGACAGATTTGATATTGTTGTTCAAATTGAAACCGAAATTGAAGCGTTATATTCGGAACAAGAACAATTTGCTAAAACAAGTAAAGACATACGCAGTGACGTTGCTAAGGTTAGAGAGATACAGGCTTTAAGATATAAAGCAGATGGTTTAGATGCACGATTAAACTCCGAGTTATCCAAACCAAGTATAGATAAACATTGCATTCTGTGCCAAGAGTCTAAAGATGTTGTACAAAAGTATGTAGATAAATTCGGTCTTTCTATGCGTGGTTATGCAAAAGTTTTAAAAATTGCTAGGACTATTGCCGATATGGAAGGTTTATCGAGTATAAAAAAGGACAACATTATTGAATCTTTAAATTACAGAAGAAGGGCGATATAGCTTTATAAGCTTTGTATTGCAATTTTACCTTTTATTTGCACAATGTTAGCATCTATTTATTTTTTGTTTTTATGCATACTTTATATCATTACCCTCTTTGTCCTTTATCTAGAAAGGTTAGGGTGTTATTGTCGGACATGTGTATAGATTACAAGATAGTTATACAAAAATTTTGGGTTAAAGACAAAAAATTCCAACAATTAAACCCTATGCTTACCGTTCCTTTTTTGGTTACTTCTGATGAAAATTGTTTGTTTGGTTCTCAAACGATTGTAGAATATTTTGACGAGTTTAGAGAGATTGGTAAAAGATTTATATCTGGTGATATAGCGAACCGTGCTAAAATTAGAAAGGCAATGTTTTGTTTTGATGAGAAATGTTACCATGAAGCAACTAAGTATATTTTACGAGAAAGAGTTTATAAATTTTTCGAGTCTAACTCTCCGCCCGACTTATTGATATTAAACGATGCAAAGGTATCTCTTAATTATTGCTTAAAATATTTATCGTTTCTTTTGCAAAAAAATGACTACATTACCGGTGCAGAGTTAACGATGGCAGATTTATCTATTGCCGCACATATATCTTCTTTAGATTACCTAGGTGAGATACCTTGGCATTTTTATCCTGTTGTTAAAAACTGGTATTCTACTTTAAAATCTCGCCCTTCTTTTGCCGGTATTTTATCCGACTCAATACCTGGGTTTCTTCCTGTAAAACACTATAAGGTTTTAGACTTCTAACTATCCGCTCGACTTATTGATATTAAACGATGCAAAGGTATCTATTTTACAAGATATCACTCTGTCTCGGTTTTCTTGGTCTTTACTAATGCGTATTTGTGTTAGATTTTTTTGCTTTAGCTCGTTTACGATATTATATTTTAGTTCGGGGTCTATTTCGAATACAATATTTGTAAAGTTTTTACCATGTGGCAATTGTTTTAATATTGGTATCCAGTTTATAATATTGCTGTAGCAATACATTCCATTTTTACCGCCAAATAATGCAAGTTCGGGTTCTTTTTTTACGCAATTATCTATGTTTTGCATTTGTTCGCTGGTTAAATATGGTGGATTGCAAATAATAATATATTTAGCATTTTGCTCTTCTTGGTTTTTTTGCCTTTTATTGTTTTTACAAAAGTTGTTTAACAGGTTTGCTGTTTGCGGTTTTGTGAAATCTTGATTAGCAAATTGCACATTAACATTGTGCTGTTGTAGTAATATTTTTGCGTTATTTTTTGCAACCACTAATGCTTTTTTACTTATGTCAACTAGTAATACGTTTTTAACTTTATAGTTCATTTTTATTAATTCTAGGGTTGCTACGTTTGACAAACAGCCAGTGCCACAACCTAGATCGACAATATTAATTATATTTCGGTTTTGTTTACGTTCTAGTAGTGTGAGTTTGCTTTTGCTCTGTTTGGCAATTAATTTTATTTCCTCTATTATAGTTTCCGAGTCTAGCCTTGGTATTAAAGTGTCGTTGCTTACCTCAAACGTGTATCCATAAAAAGAAGCTTCTTTTATAATATATGCTAGCGGTATGTTTTTTATTCGTAATTTTATATAATGCTCTAGTTTTGTTTTTATAGCTGCAGTTATAGAGCTTTGTAACTTTAATATTAGATTAGCTAAATTTACATTTAGCAGGTTACAAAATAACCATTTTGCTTCTTGTTCTGGATTTGGTATTTTTGCTTTACCAAATATTTTTATTGTTTTTGCCACAGCAGCACCGATTGTTTTGTTATCGGTATATTGTTTGGTTTTTTCCTCCCGATTCTGCATCATATTTACCCTTTGTTTTATAGCGTATTATGGAATTAGTATATAGTTTTTATCGATATTACCGTCTTGATAAGATTGAAATATTTTATGAGCGTTTTTGATCGGCACTCTGGTAAAAGGTAGTTTAATATACTTTTTTTCTATTGCCTTAAATACCGCATCGGTTCCAGATATTAGATCTGTTTTATTGGATTTATATAATTCTAGTGACGGCGTTGTTAGAAATAAAGATTTTGGCGCTAAAGAAGAAGCGGATATATTTGGAAAGCTATTTTTTGAGTGGTAATGAATATATATTCCAAATGGCCCTAAGCAAGAGATCGATTCCTTTTCCACACCCTGACCGATTGAGTCAAACACTATTTTAACCCCTTTTTTTTCTGTGTGATCTGAAACAATCTGTACAACGTTTTCTTTTTCTCTATTAATTACTAATTGACAACCGTTTGCTTTTGCAATTGCCTTGTCCTCGTCTTTTGTAACTGTCCCAATTACATTTAAACCAACATTACTTGCCCAGCTGCATAGTATTTGCTCTAATGGGTCGGTTGCGTTATGTACCATAAGTGTGCTATTTTTTTGTATTGATACTGTTTTATATAGCAAAGAGTGAACCATTAAGCCTTTGCGCATACAAGACACAACTGTGTCATTGCTAATATTGTCTGGGATTGGCTGTACAAAGCTATTATGTATTACCCTTTTTTGACAAAACGAACCAAGCGAGCCAACGGTATAAAATACTCTCTGTCCATTTTGTAAGTGTTTTACTTTGCTACCAACTTTTATAATTGTTCCTGTTGCCTCTAATCCTAAAATTTTATTTGATGCCGCTTGTAACATTTTATTATAATAACCAAATGGATATCTACCCATAGCTATGGCGAAATCTTCATGGTTAAACCCAAAGGCGGTATGTTCTATAAAAATATCTTCATTGCCCATTTTTATTGGCGCACTTATATCGGCTAGTTTTACAGCACTAGCAAGACCAATGTTGTTGGTTATTATGGCAAACATAATTAGAAATATAATTGAAATATAATTAACTTTATATAGTAGCACATTACATGCGTGCAAATGCCATTTTGATAAATGGTTATAAATAAATATCTATAATAAAATATTTCCTCTTAGTTTACTATTTATGTTATAAAAAAAGTTATTTTTAACTATTTACTTTTTGCGCTACAATTATAAGTTTTAAATAAAACCGTTGTGACTGCAATGTTGATTTGTAAACTACCCAATGCTAGATAATTGAGTAAAAAGGTAATGCCCATAATTTATTTGGTTTTTTTACTTTTACCACAATTCTTCTTATTTTAGCTCTCGTCCCGTCCTCTAGCGTCAACTCGTCAGCTTTTATTAATACATTGGATCTGTCAAACTCGAATATCTCTAATCTTCTAGATAGTACGTGTTTTCTTATAAATAAAAATGTAAAAAAGCTTTCGGAGCCGTATATTAATATTTTACCGTTTGTATCTGGGTTTTTCTCGATTATTGTTGGCGCACCGTATTTGTTTGTCACAGTTGTAACCGTTGCTTCTTCAATTTTAAAGTTACTTTTTTCTGGTTTAAAACGGTAACCCTCTATTAGCTTGGTACAGCCTGCAATTGGCATTATTAGCGCTATTTTACCACACAGCGTTACAATTGTGATTGCAATTTTTAGTGTGTTATTTGTGTTGTTTTTACAAAACCACTGGCATGTTGCCTTTGTTTTGTCAATCATAATAGTAATAATTAAGTGTTTAAAATGTCATTTTCTGCTGTCCAAATTTTAGTTCTACCATTAGCAGAGCATAAACGATAAACTTTGTTAACGATAAAATAGCTACCTTCTGGCATATCAGGATTGTACCTATCAGCAAGTAACACAGGTTTTCCTATTTGGCTTTCGCTTACCATATAAGATCTGTTTTTTTCAAGTAAGGATTCCCAAGTAGCACCCGTAAAACTATACAGCCTACAAAACAAACCTAGAACATCAAACTTACTTGCACTTGCTATATATACACCCTCTACAATTTCTCCATTGTCTGCCCTTTTTAAATGCATTACCGCGCAACCATTTTTAATAGAAAGTACACAGCTCTTAATTTCAATTAGGGGGTTATTGTTACTAAATTCTGCCATGTAAAAGTTCACAAGATACAAGTCTTCAGCTAAGTTTAGGAAATACCTTAAGTCTTTCGTGACAGCAAAAAGTTTTAAGTTCTTAAATAGGCTTCTTCTGCTCTGCAACATTCCGTTTTCTGCATCATTATACACAAAGAGTTTTTTTAAAGACTCCTCATTTTCAAGAACCAGACTAGATTCGATAAAAATCTTGTTAAGTTGAACCACCTTTTCTTCAATAGGTATTCCGCTTAACGCTACAATCATGACTTTGTCGGAAACTTCTTTTGTTATACTAGTGGTCATTTTTTAGTCGTTATAAATTAAAAACATTTGTGCTTCTTTTTGCCTTCTAGCTTTAACACCTTCTGCAAATTTTTTATTCCTACAACCGTGCTGTAACATAGACTCAACTATAGCCTCCTGCTCTTCTATTAGCAGTGGGCTGTATCTTAGAACATCATAAGCATCTGAATGTAAAAACGCACTTCTACCTATGTTATAAATAAAGGATATTAAGCTAGCCATTTGGAACTCGTTAAACTGTTCTAGGTTCTCCTCTGGTATCTTCCTTTGCAAGAATAGCCAAATAGAATGTATCTCAGCCTTTAAAACTTACCATTACCAATTTTATAAAACAATTTGTAGTTTATTAACTTGTTAAACAAAACTAACCCCTGCGCATGTTTATTTAATTTACAAACTTAAAGTAACGCAATATTTTTTAGTAAAAAGTATTTATGTATTTTTATTGTCCAGTTTAATCGTGCAATTGTATGATAATTTGCAATTTTACCAATATTAATTAGCTCTTATATTTATTTATTATAACATTATATATTACTTATTTAGCT
>JAERRN010000067.1 GCA_016735445.1 Rickettsiales bacterium | reverse complement strand
TAAGAATAGTTGCTCGTATTTACAATATGTAAAAGAAAATTATATTCAAATCTTATTAAATACGCTATAACTTCTTAGCTCTGTTAGTAAAAATATAATATAAAAGTATATAAAAGTTATTAGCTATTATATAACATAAATTGGTGACAATTTGAAAAGAAAAGATAGAAAAGTAGTGTGCATAATGAGCAAGGAACATGTTAATACTTGAACCAGTTATATAGTTTTAAATGAGCAAGCTCATTAAAAGTTTTGTTCTGTTCCAACCCCAGGTTCTCCTAGGGTTACCTTGTTACGACTTCACCCCAGTCACTAGACCGACCGTAACTAGCTACCTCTGTAAACAGTTAGTCCACTAGCTTCGGGTCAATCCAACTTCCGGGGTGTGACGGGCGGTGTGTACAAAATCCGAGAACGTATTCACCGCAACACTCTTGTTTGCGATTACTAGCGATTCCGACTTCATGCGGTCGAGTTGCAGACCGCAATCCGAACTGGGGCGAGTTTTTCAAGGGATTAGCTTTGCGTTACCGCATTGCGACCCGTTATGCTCGCCATTGTAGCACGTGTGTAGCCCAGTGAATAAAGGACATAAGGACTTGACATCATCCCCACCTTCCTCCAACTCATCGCTGGCAGTCTCTATATGGTTCCCACCCTAGGTGCTGGCAAATATAGACAGGGGTTGCGCTCGTTGCGGGACTTAACCCAACACCTCACGGCACGAGCTGACGACAGCCATGCATCGCCTGTTGCTGCTACGGTTACCCGTCACCACCTGTCTCCAGAATGGCTTATAACAGCTATTCAATCACTGGTAAGGTTCATCGGTTATCATCGAATTAAACCACATGCTCCACCGCTTGTGCGGATCCCCGTCAATTCCTTTGAGTTTTAATCTTGCGACCGTAGTCCCCAGGCGGGGCGCTTAACGCGTTAGCTTCGACACTAAAAATAAATCTAGCACCTAGCACCCATAGTTTAGGGCGTGGACTACCAGGGTATCTAATCCTGTTTGCTCCCCACGCTTTCATGCCTCAGCGTCAATGATGGCCCAGACAACTGCCTTCGCTTTCGGTGTTCCTTCTGATATCCGTGGATTTTACCCCTACACCAGAAATTCCGTTGCCCTCTACCATATTCTAGTCGACCAGTACCAAAAGCAGTTCCCAGGTTAAGCCTGGGGATTGCACAATTGACTTAGTCAACAGCCTACACATCCTTTACGCCCAGTAAATCCGAACAACGCTTGGACCCTACGTATAACCGCGCCTGCTGGCACGTAGTTAGGCGGTCCTTATTCTCCGAGTACAGTCATTATCTTCCTCGGTAAAAGAGTTTTACAACCCGAAGGCCTTCATCACTCACGCGGCGTAGCGTGATCAGGCTTTCGCCCATTGTCAACAAATCCCCACTGCTGCCTCCCGTAGGAGTCTGGACCGTGTCTCAGTTCCAGTGTGGCCGATCATCCTCTCAGACCGGCTACCGATCTTAGCCTTGGTAAGCCTTTACCTTACCAACTAGCTAATCGGACATAGGCTCCTCCATCAGCGACGAAATTGTCTAACGACAATAACGCCTTTACCGTTTCCGGACTACGCGGTATTAGCCACCGTTTCCAGTGGTTGTCCCCCTCTAATGGGTAGATTCCTATGTATTACTCACCCGTTTGCCACTAGGGGAATTATCCCCTCGTTCGACTTGCATGTGTAATGCTCGCCGCCAGCGTTCGTTCTGAGCCAGGATCAAACTCTCCAAATTGAGAATTTGATAAGACCTCTTGCGAGATCTGATCCTGATTAAAAGAATTAACGAATTATTCCTTACTCATTATATACACTATCTTTTCTATTCACGATGTATGCTAAGTTACACAAATGTGCAACCAGCTAAGAATTAGTTATTCTAAGTTAGTTAAAAGTCAATAAAGATTTACATCTTTTATGTAAGTTTTTTAAGTTTACCAATATTTTGCTAGTAAAAACCGTTATTTATGGCTGATTATTTTTAATTAGCAAAACGGATTTTCAATTCCAATAGACGCTAATATGTCAATTTCTAAGCCTTCCATTACAATTCTGTCATCTTCTTCTATATGGTCAAAACCAAGTAGGTGCAGAGTTGAGTGAATAATTAAATGCACAACTCTGTCCGCTGGATTCCACTGCATATATTTAGCATCTTCAATTACATTTTGATAAGATATAAGGATGTCCCCTAAGTAAAAACATTTTGCCTTGCTGGTTAAAAACCATTCTTCCCATTTATTTAGAGAAAAATCAAACTCTGGAAAAGAAAGGACATCTGTGGATTGTTTTTTTTTTCTGTATTCGGAATTGTACTTTGTTATTTTTACTGAGTCCATAAATACACAACTAAGGCTAAAAGACAGGTTATTAAACCTGTCACCGCAAGCGGTAGATATAGATTTTTCTATTGCCTTTTTTATTATATTAACTTTTGGCAACGCTAAAGAAGAGTGCCAAGAATGATGGTCTATATTTCTAAACAATTTTATTTTCATGAAATTTGTAAAAATAATATTAAGACAACCTACCGTGTGGGATTGTGTAAAATAAACAGAAAGACCGTTTTACTAGGTACGTTTTACGTGTAAACACAGTAAAACAACATACGGTAACGTGTATGCTTTTGCTTCTGCAAACAAACAAAACTATAAACTATAAAAAGTAATAATAACTGACAGTATATTGTATTATTTTGTATATACTTTACATATTTACAAATGCTTTTTGTGTGTTTTGTAAACACTGGCAAACACGTACGTCTTTAACTTTGCAACATAATAATGTAAATTTACTAATATAGTAAAAAATTTAGCGTATAATCGGCACATGGTTAACTGTAACTGAGTTACAGTTAAGTAAAAAATATATTAACTTTTTAGGTTTAAATTATCCAAATCTAGATAATTCTGGACAAACTGACTTTACAATCTCTTCTGGCGTGTATTTATTTTGGGGGTTAAAAATTGCACCATTAGAGGTAACACCTGTAATACCTTGCACTGTAGACGGTAAAATAACATAAGCAAAACCCTCTGCACCAAATAATAAACCAAACCCAATAGCAAGGGTCGATACCCTCTTCCAGTCTGTATTACCATTCATAAAGCCCCATGCGGTTGTCATTATAGCTATTAACGACAACGCACGACCTATTCGCCCTCTAATTATCAGTATAACGTCGCACAAAACTGCAGCAGCTTGGTTTGCACCGCTAACAGCGGCGTTTGCTGTACTTTGTTCTATCAATAACACAAAGGCAAAACAACACAACGAAGTTATAACAATATTACAAGGTTTAACTTTTTTTTTCATGTAAACAAAAAAACAAATAAATGTGTTAGTTCAATACTATGTGTAATTACACAATAAACTACTTAGAAAGTCAATATTGTAAAATTACAAACAACAATATATATTGTTTATTATTATATGTTACAATATTACCGTAATGTTGCATACTACTACTATAATTTTTAAAACCTTTAATATTATAGTAGCTTGCGAAGTTTAAACAAATAAACTAATATATTTAGACTTAATGATAACAATCGCTATAGTTGGACGAACTAATGTTGGTAAAACAACTATTTTTAACAAACTCAGTAAACGGCGTGTGTGCTCTATTGTGCATAAAAATACTGGAGTCACAAGGGATCGGCAATATGCGTCTATTGATCACAAAGGTGTAAAGTTGCAATTTATAGACACGGCTGGTCTAGAGAATTCAAATACTAAAAAACTGTCAAGTATCTTGAACCAAAAAATGATTGATCAAACCGTTACAGCTATTAATGAAGCGAGATTTTGTTTGTTTGTTGTCGATGGTAAATCTGGCATTATTGCAGAAGATCGTGTTGTTTACAGTATGGTAAAAAAGAGTAATACACCTTTTTTACTCATAGTAAATAAATGTGAAAATATGAAAAATATTGATTTAAATGAGATTTACAAAATACACAATAAAGAAAAAGATATTGTTTTTGTGTCTGCAGAACATAGCATTGGCTTGCATTTGATTTTAAAATCTATTTATAACCGCTTGTCACAAGGAGAACTTGATTTAAGTAAAGAATTTGACAGACTTACGCAAGAAGTATGTAAACAAGATGGCGATAGTGATAACGATAATGATGATAGCGATGATAGCGATGATAGCGACAATAGTGATAAAAACATTAACAATAAAAAGCTTAAGCCAATCAGAATTAGCATTATTGGCAAACCAAACGCTGGAAAGTCAACTTTAATAAATAAAATTATTAACAAAAATCGCCTTATTACAGACGAAACACCAGGTACAACTAGGGACGCGATAGAGGTACCATTTAGCCATTTAGAGCGCGATATTATATTAATTGACACAGCTGGTATTAGAAAAAAAATGTCTATTAGTGAAGAATTAGAACATTTATCTGTACAAGCTAGCATGCGAGCTATAGACTTTGCACATGTTGTAATATTAATGATAGACGTATTGCAGCCAATGGAGTTTCAGGATAAAGTGTTGATTGATAAAGTTATTTCAGAAGGTAGACCTGTAATTATATGTTATAACAAGTGGGACTCTGTCAAAGCGGGAAAACGTAAAAGTGTAATTACGCTGTTGCGGTCGTTTTCTGGTCAACAAAAACACTGGGGATGTGGATTTTTTACTTTATCCGCACTAAAAGATAAAAACCTATCTAATCTACTAGACGAAGCGATAAAAAGATACGAGGTATGGAATAGAAAAATACCTACAAAAAAACTAAACAACTGGTTACATGATGTTTTTTTACCACTAAAAGAATCACCCCGTATTGGTAAAAGGAAATTAAAGCTAAAATTTATATCTCAAAAGTCTACTAGACCGCCAACATTTAAAATTAGCGCTAACTTTGCCGATGTTCCTGCAAACTATGAAGAATTTCTTAAAAACCAACTTGTCAGTTATTTTGAGATATTTAACGTACCATTGCGTATAAAATTTGTAAAAAGCAAAAATCCTTTTGCCGCTAAATAAAAACAGTGTTACATTCGTTATAGTGCGTTGCGTTTATGGTGCACTGTGGCACAATGTAACGTGGTATAAAATATTAAATTATCACCTTATTGCCTATATAACTTTTTACCAACTCACCAACAACCTTTTTAACTTTTTTTGTGTTATTATTGTTATTATCTTGATAATTAGCATAGCGTATAACACATTTAACCACTGCAACTCAAAATTTTGCCTTAAACAATGCTAGTTTTGTAAATGGCAATGGGGCTTAGTGTTTGTTGTTTATGTTTTGTATTGGTACAGTGAAAGGGTTTGGTATAAAAGTTCTAATATATTTCAAACCACTGGTGGGGTTAGTAACAAGTTTTACGATTACGAAAACACCCCTTTAGGTAGTGCCAGAAGTAAAT
>JAERRN010000041.1 GCA_016735445.1 Rickettsiales bacterium | reverse complement strand
GAGGAATCTTGGGAAAAGTTAGTAAAGGCTTTTGAAAATAGCGAAATTGTAACTGGTATAGGGTTTTCTAGGGTAAAAGGTGGTGTGTCTGTTGACTTTGATGGCGTGATAGCGTTTACCGTGTTTACCGCTAAACTGTAAATATGTAAATACAGCAAAATAATGCATTATTTTGCTATTTAGTGTCATCATATTTAATAATAAAAAGCATCACAATAAACACAAATATACTAAGTCCGGTAAATATTGAGATATATGTATTTTTATACCCAATTTTACTGTTTAAAATTTGAAATGCGTACATTATAAAAAACCCTATTAAAGAGGTAACCGTTGTGGAGATGCTAATTATCACAGAGCGTATTTTTGGATCAATTTTTTGTAGAATAATTTTTCTCATATTTACCTCTATAGAGCTAAACGCAAGTAAACATGGTAACACTATAAAAACCGAATATTTTACAGATACGATAAACGAAATTACAGAAGAAAGCAAAAAAACCACAAATAACAAAAACGATAAAAACACAGGTTTTAAGTTGTACGTAAACATACTAATAATATAACCTATAGACATAGCAACAGAGCCCATTTGAAAAATATACACCGAAGACGATTGTTTTTCTAAGGTACCAATGCCAACAAATTGATTTATTGCGTTAATTTGCCAACCAAGGCAAGATACACCAAGAACAACACTTAAACCAATTGTACTTGTGCTAGTAGATAAAAGCGCATTCTTGATTTTATGTAATAATGAATATTTTGGCATTATATTGCTTTGACAAGGTATAGCAGGTTTATTACCTAGCTTGGCGTTTCCAGTCGTTGGTAGACGGTGTAATAAATAAAGACTTACAAGTAAAAAAAGAGCGCTACCAGCAAACATGGCATACATTCCTAAAAACATATAAACAATAGACGCCGTTATAGCAATAATGACGGTGCAAATATTTATTATTAACCCATAAATAGAGCTAAAAAACTCATAACACTCACTTAACCCTTCATCTTCAAATATCTCATATTGTAATATGTTTATTTTGCCACGGTAAAAACTTAAGCTAATACCTTCTAAAATAGAGGCTAAAAATAGTATGTAAATATTGTTAAATAACATCAGTAAGATAAAAATAATTTTAATTACCAACGCTATAATCACAGATATCCTTGGGTTTAGGTATTTATCAACCAGTATCCCGACTGGGATGTCAAAAAATACCCTTACAATCTTTTTTATAGCTAAAATAATTGCAATTATTACGCCAGTATTTGCTATATTATTAATAATTATGTTAGCGTACGCAGTTATAAATGTTGCGTCATAAAAAATGCTACTAACTAGTAATTTTAAAATATTTGCGTTTTTAAAAATTCTTAAAGATTCTATTTTTTTAGCATAAAATTGCATTAACGATATCGATAAGTCTAATAATGTTGCGAAAAAACTGTAAACTTGCGCAATGCAGTTAATATTTGGCAATAAAAAGCAAAGACGTAAACAAGACCTTATACTGTATATGGTGCTTTTATTGCGTGTAAACTATTTTTACAAAACACTAATAGCGTAACAATAACAAACATTGTAACAACAAGTCAACACTTTATAGTGTCTCTAATAAACATTATATATCTAATTTTATATCCTTCCTGTACCGTATTACCGTATAAAGGTGAGGATGTAAAACAACACTAAATAACGTTAACCAGCAAAGAACAACAACACCGTAAAAGGCCTTATCGCCTCAAAGAGCCAAACGAAATTTTTTAAAAATCAAAAAAGCAACAGTGGTGATTTAGAAATAAAAGTATTATTTAACACAAAAAGACCAGATCAACCGAGACGGTATATTAATAAAATTAAAAACTTGAAAAAGGGATTTTATCTAGGTACACACTGTTTTAAAGTTATCAATAAAACCAGAGGAGCGTTAGACGTTTTAGAATTTTATAATGTTAAATTAATACCGCAAATGCCCACTTTTAGCGGTAAATAAGAAGGCGTTACAAACCCTTTTAGCTTTACTGTTTGCTTTTATTTTGGTAATATATAAATTAAACTTATTATAATTAAAATTGTGTTTACCAAAGAAGAGTGTAAATTATTTAGCGAAGCAAATATTTAACATAAGGCTACAATGATAAGTTGTTATAAATAAGAATTGCCATATTACAATGGCTGTGGGTGAATTGATAAACAAAATAAAAGCAAACAGTAA
>JAERRN010000030.1 GCA_016735445.1 Rickettsiales bacterium | reverse complement strand
GAGGAATCTTGGGAAAAGTTAGTAAAGGCTTTTGAAAATAGCGAAATTGTAACTGGTATAGGGTTTTCTAGGGTAAAAGGTGGTGTGTCTGTTGACTTTGATGGCGTGATAGCGTTTTTACCTGGTAGTCAAATAGATGTGCGACCTGTAAGAGATATATCTGCTATTATAGGTAAGTCTATTGAGTACAAAGTGTTAAGTTTAGAGCCTAAAGCAAAAAGTATTGTTGTGTCTCGTAAAATTGTTCTTGAGTCACAAAAAAGCGGTGAGAGGGATTTATTTTTGGACGGTATTAAACCAGGAGATATTCTTGACGGTATAGTGAAAAACGTTACTAACTATGGTGTATTTGTTGACTTAGGTGTTGTTGACGGTTTATTACACGTTACCGATATTATGTGGGAGAAAATTAGCCATCCTTCAGAAATCTTATCTGTTGGTCAAGAAGTTAGGGTAAAAGTTATCAAGCATGACAAAGAAACCAAACGCTTATCTCTTGGTATGAAACAGTTAGTTGACAATCCTTGGACTGCTATTGGGGAAAAATACCAAACCGGAACTTTGGTTAAAGGTAAAATTGTAAATATAACTTCATATGGTGCGTTTGTTCAGCTTGAACCTGGCATTGAAGGACTATTGCACGTATCTGAGATTAGCTGGACAAAGGACTCTTACAAAAAACATAAAGAGATGGCTCTTGGTCAGGAATTGGACGTTGTTGTATTGGAAATTGATATTGAAAAACACCGTATAGCGCTAAGTATAAGGCAAGCTTTGGAAAATCCTTGGGAGAAATTTGCAAAATGTCACAATACTGGTCAAGTTTTAGATGGTATAATTAAAAATATTACAGATTTTGGTATATTTGTTGGACTACCCGGTGTTGATATCGACGGTTTAATACATATTTCCGACCTGTCTTGGGATAACGTTACTCCAGAGGAATTGGCAAATTATAAAAAAGGAGACTCGATTAAAGTTGTGTACCTTGGTAGTGACTTAGAAGGGCAAAGAGTTAAATTAGGTGTAAAACAATTAACACAAGATACCGTAGCTGCTAAAGATTTAAATTTAAAAACTGGCTCTGTAATTACATGCTCCGTTCTTGAAATTAGACCGGATGGTATAGTTGTTGAGATAATGAAAAATGTTAAATCATTTATTCCAAAATCACAGCTTTCAAGAGAAGAGGTTGAGAGAAGATCTGACAGGTTTGTTATTGGAGACAGAGTTGATGCCAAAGTTACAAACTACGATCCATCCCTAAGAAAAATGTCTTTATCTATAAGAGATTATGAAGAAGGTGAGTATAAAAAAACTCTTAAAAAGTACGGCTCTGCTGATACAGGTGCAACAATTGGATCTATATTGGGTAAGGCTATTCAAACTGCCAACTCTGAAAATCCCGACCCTGACGAAGGGAGTGAGGAATCTTCTGATTCTTCTAGTTAATCTTTTACAGGCGTGGTAATGTCGTTACGCTTTTGCGTTTATTGTCATTTTCCACGCCTTATTTAAATTTGTCTGTTTGACTACATTAAAGGGTAGCTTGTTGCGTGTAGTATTTATAATATTATTATTGTTTTTATGAATAAATATAGTGACTACGATTTAAAAGACAGTAAAAACCAAGACCATCAGGAGCAGCTAAATAACAACAGTGGGGCAAAATTTTGGAAAATTATTTCTATTGCTGTAATTGTCTTTATTTTTATTAGCATGATTGGGTGGAGTTTTTTTCAATCAATTTTTGGTCAAGAAGAAGGGTTTGTTGCAAAAGTTGGGAATAAAGTAATATCAGAAAAAGAACTGTCTCAGTATATAGAAAATATAGAGTCACAGATTTCCAACGCTGGTTTGTCGCAAATAACGCAAAAACACTTATATAAGTTTGCAATTGACGAACTTATTGAAAATAAAATGATTGAACAGGAAATTGAGCGTTTTGGTATACATTTTAGCGACAAAGATACGCTAAAGCATGTTATAAATAATACTGACGTAAACGGTAAAACCAAAGTAAAAGAACAACTAGAGAGTTTGTCTAAAAACAACCCTGCCCTATTTAGGAGTATACTTGATTTTTATAAAAGAAGATTATTTCTTAACTCTATAGACCCCGCAATGGCGGGAGGATCTTTTGGATCAAGTAAAGCTTTAGAGTATATAGCAAAATTTAGATTCGAAGAAAGGACTTACACAATTTTACATACCGACTCTGGTTCGTTGGGAAAAATTAAGGAACCAAATAACGCCGATTTGGTATCTATTTATGAGAATAATATCTCTAAATTTACATTATCAAGTAGCAAAAATGTTTTATTTTTTAATGTTGCTGACGTAAAAATGGAAACATTACCAGACAGTAAAATTATAGACTACTACAAAAACCAAATGGGGAAACAAATTAACAGTACTGTTAGAGATATTGATTTATTGTTGTTTAATAAATCTGAAGAAGCTGAAAAGGCTTTGTTTATGCTACAAAATGGAAACAGCAACATTACGCAAATTGTAAAATCAATACCTAGTATGCGGGTAAGTCGTTTAAAGGCTATTAAAAGCACAGATCTAAAAACAGAGATTGCAAGTCAAGTTTTTAGCGTTGGTCTTGGAAAGCCAACCCAAGTGCTGTCTTCTGATGGTAATTTTGTAATTGGTATTACAAGGCAAATTAAAGACAGTAACCCATCTTTACACCTTAATTCTGGCAATATTAAATCAATAAGGAATGCCGTGGAGAAGGCGATGCGTTGTGATATGTCGACTGAGGTAAAGGATAAGGTTATGGAGATGGTATCGTCTGGCTATAAGTTTAGCGATGTTGCTGAGAAATTTAAAATTTCCTTAAAAAAAGCAACCGTTACAAACGGGAAAGTTAACTCTATTTTGGGTAAACAAGTATCTAACGATATTGACACGGGTGTTGAGGGTTTTGTTGGTATGGACAATAACAATCTTAAATGCGATACTGTGTTTTACTTGATTGAGTCAGTCAATCCTCCTAAAAAAATACCTTTTGAGGAAGTAAGGAAAAAAGTAATAAATATTTGGAAATCTACCATTATTGACGGAGAGATTGCGACGCACCATATGTATATGATGAGCGCTATTTCTAATGATAACATTGTAAAACCGGCTATTTCTGTGCAAAAAATTGCTAAATCATTTAAATCGCACTTTATACCAAACAATACTGCGAATCGCAAAACAATTCAGCGTCAAAGTATCGTGCAAGATGATTCTTTTCCGAAAAAATTATTTGAGGCAAGGGTTGGTGAAGTTATTGGTCCATTTAAACATACTGATAACGGTATGGTGTCGATTGTTTTAAACAACATACATAAAGGTAATTCAAGTTCATCTACGGCAAGTTATAATAAGCTAAAAAATGATGTTATTGAACAAAGAAAAAAGGATTATCACGAAGCGTATCGACAATATTTAAAAAATAAATATAAAGTTGTTGTTTACAAGCGGTATACGGTGTATTTAGAGCAATAAAAGGTGGTTTAAAGTATGTTTTTTGGTTTTAAAGGAGAGTCGTATACTCGGCCACTTTTTGCCACCTTTCTGCGTACTTTTGTATACTTTTGCATACTTTTGGCTAACACGTATCGTACTTTTGGCTGCACTTGTGTGTTTGGCGCGAGTTATTGTGTTGTGCGTACGATAACAATAAAGCTAACTAAATTATTAAGATTTTAGTGTTGACGACTAGATAGTGTTTTGTTGTAAATTCTGCTTATACGTGTAATATTGTTTGCTATAAAATGCTTACTAGGATAACTAAACTAAACGCAAAAAGGATTTAAAAAGGGTGTATAAAGATATGCTAGTTTTTGCTGGAAGTTTAGAAAGGCTGGAAGGAGGGGCGTAAAAAAAGACGTGCTAGCTTTTGCCAGCACGTCTTTTTCTTCATGATAAATTCAAGAAAGGGTTGGGAATTTAGAAATTGTAATCCAGACCTACTTGCATCATCATTCTCATCGAGCCAAGTGCGCTTTCAGCAGTTAAAATTCCTGGAGTAAAATTTGTAACATCATTTTTATAAGCAGCAGGAAAGCTTACTTTTACCTCCATAACAAAACTTAAAAGTTGTTTGTAAACTGGAATTTTTGTACCAAAACCTGTACCAACGTAAACGGCGCTATAATCAGCTGCTGTTTTATAAGACATTAGGTAATCGGAAAAGAAGATACCGTATATTTTAGCTTTTCCTTTCTCAAAAGTGTAACCACTTTTAACAGCAAGACCTACGCTAATTAACGGGTTACCATTTCCCCATCCGTTTAAACCCTCAGTGCCAATATTAGATTCGCCACCAATGTTGGACGCACCCATTATGTTAGAATTAACCTCTACAGCAAAGTACGAAGGACCGTCTGTTTCGTAACCAACTTTAAAACCAAAACCATTGTAAATTAAACCTTTCATTGAGTCTATACCAGGTACAGCAGCACCACCAGCAGTAGTACCACCTGTTGTGTTATCAATACTAACTTGGGTATCTGTTCCACCTATAACAGTACCAGTTGACCAATTGAGACCAGTGTAAAAAGCAGCATCTGCGTTGTTTTGTGCAGACGTTGCACCAGCAATAGCGACAACTAATAGACTTTTGACAAAATTATTTTTAAACATTTTATAATTATATTAAATTGCATTAATTAACTAACGCTTTAAAGGATAGCTTTTATTTTAAAAAGCAACACATACTAAAAAATAGTTTTAAAAAATCACCTATCTGTTAAAATAAACACACTATAAATTAACAATAAATTGCATAACTAAAAAATGCATTACAGCAGAATAATGCATAGCAAATTTAACACTTGACGTACAAATAACAATTTAACATAGTTACTTAATATAGAGGATATTTTACAAGAATGTACAAATAAGATGCTGAAGAATTAAATTATAGTGCGAAACAGTTAATTTTGTTATATTTGTATGCAGCATTATTGCTAATATTGTAACCATAAACTAAAATGTAAAGTAACTACGCTGCCATGTTTTTATGTTTACTTTTTAAAAGTTACCATTGGTTAATAAAAAAATAGCCATATAATTTTGCAAAATAAGGTGCGTTGTGCTGTTAACAATATTATTATATATAAATAGTAAATTTGTTATTAACTTTAACCGGTAAGGTGTTAATTGCTACGCTGGTATTTTATGGGTTTTGCTTTTTAAACTATGCGGGGTTTTTTGGTTTTTGCTCTAATATAGTGTTTTAGTTGGTGAGGGGTTAGTTGCGCGTTAGTATAATGGCGTTTCTTTGTAGTTGTACAATTATATGTTTGTGCAATATAGTTAAGTAACAAACAAAATAATAGGTTATCACTTTTAGATATGAATGTTTTTAACTCCAGATTGTTTAGATATTTTTTACATGAAGCAATGGCACAAATGTATAGAATAAAATCTATATTTATGTCTTATGCGTACTTTATTGTATCTTTTGGTGTTTTTTTGGTAACGTTTTCTTATACTTCGTATTGCTACTATAGGGCGAATGATCCAATAAAAATTATTGTGTTTATGTCGTTAATGCTTCCATTTTTGGAGGGTTTTTATCATACAGAGTTGCGTATTAAAAATGGTGTTTTTTATAGCGATTTGTCTTTTCCTATTTCTACTTTTGGTAAAATGATAATTTACCTTTTTGTTACAACTATAGCAAATGTGCCAATGGCAATTATCTTGATTAAAATTGCAAAAACTACATTACGGCACTTACTTTATTATAGTAGTTTACCGCAAGTTAATGTATCGCAAACAAATCTATGGCAAGTTATTATCGTCCTTCCTTTTGTAATTTCGTCTGGTATTGCAATTTCGGTATTTAAAAAAACCAAAAGTAAAATATTTATTATTACCAGTGTTTTTATGTTTTTGTTGTGTTGTAAAATAGTAATCGAGTCGATTATTGAATTTACTAATTACAATGCCGCATATTGGATATTTATGAGCTTACTTACGTCTGTTGGGAGTGTTTTTTTAACGTCTGTTGTGGTTAACAATAATAGTTTAAGTTTTTTTATTAAAGAAAAAAACAATAGTTAATACCGTAATATTATTACGTTGTTTTACCTTGTGCATGTCTAAGCAATTATATAGTTAGTTAATATTGCTACGTTTGGTTAATGTTGCTACGTTTGGTTAATGTTGCTATGTTTATATGTGGTTAAAACGTTATTTTCCTATTTAAGGTATATAAAATAAAGCTTTTTAACTATATATAATAGGTAAAATATTACTATATTTGGTTAATTGTTAATTGATAAAAATATACTGGTAACGTGCCGGTGTGACAAATTATTTAATGGCAACCAATGTAACAAGGTGTATAATTAACTGTAAAATAAGTTAGCAATTTTGCGACTATACAATACATAACTAACATAAATTAATATTGTTGTATTTTAGTAAACCACTAACACGATATATAATAATATTAATTTAGTTTTAACGTCGCTAATTGTTTAAAAATATATTGTATATTGTATAGGTTAAGCGGTTAGTTTTGTAAAGTTGTACTGTGTTGATGGTTGATTAATTAAACCTGTTATATGTTGCAATTCGGCTTTTTATTTATTTTTTACACAAATGCAAAACAGTAATAACTTTGTAAACTATTTTAAAATGTTTTCCTTACCTGAATCTATCAAAATAGACAGTGAATATCTTTTTAAAAAGTATACAGACTTACAAAAAAACTCTTTACAATTGTCGTCAGAGGATCTTTTAAGTAACGATAATACCAATGTTAAACATTTGTCAGCTGCAGAAATAAACAAGGGCTTTACAACTTTGTCTAATAAATTGCTTTGTTGTGAGCATTTTTTTAAGTTAAATGGATACGATATCGCAAATGTAAACCTTGCAGAAGAGTTTTTTTTAGAAATTTTAGAACTACAAGAAGTAATTGTTAACAATGTTAGCGACAAAAACAACATTACATTAAATGTAAATGGTAAAATTAAAACCTTGTTTAACGATATTGAAAATTACATAGACACACATAAAACCGATATAGCGTTTGAGATGTTTGCAAAAATTAAATATTACGACAAGTTGTTAAAATTAATTTCTAGGTAATTTTTGGTAAAATAGTAAATAAAGCTTTGCCGTTCTGTACTGTGTGTTTAACTTGCTCACTGTTTAACTAATAAATGGCTAACTGTTGGTTGTTCGCTATTTTATTTTGTGACTTATTGTTTGTTATAGTTACCGCTAAAGCGTATTTTTGTTTTATTTAGCTGTTAAACGCAACAAGCCACCGGTACGGTTTGTTAAATATATTGATACCATTATAAACAACCCAACAAGCCCATTGCGTTTTTAACTATTGCAATAGTTTTTGAAGATTCTTTTAACGCTCTTTCTTTGCCATTTGCCATTTCTGATAATAACAATCTTTCGTCACTTTTATATAGCTCTATTTTTGCTCTAATTGGCTCTATCATTGCAATTAACGCATCTGCTATTTCTTGTTTAAAAGACGCATTTTTGTATGATTGATATTGATTTACAACTTCTTGAATAGTTTGATTTGTGCAGTTAGCTAGTATCGTGACTAAGTTTGATATTTCCGGTCTTGACTCATCGTAACTAATACCATTTATGGAATCTGTTTTTGCTTTTTTTAATTTTTTCAATATTTGCTCATTTGAGTCGGTTAAATTTACACATGAATCCTGTTGTAAGCTGCTTTTGCTCATTTTCTTTTTACCGTCTGAAAGGGACATAATTTTTTCTGCATTTTTATTTATTAACACCTCGGGAAGTGTAAAAGCTTTGCAGTTGTAAAGTGAATTAAATCTTTGCGCTATGTGCTTTGTTAACTCTAAATGTTGAACCTGATCTATTCCAACTGGAACGATATTGGTTTGGTATAATAATATATCTGCCGCTTGTAGCACTGGGTACGATAGTAGGGCTAAATTCTCGCTTTCTTTAGAACCTTTTATAGATTTATCCTTAAATTGCGTCATTCTTTCGAGTCTACCAATTCCCACAACAGAGCCTAAATATGAAGTTAATTCTGTATGATACGGAACATGTGACTGGCAAAATAAAGTGGATTTATTTATCCCACACCCGATTAAAGAAGCTACTGTGTTAATGGTTTGCGCTCTCAATGTGTTAGGATTTGGAATTGTATTTAAAGAATGCACGTCGGCTATCATAAAATAACATTCCGCAATATTGTCGTTATTTTGAAAACTTAAAAATTGTTTTAAACTTCCAAAATAGTTACCTATATGCAATTGGCCACTTGGTTGCAAACCTGAAAGTATGCTTTGCTTACCTTTACTATCGTTAAAACTCATGTTGTCGTTAATTAAACCTATACATATTTAATGCCATATAATATAAACTTCCTAGGTCAAATTTAAAATATCATCACAATATAGTAAAGTTATGCATTGCAGCCACCAAAACCAAATGCGTTTGACATAATGTTTTTTAATTTTTTCTCCTGTGGAACTAACGGTACTAAAT
>JAERRN010000050.1 GCA_016735445.1 Rickettsiales bacterium | reverse complement strand
TTTGTTGCGGTTGTTGTTTTTTTTATGTTACTCTGCTCTGTTAATGTTAAAAGGTTGCCAAGGGGGTGGTTTTGTTCTATAAAGTTTGCTATTTTATCTTCAACGGTGTTTAGGTATGTATAAGCTTAATAAGCGTACCGCGTTAATTAGTAAAACAACCCACTTTATGTATATGCTAAATTTTGCATAATCACAAAAGTGTAAGTTATTTTAGTTGAGGTTTAATTTTTATCTATAAAACTACATATATCTTATTGGGGTACGTGTAAGTATTAATGGTTTCACTAATTGTATTAACAATATGCCTGATCTTGAATATAGCTATAATCAAAGCGCATCTTTACAATATAAATCTGCGCAAAAATTATTTTCATTAGCTAATAAAAACTGTCCCCAAGATATTTTTACAAATTATAGCGGTTTTAATGTTTTAGACATCGGTTGTGGTACTGGTTTTTTACTTGACACCGCCATTAATGCACAACTGCCAATATCGCAATTTGTTGGGATAGATAAATCACAAAAGATGGTAAACTTTTGCAAGCAAAAATTTGCACATTTGCCAGATAATTATTTTAATACCAGCCCAATATGTCAAAGTAACAATGTTAATATTTTTTTTAAACAAGCAGACGCCAAGTGTATAGATGAGTTAGTAAAGCTAAATATATGGGGTGGTACAAATTTGTTTTTATGCAACTTTGCAATGCATTGGTTTAAAAATATAGATGCTTGGCTTATGGGGTTAATTAACAATATATCATCCGGATCTTTTGCGTTAATTGCTGTACCAATAAATGGTAGCTTAGAGGAGGTTAAAAACACAAACGACATAATTACCCTTTTTTGTAAAAACGAAAAATCTTTTTACAAAAACACCGCTAACGCAGGTTTGTCCAAAATAGACCTATGTAATTTTTTAAAACCAATTAGCAAAATGCGAATTGCTGATTTCCCAAATTGCGACAATATTAAAAACACACTAACAAAGGCAAAAAACATATGTAATGTAAAGTTTTTTCATACGCAGGTTTTAAAACAAAAATTTAAAACGCCTATTGAGGCAATTAAGTCATTAAAGTTAAGTGGTAATTCTTTTCCAGAAACCCAGTACAATGCAGCGGAAATGTTAAATTTTTTACGTTTTTACAGTATTCAATCTTGGAATCAGATTAACCAAAAAGTAAATAACAATTGTCAACAATTAAACGTAAAACAGTTTAAAGATGTCAAAAGTTTAAATTTGAAAACACTTTTGTCACATTTAGAATCCGTCTCATCTACTCCGTTTTCTTTATCTATTAGTTACAATGTGTTGTTTTTTGGCATACAAAAGCTAACAGAATCTACAAAACTATAAATAATGCTACTTTAGTATGGTTGACGGTGGTAATTATAATTATTAATTAGGGTTTATTTTGGGAACAAATAACAATTGTAATCAGCGATATAGCGGATTTTTTATTACAGGTACAAATACCGGAGTTGGAAAAACAGTCGTAACATCATTTTTGTTAACTAATCTTCTCAAAATTGGTATTAAAACAATAGCTCTTAAACCAATTCAAACTGGCGTTCTTCCAATTAATAATTTTGTTTTTGGCTCCCCAAATACAGAACTATACCACAAAAAACATATAAATAACACAAATACAGAATATAACTGTGATTTATCGTTTATTTATAATTTTACTTATAATCATTATTTCAACACAATTAATTGCGCAACCGACAACACTAACTTCAGTAAAGATTTTCTACAAAATTCTTTTAAAGTAGCGTTGTCGTCACAAATTCGCTTTTTACAGCCATGCTCGCCCCACATTGCCGCCGAACTTAGTGACACAACCGCAATTTGTATAAAAACAATTTTAAAACAACTAGGGAAAGTGCAAAACTTTTTATCCAAACAAACAAATAATAATTGTTCTATTGATACGTTTTTAGTTGAAGGCGCTGGCGGTGTTATTGTGCCAATTAACGAAAAAGAAACTATCTTAGACTTAATTAAATGCGTTACGCTACCTACAATCGTGGTTTCAGATGGGGCATTGGGTTCTATAAATAGCACTTTACTAACAATTAATGCGTTAAAAAGTGCAAACGTAGATATTGCAGGATTTATTTTTTCTGACAAAGAAAATATTATATTTGCCCGTAGCGAGTGCAATTGTAAAGCGGGGTTATATTTTGACACCAACAACACTAACCTAACTAACGCTAGCACAAGTAAGTTTTTTGTATTAGCAGGTAAAGATAAAAAGTTTTTTCTTTCTATAGATATTAAGGAAGGAAAGGCGATTTCTAATTATAAATATACACTATGTAACAACTGTTTGCAAAAACTTATATTTTACAATAATGCCCAAACAATTGCTAAAATCTCTCGGGTTTGCTTTTTAGGCGTTGTGCCAAATATTAACAAAAATCATAATCATACGGCATCACAAGTAAGTATTAACAATGATAACAACACAAAGCGCAAAAAACAAGAATTACAAACAGTAGATTTTGAACTAATAACAAAACTATTAAAAAAACAGCGCTTAACTTAGGTTGCAAACCTAACCACAAACCCTATATGTAAAAAAACCATACGTATAAAAACACCCAACACCGCACACATCTGTTTACTTACCTACGCCAACTTAGCGGTACGCTGTATTGTGTAATATTATAATGTGTAAAGTGTAAATATTAAGGTATAGTGCGCACCGTTAGTAACTTAGTAAGTTAGTAAATTTTACCGTTATTTTAAGTTAACTTTGTAAATTATGTAGTTTTTGCACTTATGTAGGGGTACTGCTTGTTGTGTGTAAAGTGGTTTGTATTTACTGTGTAATAATAACTTAATTAATATCCCATTTATAGAAAGAAGTTAATTTGTTCATTTATTTAATTTATTGTTCTTTCTTTCTAATTTTATTCTTTCTTTATATTCTTTCAATATTTTTTTAACACGCAAATCAGCAACTTTTCTATTCGTTTAACTGTATTGACTAAAGGCGCTGTATCCGTTAAATCTAATAAATTCATAGAGATAATTAATAAACTTTCTTTTCAATTGGATATTAATTAGTCTTATTTTAAATAAACTTTCTATAAATGGGACATTATGTAACTTAATTAATGTAAAATCGTTATCAAGTTTTATTTGTTGCGGTTGTTGTTTTTTTTATGTTACTCTGCTCTGTTAATGTTAAAAGGTTGCCAAGGGGGTGGTTTTGTTCTATAAAGTTTGCTATTTTATCTTCAACGGTGTTTAGGTAT
>JAERRN010000076.1 GCA_016735445.1 Rickettsiales bacterium | reverse complement strand
AAAAATAGCAAATCTATTACCTTCAAAATTAGAAGCTGGCATTTTAACTTTAGCGCCAGAGTAAGAAAGTGCATATATAATAGAGTCTGAACGAAAAAACATTCTGGCATCGGTGATGCAATACGGTAATTTGTCAACTGTTTCAATGCAATAACGTGTGCCAACAAAAAAGTAAAAACCTTGCGTGGGTAAAAAACACTCAATAGCCTACAAGAAAAAAGGAAGTTAATATTTTTAGCTAACCTTTTATTTTTCTATACCACGCAAGGCTGTTGGATAATAGCTAATTATTGCTATTAAAATCTGTTAAAAATAGTATATTTACTACGCTGTCCGTGTTAAATTTTAGCTAAATTTTTTATTTGAAATCACAATTTTATTACCATCCATTGTTATCTTTTAAAAAAATGTTGACTTTTAAACGGTTACTGTGCAATTGAATTAATGTATGGCTTCGTCTGGGTGTTGTTTTTTTACTAACCTTGCGATTGTTTTGGTTACTTTGTTGTTAGTTTTCTACTATTTTTGGGAATGTTGATAGATTATTTATCTAATAAATCAGGTTTAATGTCTAAGTATCGTTTACACGATAAGGACTCTGGTTCGGTTTTTGTGCAAGTTGCATTGCTTTGTGCGCGTATAGGGTATTTATCTTTACATATTGAAAAAAATAAAGGTGATGTACCAGCAAAGCGTTCTTTACTAGTTCTTGTACAGAAGCGACGTAAAATGCTACAAAGAGCTTTTGCTGAATCCAAAGAGACATACTCTAAGATTATTGCGGATTTTGGTATTCGTGATATTGCGCAGAAAAAAGCAACTAAATTACGTTAATTGGTTTATATATGTCAATGTCGGAAAAGAAGGAAGATTTTAACCCTGATAATTTACCTAAGTCTAGAAATAAGACTCTTTTTGTTAGTCATAAAAAGAAGGAGGAGTATAAAAAATGGGTTTTAATTGATGCTGATGGTTTTACTTTAGGTAAATTAGCTGTTGTAATTGCAGATTTTTTAAGAGGTAAAAACAAACCTTATTACACACCTCATACCGACTGTGGAGATAATGTAGTTGTTGTTAACGCTGCTAAAGTTTACCTTTCTGGTAATAAAGAAATTACTAAAACGTATTACAGGCACACTGGTTATCCTGGTGGGTTAAAAACAAAAAATGTAAAAACTATCAGGAGTGAAAAATTTCCTGAAAGAATTCTTAAATCGGCCGTTAAGGGCATGTTAAGCTCGGGTGCTATGTCATACGCTCGTATGCGTAATTTGCATTTATTTGCTGGTTCAAATCATACTCATGCTGCTCAAAAACCGCAATTAATTGACTTTGCGAGCATGCATAAAAAACATCGTTCTGATCAATAAGCATTATTCGTATTATTCGTATGGCTCAAAATGAAAAAGAAAGCACAGCCGTGAAAGGGGCTTCTGTTAAATCTACCACACCAGTTAAAAAGAAGGTTACCAGCGCTTCAGGAGATAACCCTGTCTCGCATTCTTCTAAATCTGATGTACCTGTAGTGGCAAAAAAAATTAAAACTAGCGACACTAAGTCAGATGTAATTCAGACTAGTAGCAATAATACCGCAAAAACGGTTACTGGTGAAAAGTCCATATCGTTGTCAAAGTCTGGTTTTGTAAGGAAATATGTATCTTTAAAAAAGATAATAAAGAGATTACCAAATAAGGTTGTTCTTAAAAGTGGTTTAATGTCGTCAAAGGTTCAAGAGCGAAAGTTTAAAGATGCAATTGTAGATTTAAGCGATGAGGATAAGAAAATTAAAATACCTAAAGATGCCGCTCATATGGTTGGCAAAAGAAAAGCCTCTATAGCGCGTATTTGGGTGTGGGCTATTTCAGGGGATAAAAAATCTGTTGTTTCTGTAAATAATAGGAACTGTTTATCCTATTTTAATAACTCTCCTAAAGCATTGCTCGACATCACAAGACCTTTTACGGTAATAGATGAAGATTTGTCTGACTATTGTGTAGTTTGTAAGGTAAAAGGTGGCGGTATTTCCGCTCAATCTGAAGCTGTTCGCTTGGGTATATCTAAGTGTTTACTTGCCTTGTTACCACATATGAGACCAGCTTTAAAGAAAGATAAATTATTGCGTAGAGATTCAAGGATTGTTGAGCCTAAAAAGACAGGTTTACGAGGAGCAAGAAAGAGAGAGCAGTTTTCGAAACGGTAGTTTTGTATTGTTATTTGTTTACCGTTGTCTGTTGCTGTTGGGTTTTTTTACTTGAATGTTATTATAACCTGTTGTAGTAATTTTTTGTATTGTTAATTTTGCCCTTTGTTAGTATGAGTAGTGTAACTTCTTCTGTGTCTTCAGCTTTTGACCAAAAATCACAAAATGTAAAGATTCGTCTATCTTCTTTTGCATCTTCTATTTTGGACAAAGCGACAATGGACTTAGTTATTGCGTTGCGTAAAGTTAGCGCTATGGTTGTTGGTCCAATACCTTTGCCAAACTCAATTGTTACTATGCCTGTAAATAGAAGCCCTCATGTTGATGGTCAATCTAAGGAGAAAATGAGAATTGTTAGGCATTATCGCATGCTTATAATACTTAATGCCACTTCTGCAGAAATTGACGCTATCTCTTCGATAAATATTGCGTCAGGTGTTGGTATTGAAATACAAGTAACTGCAAGAAAAAAGAAAACTTGGAAATAATTATATAGTTACATCTCTTTCTTTCCTTAAGTAAGTAAAGGGTTTTTTACTCTTTTGCTATTCTTTTGCTACATATAAGCTAGTTGTTTGCTGTCTTAGTAAAATAATATAGCTTGTTGATTTAGCTAGCTCTTACGCTCGTTTCTGCTCGTTTCAATTATATATTACACTAATAAATAGTAACGCTAATATTGTAAACTTTTTATGTAAATATAAAAATAAGAAACAAAACTTATAAAGTTTATATTTAATTATATTTTTTACTGCAAAAAATATAATTATTTACCATGGCAATTTTTATATTTCTTACCGCTGTTACAAGAGCATTTTTCATTACGACCTTGACGAGCTACTTTTTTACCGATGTATCTATTAGTTATGTTTTGACGGTTAATAACATGAGGATAATTGCCGCTGCCAATTAATGCGGTAGTATCTGTATTACTTTTTAACGGAATTGACTTTGAGGAAACGATATTACCATATGTTTGTTCAATTTTACCATCTTGTAACTGGTTTTCTGCTACGTGAAGATAGTTTTGCTCACTACGTCTGTCAACCTCTATACTTATAAGATGCTGAACAACGCAGAAATCGAAATTATAGAACGTTTCTTCTAACGCAAGAAACATTTCCTTTTTATACTCTGTAAACGGATCTTTGTTACTGTATGTCCTTAAATGTATCCCTTCCCTAATATGGGAAGCTTTGTTTAGATGCTCTTGCCAACATGAGTCCAAACTATTTAATAATACAAATTGTTCTACTTTTTTAACACCGTCACTAATACTTGCAACTTTTTGTCTGTAACTGTCAAAAATCAATTTATCTACAATTTTTACAGTTTGAGGTAAGTTATCTAATGTAATTTCATTGTCACAATTTAGCAGTAGGTTTGGAATATTTTTTAAGAATCCATTTTTGTATACAGAATGCAATTCGCTAATAATTACATCATGAGACACGAAGCCCTGCTCTTTAACTAAGTCACCGATTAATGAATTGTTTAAATTATGAATTACTTTTTTAATTGCAATATCGGAACTATTCTCTTTTAAAAAAAAGTTTCTTTGTTGATAGATTAGTTTTCGTTGCTCGTTTATAATGTCATCATAACGAACAATATTTTTACGAATCTCGTAATGGAAGTTTTCAAGTTTCTTTTGAGATCTCTCTATTACATTGTCGAGCATAGCATGTTGCATTGGTTCACCTTCTTTTAAACCTAACCTACGCAAAACCGCGTCCAACCTGTCACCGCCAAATACACGTAACAAATCGTCTTGCAGGCAAAGAAAAAATTGCGATATCCCTGGATCGCCTAATCTACCTGCGCGACCTTGTAGCTGATTGTCAACCCTCCTACTTTCGTGCCTTTCTGAGCCAATTACAAATAGACCTCCCAAGCGAACCACTTCTGCCCTTTCCACCTCATGCTCTTGTCTTATTTTTTCAGTGATATTGGTGATCTCTTTTGTGTCTGTTATACCGTCGATCGCAAAAAGAATTTTACTATCTATACTACCGCCAAGTAAAATATCTGTCCCCCTACCTGCCATATTGGTTGCTATTGTTACCGACTTCTTTCTGCCCGCTTCTGCTATAATTTGTGCTTCTTTTTCGTGGTATTTTGCATTTAATACATTGTGCTTAACGCCAATTGCAAGCAAATGAGATGAGTATATTTCTGATTTCTGTATACTTACAGTACCTATTAAAATAGGTTGACCTTCTTTGTTTCTTTTTTTTACTAAGTTGCAAATATAATTTAACTTCTCTTTCTCTGTTCTAAAAACAAAATCTTGATGGTCTTTTCGTGCTATCGAAGTAAAAGTTGGAACGCTAAATACTTCTAACTCATATATATTGTAAAATTCATTTGCCTCCGTCATTGCCGTACCTGTCATGCCAGATAGTTTTTTATACATCCTGAAAAAATTTTGATAAGTTACGGATGCTAATGTTTTGTTTTCGCTACCGATTTGAACTTTTTCTTTTGCCTCTAATGCTTGATGTAATCCGCCAGAGTACCTTCTGCCCTCTGCAACTCTACCAGTAAACTCGTCTATTAGCATCACGCTATCGTTTACAATAATATAGTCTTTGTCTTTTTTAAAACAATGGTGCGCTTTTAAAGACTGTAAAACATGGTTAAGTAAGGCACATGCGTCCGTGTCGTATAGGCTAGAGTTTTGTTTTATCAACTCGGCAGCTTTTAATTTAGCTTCAACAAAATCTTCCCCTTCTTCTGTTAACTGAACGGTGTTTCTTTTTTCATCTATAATAAATAATGTGTCATCATTAATTTTTCTGGCAATTTTATCTATTGCTAAATATAAATCTGAGCTTGTTTTGTTTGGTCCAGAAATTATCAGCGGAGTTCTTGCTTCGTCTATTAAAATAGAATCTATTTCATCAATAATTGCATACTGAAAACTGCTTTCACCTAATAATATTTTTGATCGATCCATCTGCATATTGTCCCTTAGGTAATCAAATCCTATTTCTGAATTTGTTACATACACAACGTCCCCACTGTAGGCATTTGCTCTTTCTTCAAGGTTGCTTTTACTTATAACATAAGAAACTTTTAAACCTAGAAAATCAAATATTCTACCCATCCAGTCGTAATCTCGCTTTGCTAAGTAGTCGTTTACAGTTATTATGTGAACATTTGTTGTAAGTGCGTTTAAATAAATTGGTAAAGTTGCTGATAAAGTTTTACCTTCGCCGGTTTTCATTTCCACAACGCAACCTCTATGTAGTAAAATGCCACCTATCAACTGTACGTCGTAATGTCTCATGTTTAGTAGTCGTTTTGCTGTTTCCCTAACAACGGCAAAAGCATCTGGTAAAATATCGTCTAGTAACTCACCTTGTTGTAGTCTATTTTTTAGTATTTTTGTTTGGTCTTTAAGCTCATCGTCGCTCATTTTGCATATGTATGGCTCTAGGCTGTTTACAGTGCTAACTATTTTTCTACAATTAGCAATTGCCTTGCCATTTCTTCCGCTAAATGCTTTTCTATATACTTTTTTACATAAAGATAGAAGCATTTTTGATATTTTTGATATTTTTGAAACACATCGCTACCGCTTTTAAAAACATACTGATACGCTAGTGTTATTAACGCTGTACAAGACCCAACCAACTAAAAATGGTATACACACCTCTTAGCCAAGAAAATACTATTTTAAGTATGGATAATTTATTGTAATAGTCAACTAGCAATCTAACAACTTAATTTACAATTATATATGCATATATGCTATAGTAACATAAATATAAATTGTTTAGTTTTGGTAAAAATATCAAAATAACTTTTTAACCCTAAATAGGGTTAAAAATAAAAACAGTAAATAATATGTTAAAGGGCTTCGTTAAAAAATATAATAAAACCTACCAACCTACCAGATATATACAAACTTATGGCAAAAAAATAAACCCCAATAACGCTAAATTACCCCGCTATCTCGCTATAGTGGGATTGTTTTATTTTTATTAATTAGTCTTATTTTTGTTTATATTACTATATTTATAGCGCAAAGTAAGGTGTTTATTTTAAAGCATACAAATGTAAAACTAGGTAGGCAATTACGGCTTTACTTTATAGTGGTATTAAATATTTTTACTTAAATTTTTAACAAAATTTCCAAGCATTGCCGTAATATTTTAATTATCGCAATTAACAATTATTTTTTTGTTATCTATTGCTATTATTGTGTTGCAACAAAGCAATAGATAACAAGTTAGACATAAAACCACATTTGCAAAAAACGCTTAGACGCAAAGTTAATAATGTACACTTTGCATTATTAATGTTATTTTATGTTCTTTATATTTTTACTTATTTTACACATTATGTCCTTGCATTATAAAAAATACTAGAGGTAGTATAGATTTAAGAAATATGTACTTATATTATGGGGATGTAGCTTAGTCTGGTATAGCACCTGCTTTGCACGCAGGGGGTCGGCGGTTCGAATCCGCCCATCTCCACCAGCTTATTACGCATTATTTATTGCTTTTACAGTTTGCAATTTACTATGCTATCTTTGCTTGTTTGTCTTATTCGGTTATCTGTTTAGGTCGGCGGTTTGTATGTATTACACTGTTGTTTTGCTGTCATTGTAATTATTTTTTATGTTGTTAATTTAAACATACAATTTAGTATGTTTACTTTTACTAAGCATAAGCAAGAAAAGTCATTACTTATTGGCTCTTCTTGTTTTTTGTTGTTGACTTTAATTAAAATTATATGACTTGGTTTAGGTTGAACGTTGCACTTGCCAAGCGTTTGTAGTCTTTATTAGTAAATGGTGAGTAGAGTTTAATAGTTGATATATGCCAACAATTAACCAATTAATACGCAGTCCAAGAAAGACTGCTAAAAAAAGAACAACAGCACCTGCTTTGGAGGGTGCTCCTTTTAGAAGAGGTGTTTGTACAAAAGTTTACGTTAAAACTCCTAGAAAACCTAACTCTGCTTTGCGTAAAGTAGCGAAAGTTAGATTAAGCAGTGGGTATTCGGTGATCGCTTACATACCTGGTGAAGGTCATAATTTACAAGAGCATTCCGTGGTTTTGTTACGTGGCGGTCGTGTTAAAGATTTACCTGGTGTTCGTTACCGTATAGTTCGTGGCTGTCTTGACACCCAGTGTGTTGAAAAAAGACGTAAAGGTCGTTCTAGGTATGGAGCTCCTAAACCTAAGAAGTAAGCATAGTGTTTAATTGTAAGGTAAAAGTGTTGCAAATATATATTGGTAATTAATCAGTTTTCGTAATGTCAAGAGGTGTTAAAGTTAGTAGTAAAAGTAGAGAAGTTGTGCGGGATCCAATTTATGGCAGTAAAATACTGACTAAATTGGTTAATTGTGTAATGTGTGACGGTAAAAAATCTGTTGCACAAAGAATAGTTTACGGTGCTATTGATGATGTTTCTGGCAAAATTCTTACTCTTTTTACCGAACATAACGAAAACGAAGAAAATGCAACAGACGAACAGAAGGTGATTTGGTTTTTAGAGTATATTATTAATAAAATTGCCATGATGACCGAAATTAGATCTAGAAGAATGGGTGGATCTAACTATAGAATACCTTTTACTGTTAGCGTTAGAAGGGCGGTAAGTGTTGCTATTAGGCGTATAGTTTTGGGCGCACAAAATAGAAAAGAGAGAACAATGAGAAAACGCCTAGCTGCCGAACTAATCGCTATTATAGGTGGCACTGGTGAGGTTTTAAAAATGCTTGAAACTCTTCGAAAAGATATTGACGCTAATAGGGCTTTTGCACATTACGCTAATAAGTAATACCGATAACTGCTTGTATATTTAGCAATTTGTAACAAATTTGCAGTGTGTTAATTTTAACAACTAGCACTGGTGCGCAGTGTTGTCCTTGTATTTAATAACTAACGCAAACCAACGTGTACGGTATTATTCTTGTGCGATACTCTGTTGTTGTTTGTAGATTGCCATTTTAGGATTCATCTTGCATGACCGCGTAGCGTTTACGGTGTATTGGTTATGTTATGTCAACGATGACTTTTTTAAAAGATAATTGCGGTTCACTTTTTTTATCTTGCATGCTTGGTTGCGCTTTAAACACGTGTACCTCGTAAACTAACTTATCGCCGTGTTTAATTAGGCGTGGCTTAGGTTTAACACTGTCTGTTACAAAACTAATACAAAAAAACGGATCTTCACCAATCAGTTCTTTTGCCACATATGTTGTTTTTGTATTTAGATTTTTTTGCTTCATTCGCAATAGCTGCTCTTCTGTGCTTGCTAAAAATTGACCTTCAAAAAAACCTCCTGTTAACTGAATAAAGCCAGATACCAACATTCCTTCTGGTGCACCACCTATACCAGCGTATAAGTCGATTGAGCCAAAAAGAGGATGTGTTTTTAAAATAGCTAACACATCGCCATCTTGAATTAATATTAATTTTGCCCCACACCTTTTAACTCCTTCTATAGTAGATCTATTTTTGTCTCTTTCTAAAACGCATACAGATACATCTTGAGGTAATTTATTTAAAAAAGATGCTAAGTTCAAAATATTGTCTTCAATTTTGTTTGTTATACTTAGTAAACCATCTGGGATATGTTTTGCAGTTGCTAATTTATTCATGTACACATCTGGAGCGGATATCATTTTATTTGCATTATTTGCACAGATAACGCTTAACGAATCTGATAAATTATTTTTACATGCATTTGTATTTTCTAATGGATCGACTGCAATGCCTATTGCGGAATTGGCAAAACCCGCACTAGTGTTGCAATGTGATAACTTCTTGCCAAAATGCTCACCAGAGTATAGCATTGGCGCCTTATCTCTTTCCCCTTCACCAGTTTTTATTTCAAAATGCGCATTAGATGAAGTAAGTATTTGTTTAATAGCGTTTACAGCGGCAAGGTCCGCTTTGTTCGAGTCGTCTTTACCAACCCACGGTTGACAAGCAACTGCGGCACTTGCAACACAATTTAATAAAATTTCTTCTATACAAATATTTGTATCGGTACAGTTTTTTTTATCATTAAACATTTGCGGTACCTTTGTAATTTTTAAATGACGCAAAATTAACATACTTCACATTTTTACTATTTGACGATACTTTTGCAACACCTCTCGTTTTATATGTTTTCGTTATATTATTTTGCACAATCTCTAGTTTTTTTTTTCTTATATCGTTAATAGTAGATTTACTGTTATACAAATGACCTCGTGCTTTTTTAGATTGTAAAAGATTATATTGGCAAAATGGAAGCCCAAACATTGCTATGTCAACAAACTCTTCTCTGTAAAGTTTATATTCAGACAATACGCCTTCTAGGTTAAAGCCTAATTTTTGCAATAAACATGTTGATGGCACATTGTTGGTAAGCGTTGTTGCTTCAATTCGGTTTAAACCTACATTGTTAAAGCCAAAGTTAAGAACAGCCTTACACGCGCTAAAGGCAATACCTATGCCGCGATATTCTTTTATAACCTCATAGGCTATCTCTGCTTTGCTATGATAATGACTTATTGTGTGTAAGTTAATTGTGCCAATAATGTTATTTGTACTTAATTCTGCAATTGCCCAAAATATTGTTTTTTTACCTTGAAAACAGTTATTTAAATACACTATGTCTTCTTCTGCGTTTTGTATAGTTTTTGGAACGCAATCTTCTGGCAAAAACGGTACTACACTTGGATCGTTATAACACTCCCAATAACACTTAATATCTTGCTTATCTAACGTTAAGGTGCGAAGTGTAAAATTATCGCTAATCTGAATTGACGGTATTGTGTCTGGAAAACGAACCATTGTACAGAAATAGAAAATAAACCCTAGCTAACTTTAGTAGTGTATATTGCTTTATATGTTGTGCAATACTTTAAAGTAATTTTAACAATTTTTATATTTTTTTTTATTTACCTGACAACACAAAATTGTCACTTGACTTACCGTTGCGCCAGAGCCATTTGCTATTCTTTTTGCTCTTGAGTCGTTTATTATACTTGGGCTTAATCGTTCTTGAATTGTCATAGAGTCTATAATTGCTATTTGAGCTTCTAAAAAGAAATTTAAAGCCATCGCCTTTAGCTTGCTCTCTTTTTTATCTTTAATGCTTGATGTTAAAAGCGAAATACTCTCTAACGATTTTGATTCTACTAAGTGCTTTTTTAACTCATAAAAGTTACTAAATGACCTATCTTCTTTACTTTGTCCAATTTTATTAATGCGCGTAACGTTGTTTATTAAATCTGTTGCAAAATCTAAAAAATTAAATTTCTGTAAATCGCTCAATCTCTCTGAAAAAGAAACATATAAAATTGGCTTCCTTAAACCAAACCGCGCATTTATTACAGAGCCAATTCCAAAATTGCTAACCCCTTTTGACATTGCTATGCTGTTGATTGGTAAAATTTGCCTAACCCTACTTGTGACCTCATAGCATGTTTTGCCCATCATACCGTCTACAACAAATAAATTAAAATTATGCTGTGGACCTAGTTTGTTACTTATGACGCCATGTATTAATTGTAGATTTGTAACTTCCTCAGCAGAATTAAAATCTAATGCTGGTGTGTCGATGATTAAAACATTGTTACCGTCATGTTCTGCTTTTTTTATTGCACACTCTAATGCTGACACGGTATTATTTGGTGAAACATTAGAATTATGTATAAAGCGCGCACCTATAGATTTAGATATCGCCTCTAATTGCTCGTGTCCTGCTTTTCTTTTATAGTCCAATGACACAATGGCAATTTTTACACCATCCCTTTCTTTCATTAAGTATTGCCCTAGTTTTCCGCAAAATGTTGTTTTCCCTACACCGGGAAAACCATACACTGTAATAACGCACAATTTATCGTTTTTAATTGTTATTTCGCGTGAAGATCCTTTCATGGAGTTTATTAGTAAACTTCTGAAAGATCGAATAGCTACCTCTTCTGAGCTTTCGTTTTGTATTACCGCGCTGTTTATTAGGTAATTTTTTAATGCTATCATTATTTTGTTAACAACAATACGGTGTACATCGTTAGAAAGTAATTCGTTTTCTATTTCCTTTTGCACTGCTACCAGTCCAATACTTTTTTTTTCTTGTTTAGAATTTTTTGTATATTTATACAAAAAATTAAATATCGACTTTACAGATTTATCATCTGACATGTTTATTAATATATAAAATAACAACTGTATCTCTAAAATAGAGTAAAGCCCAATAACTGATTGTAAAAAGGCAAGAAATTTACAATATACAATCAGACTGTAACAAATATTTTTAAATACGACTTATAAAACCTATTATATTAACTTATTGTGCCCTATGCTTCTTACGGGTTGATGAACTTAGTGTAATTTTTACACGACAATATTGTCCCCTTCATTGGCAATATTGGTGCAATCTTTAATGTCGTCCTCTTTTAAGGAGTTTGTTAGCAAAAATATACCGTTTTTCAGATAGATATTTACAGAAAATAAAACCAAGAAGATTAACACGCTCCGCGTCACTAATGCCATTATGTAACAATGTGTAAAGTTTAACTTTTTAAAACTAACAATAACCGTAAATATTTTTTTATTATTTTCAGAGAAACAAGATTTTTACCTTATTGTTGTGGGCTAATGTATTGCCTATAACAAACGCTAATATCGCCCTATTTTGCCATGTGTAAACTGACAATTGCGCAAATAAAAGCAGGGTAGCTGTCTTGTTGTATTTTAAACGCATTTGTTAGATAAGATTGTTTAAAAGGTTACACAGTTAAGCTAAATTTATATTTAAAGTGCAGATGCTGCAAATTGGCAATACCCGTACTTTATTAAAAAATTTTAATTACAGCTATTATTTAATAATAAGTTTAACTTTTTAAGTTCTGTATAAGAATCTTCAACAATTAATTTTAAAGCTTGGTGTTAACTTTTAATTTTAAGTTAATTTACAGATTTTTTATATTCTAATATTGCTTTAGCTTCTTGCGTTTTAACTTCTCTAATCTTTTAGTGGTTAGTTTTTTTTGCTTTATGTTGCATTAATGTTGTTATGTATAGCGTATGTGCAAGATAAAAGGTTAAACAATAATTATCTATTGCGGTATTGTTATTTTGTAACTAATAAATAGTTTCTTTTAATAGTTACAAAATATAATATTTAAAAATAACAGCATTGCTTTCGGCGTAAATTTTACTTTATTTACACTTTAGTAAAAATATATTTACTTGGTCTAATTTTTTATCTTGTAATTATTTTGGCTAAGCACCGTTTTAGTATATTTACTAAATAACCAAGTTATATAAATTAACTTGTATCACTTACTCGATGTCAACGTTGCTGCAACTTTATTGTGTATTTCTATTTGTGTGCCCAATTGTAAATATATTTAAGTGCTAACTAAGTATGTTGATATCTTTTGATTATTAACAAAAAACTACATGCTAGACATTGTATGTAATGCAAAAAGAGACCTGTTTAACAGGTACATTGTTAACGCACGTAAGTGTGTAAATATTTTGCTTATTTATTGTTTTATATGTAAGCAAATAATATTCGCACCTTTTATTAAAAAATAAATTGCAATAATACAGACGCTTTAAATGGGTTAGTATAATAGTTTTGTGTTTCAATTTTACTATATAAAGGGCATCTATAGCGTCCTTATTGTAGAGATGCGTTTGTTGTGTCTATTGTAGAGATGCGTTTTTTACTTCTTCTATCTATTTCGGCTTGCTCGTGTTTTGGCTTTTGCTCAAACTCCTGTTTGTTGTTTTGCATTTTACTTTTCTCTATATTTTTTTCTTCTAACTCTTTTATATCTTTTCCTTCCTTCTCGTTAGCTAAATTAATTTTATTCTCGATTAAGGTTTTTTTTACCAAACGACTTTACTTCATAACCAATAGCAGTCGATAAAATACCACCGATAGAAAAAGAAAAAATACCGCTGCCAGTATTACTGGCATTACTAACGATACAAGCATAGTAATAAAACCAACCGCAAAAGACAACGCGCCAACCTCCCAAAGTACTCCTCCTGCTTTAGCGCCAATATCGTATATTTTGGCTTTTTTTCGTTATTTTGTTTTTCATTTTTTGCTTTCGTTTTTCTGTTGCTTATTTCGGTTTCTATTTTTTTAATTTCTGTTAGATTCCCTTCTGAGATATTTGTGTTACCTGCGGCATTTTTTTATCTTGGATGTCCTGATTATTTATAATATTTGTTTGTTCTTTTTTGTTATCTACATTACCCGCCTTATGTTGTCACATGTCATTTTACGCTACACTTTAACGTACCGAAAAGCAAGTTTTTTAGCTTAAATTTATACTTATTTGTATTATTTTTTAAGTATTCTACCTGTTTATGTTTGTGTTTTTATTTATTTATTGTTGCAAAATAAATATTATCCTCTCCTCGTTTATATAGTGTTAATTACTCGCTTTTACCTTGATGGTTGCGTGGTATTTTATTTGCGCGTTTTTTTATTAATGTAAAATATACAACTCATGTTCAGCTTTAGAAGAAATCCGACTCTTAATAAACTTACCTCTACTGAGTTTGCACAAAGCAAAAATAAAATCAATAAATCATCCGCGCAGGTAGCAATGGATGAAATTAAAGAAGTCATAACTGGTAAAAACAGTAAAGTTGTCCCGTACGCTGAATTGCAAAATAAAACTATCAATCGCTATTCGCATACTTATAAGAATAAGTTAAGTGAGTTTGACGACATTAGTGAGCTTGAAGAGTTAGATTTTGACAATGATCAAGATGAAGTTGATAATCAAGACGCTGACCTTAGTGACATTAGTGAGCTTGAAGAGTTACAAAGAAATACCAGTTTTCAACCAATATCTGCAAATGAAGACCTTGTTGATTTAGACAAAATATTTAAAGATGTTAATGAAGAATTAGATGATAAACAACAAAGCGTTCGGAATCTTGGCACTGATGGCGTTCGGAATCTTGGCAGGAATAGCTTACATAGACCAACAGATAAGTCTGTAAATAACAAACTGGACGATGTTAGATCTACCGCTTTAAGTAAAAATAACAACAGTAGCTCGGTTGTTGACAACACTAATGCTGATAACAGCATTGTTTTAAACAAAGATATGGAGGCTAATCTTTCGGCGTTAACTGTTAATATTTTACATTCTGAGGTTAGACGCTGGGTTGAAGCGAACCTACCTAGTATTATTGAAAACATTGCTGAAAAGGAAATGCATGATATACTAAATGATACCGACGATGAGGAGCACAAAGCAGCATAACACGCATAGCGCAAAGCAGACAATATAACCTTTTTTTATTAATAGCTACCTAGTTTATACGTTGCACATTGTGGGTTTGTGTTAACTTAATAGCTGTATACGTGACTTTCAATTAATTGTATTGGTTACATTGGTTACTTTTTAATTTTTAATATAGCTACTTAGCTACAATTACAAGCGTGCGGTTTTAATTTATTTTGGTTTACTAAGGTTCAGCTACGCACCTATCGCATTATAGTGTACGACATATTGTCGTAATACGTTTGATATTACACATGTTTAAACGACCTGCCACTCTTTTCCTGTTAGTAATAACTGTTTTTGCGCTAAACCTTTAGTTTTGGTAAAATTTTTAACTTGTTCAATTATTTTATAAGGAATAATATCAACATATGGAACAATGCAAATAATGTAAAAATCATTGTCCTTTGCTGTCTTTTTTTGTACAGCAGAGCTATTGTATATTTTCATAATTAATTCTGCGCTTTCGGTTGTAATTATTAAACTATTTCTATCGTTTAAAAATTTCTCTTCCAACTTGTCAATTAATAAAACTGACTGTTGTGAATCTAATACACTTTTATTAACAATGCCGTGGGGAATAAAAGCGTCTTGACGAAACGTCCATAACTTATCGTCCAATACTGTTATATCGTCTTTATTGCTTAGCAATATTACTGTGGTTTGTTGTAGTTTGTATATTTTATATACCAAAGCGC
The DNA here is from genome assembly GCA_016735445.1 of Rickettsiales bacterium. GTDB lineage: Bacteria > Pseudomonadota > Alphaproteobacteria > Rickettsiales > Deianiraeaceae > JAERRN01. Next base: position 22,743 of record JAERRN010000076.1, on the reverse strand, counting down.
ACAACCTCGACAACATCTCGTTACTTGGTAGGTAATAAATTTTTAGTTCCATCCTTATAAAACAAATAAAAATAATACCAAATATTACGCTAATTGTTTTATGCAAATTTACACAAAATATAAGAAGATTTGGTACTGATAAATAGAACGATATCTTAATAATTGTCTATATACTTTTGTATGATTAATTAAACATACTGCATTTTTACTTTGTCGTTAAATAACATTGGCAATATTAGTGTACAATTTTTGCTTGATTTACTTTCATGTCAATGTTAGTGTTTAAGTTGGTTTTCTTTGTTTTGCATAAGGCAGTATTTTTATGGCACAAAAAATAAAAACTATAATAAAATCTAATAAAAAGATTGAAAATGTAGTTGTAAATTTGTTATCAAAAATTGTTATACCGCTTATATTAATGTTTGGTTTTTATATTCAGTTTCATGGAGAGGTCTCTCCCGGTGGCGGTTTTCAATCTGGTATAATATTTGCAGTTGCATTTATGATGAGAGACATGTTAATGTCTGTACAAAATAGCGAAGATGCTACTGCTGCTTTAAATAGGTTAATACCAAACTGGCTTGCACTACAATTTGCAGCTGGTGGTGCGTTAATTTATGGGACAACTGGTGTTCTTTGTATTTTATTAGGTTATAGCCTATTTGACTATGAGGCGTTTGCGTCAACAATTTTACTTGGTGGACAAATCGGGCTTACAGCTATAGAAATAGGGGTTTGCTGTACTGTTTTTGGTGCAATGATGTTAATATATAATTCTTTTATTAACGAAATGTTAAAGAGATTTTACAAACATCAGTAAAATAATATTATCTTAATTTTATCTAGTGTTTGGCAAAAATAAAGTTACTAGACCAACTAAAAAGTATGATGGTTTTTTTAATGTAAATAGTATATTTTACACTATACAGGGTGAAGGTGTTTTATCTGGATGTCCTGCTGTTTTTATTCGCTTGCAAGGGTGTAATTTACAATGCTCTTTTTGCGATACAAGTTTTGATAATGGCGTAAGGGTGCAGATTAATCATATTGTTAGTAACGTGACATCCATTTCCAACAGTCGCACAAAATTGGTTGTTATTACCGGCGGAGAGCCATTTTTGCAACCAATAGAGCACCTTTGTAAATACTTAATTAAAGCTGGCTTTACTGTGCAAATAGAAACAAACGGAACCATTTGGCGAACATTGCCAAAAAAAGTTCGCATTGTTTGCTCGCCTAAATTTGACACACATGGAAATATAACAACTTTACATTCTAGTTTATTAAAAAAATTATCTTGTTTAAAGTTTTTATTATCAGATAGTAACCCTTTATACTCTAAAATTCCAATCGCTTTAGAGTTGCAAGCAAAAAAAATAGGTATCCCTATTTATGTTCAGCCATTAGATGAGGGGGATATGTTGAAAAATAAAAATAACACAAAATTAACAACTGAGATTGCTCTAGAAAAAGGATATAATATATCTCTACAAATACATAAAATACTCGATATAGAGTAAAAATATCGTTATATTTAGCCAGCTAAATGCGCAAAACTACGCCCGCACCGTGTCAAAATGCTCTACCTCACCACGGCCAACTTCACCGTGTTAAATGCTTCACCGTGTTAAAATATAACGGCTAAAAACAACAATAGCGACCTTAGTATTTTTTAATAGCCTATCTCAATTACGCACACAAAATAACCTTAGTGTTTTTACTTTGTTTTTACTTGGTATTTGTAACGTATATTGCTATGTTAATAAACATTATTTACGGAAACAATAACCAGTAATTAATATACTATTGAAGGAATATTTTTTTCTTAACACGCAAGTCTATATAGGTAAACTTATTATTTTTGCTTAGTAAATCTATTTTCTTGTCTACAAGCATCATTGTTTTTAATGCGCTATGCCAATCTAGAGCTGGTAACTTTATTAATAAACCATTCTTCATTTTAATGTTCCATCTACGATTCGATATCATTTTTGCCTCTTGCAAATGTTGTTGTATTTTTAAATACTTTAGATAATTATGTAAATCCAAAAAACCCTCTATATTGTTTTTCGCGTTCTTAATAATTACTAAATCTTTTAACACATAGGCAAAATTTGAAAGATCCCAAGTGCCACCATCTAAGTCGATGCCAAGAACAGTGGAACCTTCTTCATCGCTAACTAATCCACCTACCCATTGGCGCTCTGTTATGTTAATAACTGTCTCATTTGATATAACATTTCTTCTAACATGTACAGCTTTGATAAGTGGGCAATTAACTAATGTGCTGTGTATGTTGTTAATATCTTTGCCCTTACTAAGAGTTTTTTTTATAATCGCTTTAATCTCGTTGCTTTGAATATTTTTAACGCCTAATACAACTATTTTCGAATCCTTGTCGAACAATTTTTGAGAAACACTTTTTGTGATACTGTTGGCAAAAAAAGAGTAGGCTTTTGACGACTCTTGGAACATTTCTTCAAATGTAATATATGCCACAAATAAAAACAATACCAAACAAGCGGTAAATACTAATACAGAGTATCTTTTTATAAAATCACCAAAAAGAATACCCCTTCTCCTCCATATGAATTCTTTTTCGTTAAAAAGTTTTGTATTCAATGCCATATAGTAAAAATACATTAATTATTAAACATTACTAAAACAAATAAAATACTGTATAATATTATATTTTAGTATATGAAGCCCTATTTAGCATATTTTTTATAAAATGTTTTGGACTTACGCCGTGCAACTTTGGAATATTAACAGCGCAAGATACATCCCTTAAACCTGGATGTGTGTTTATTTCAAGAGCAAAGATTTCAAAATCATCACCTTGTTCTCGAACAATAAACTCTGACCTTGAGACGTCTTTACATCCAAGTTCTTTGTGCATTTGTAAACCATATTCACATAGTTTCTCTTTTAACTTTTTGGATATCTTTGGTTTAAAATCAACAACAGATTTCGATAAATGATATTTTGTATCGTATGTATACAAACTACCGCTCCCGCATTTAATTTCTGCGACATCAACTATTGGGTCACCGTCAAGAGCGTCAAATACTACAACATCAAATTCTTTGCCAATTATCATCTCTTCCGCAATAAATAATTGTAATTGCTTACTGCATAAGTTTTTTTTAATTGCTTCTACCTCTGTTAATGCTGATGCTTTGTCGTTTAAGTTTAATTCGAATAAATGCAAAGAAGACCCCATTCCTTCTGGTTTAATAACAAACCTACTTCCTTGTATTTTTTTACTTTCTATTTCTTCTTCTATCTTTTTTATAAAACTTATATCTAATAATTCTTGCAAGCTAAAGGTTATACCTTTTGCAAAGTTTATGCCTTTTTTTGATAATATAGATTTTGTTATCGATTTTCTTATCCCTAAAAATGACGCTACTTCGTGGCTATGCGTGTACGGTATTTTGTAAAAATTTAAAAGTTTTTGCACTTCGCCATCTTCGCCAAAAGAACCATGCATTGCGTTAAAAACGCATTTTGGATTGTGTTTTTCAATTACATCTACAAAGTTTTGGTAGGACAGCTGCGCTAATGTAAAGTCTTTTATATTTAATTCATTTAGCTGTGACTCGACGAACTTAGCGCTTGCAAATGAAATTTTCTCTTCCCCACTTTCACTTCCAAAAGCTACTAAAATCATTTACTAAAATAATAATTAAAACTAAGCAAATTTATAAACAACTTAAATTGTTATAATTGCAACCATAAAATAAATAAGTCTGAAGTAGCGACAATGCTTAATTTAGCTTTACTTTGCTATATGTTTGTAAATTTAATAAACATCCGACATCTCGTTAATAATTTTTACATTAAAGTTGTCATCCAAATTATTGCTTTCCAATAGCTTCTCTTCTTCTTTTCCGCTTGGTAAAGAGTCACCATCTTTAAATGCTTCATATATAACATCTACGCCTATTGGGGCATTTGTTGCCAGCTCACCAGTCCTGCGATGTATTTTTATTAGTTTAATACCAGAAGGAACGGTAAAATCTGCTTCCGAGAGTTCTGGCTTTAACCTTTCCATAATTTTTGCATATATCGGCAAAGCAGCTGTTGAGCCATATTCGTAAATTGCGTCTGTTGGAATATCGTACCCAACAAAAACACCAATAACAATATCTGGGCTAATACCTATAAACCATAAATCTCTACCGCACTGACTTGTCCCAGTTTTGCCACCAAAAACTAGCCCTTTTAAATTTTGCACCCTTCTTGCGATACTTCCTCTTTTTGCCGCACCTTTTAGTATTGAAATTAACTGATATGATATTTGAGGGGAAATAAGCTGCGTATTAGTTTTTGTATTGTTTTTACCTACCTTTAAAAACGAGCCCATATCAAGCCAACCACTATTTTTTTCGTCTTGTTTCCAAGTATGGCTTTGTTTTTTTTCTTCGGTAATTTGGTCTAAACTTATTTCTTTGTTGTCTACTAATGTTATTTTGGATATTGAAATTGGATTTACAGCAGTGCCGTAATTGGCAATTGTTGCATAACTTCTAACCATGTCAAGCAATGTTGTTTCGCCACTTCCAAGTGCTAATGATAAATTATGTGGGTAATTAACTAATAGGTCAAACTTTTTAAATGTTCTAATAACTTCACCAATGCCAACATAGTTTGCTACTCTAATTGTTACCGTATTTAATGACTCTTCTAGCCCCGTACGCATTGCGACAGGTCCACTGTATGTGTTGTTTACATTTTTTGGTTTCCATACTTCTCCGTTACCAATGTTAAAAGACAGCTCAGCATCCATAAATGTTTCTATAGGCGACACATTATTTTGTAAAGCAGACAAATAAACAAACGGCTTAACAATCGAACCTGCTTGTCTTGCCGCCTGAAAACCCCTATTAAATGAAGTTGGTATGTCTGCGTAGCAGCCAACCATTGCGGAGATTTCGCCAGTTTTTGGAGACATAATAACAACGCCACCGTTTACAAGGGGGATTTGCTCTAGAGTGTATATATTTTTAACATCATTGTTATCTTTTGTTTTTTCTTTTTTTCGTACAGCAATAACATCGCCAACTCTTAATACTTCGTCTAGTGGTACATTGTTAAAGCTTAGTTCGTACGGTTTTGTTCTTCGTCTCTTTGCCCACTTTATAGAATCAACAGACAGTAGGCTTTGTGAGCCGTCTTGGAGGCCAATTATAATTCTTCCATTTTGTTCTTTATTATCTATTTTAGAATACAGAACAACTGCTTTTTCTAGTGACCCAAAAGTGGCACTTGTGGCAACTGTTTTTAACTTGTCTACCCAACAACTATTAATAATTATTGCATCAATAGCACCAAGGTAACCTTGGCGTTTGGAAAATATTATCAACCCATTGTCTAATTCTTCTTGAGCAATTTTTTGCCATTTTTTAACCATTGTTGTGTGTATGTGGTAGCCACCAACGCCCATGTCTTCGCTACTTAAACCGTTTTTATCTAGTGTATATTTAATATATTCAATAAATGCCCAGCCAAATGTATCGTCAACTCTATTGTAAACAGTAATCTTTTTGTTAATAGCGTTGTTGTAATTGTGTTTAGATATAAAATTTTCTACTAACATACGGTTTAGTACCCAATTTCTTCTTACCACTGCCCTTTTAGGGTTTCTTCTTGGATCTAAAATTGAAGGTGCTTTTGGTAACGCTGCCAATATTGCACATTCGTCCAAAGAAAGCTCTTGAAGATCCTTTCTAAAATATGCTTTTGCAGCGGAAACAATACCATACGAGCGAAATCCTAAGTATATATGGTTTAAGTAAATCTCAAAAATTCTATCTTTAGACAGCTGTGAGCTAATTTTGTAAGCTATCGCCATCTCTTTAATTTTTCTTATAGCGGTTCTTTCGTTATTTAAAACTAGGTTTCTAACAACTTGTTGCGCAATAGTTGATGCGCCAATGTATCTTTCTTTGTTTCCCCTTAGTAATATTGCAAAATTTTGCCCCATTGCGCGCGCTAAGCCAATAGGATCTATACCGTGGTTTGTGTAAAAAGTTCTATCTTCAGCAGAAATAAACGCTTGCTTTAATTGCTCTGGTACATCCTTGATTGGTACAAAAGTCCTTCTGTCTTTTGCAATTTCTGCGATAACTTCACCGTCTTTATCGTATACAATAGTCGCCTCTTCTGGTTTATAGCTTAATAAGTTATCAATATTAATATCAAAACTTGATATATAAAAAAATGTACCAATAACGCTAACAACGCCAATAAAGCCACTAGCTAAAAATAATATCATTAGCTTGTCTAGTATTGTCATTTTTCTTTTTGGTTCTTGCTGTAGGTAGTCTTTTTTTACGCTATTATTTTGGCTTTCTATTTTGCTATTTTTTTTTATTTTTTTTGCGTCGTTTTTACCTTTACTATGTTTACTTTTGCTTTCTTGTTTGTTCGCTCTTTCGTCGTCGTTTTTAACCTGCGATAGTGACGGTTTTTTAGCTACGATACTTGTAGAAGAGTTGTTACTTGTTACTTTGTTGCCACCTTCATCTTGCAACTTAAATTGCTTGCTGTCGTCTTTTTTGTTTGGCATACATTAATTTTTACAAAATTAAAACTACCGGTTAAAAACGCAGCAGCAATTATAACTTGCTAAACAATATTTTAAAATTGCAATAAATAAATTGTCTTTTTGCTAATATTTCCGTATTATTTAAGTATAAACACTTTAAACGCACTATAAAGTAATGCCATTTTACAATATTGCTATATATTTTGCAATATATATAGTAAACCTATTTTACACCATACTGCGTTTATTGTATAGATGTATATAATATGTTTTAGTTAGTATGTTATAGTATAATAAGTCACTACACATTGTGCAAACAATTACACATAATACCGCAATAACTTATGAAGCATTTTTTTTACAACGAAATACCAACAACCTTAGATGAGGTATTTAATATTTTTACAAAAAATAGACCAAACAACGAACCTGTACTTGTGACAAGTCTAAGAATGACAAAAGGCAGGGGGCGCGTTGGTAAGTGTTGGCATGCAAACAAAGATGGCAATTTACATATGTCATTAGCTTTTAATCATTTATCTTTTCCTATCTTAACTTCTCTTCCAATTGTTACTGTTACCTCTGTTGGTAATATGCTTAATTTGCCAAATATTAAAGGGTTTTGCTATAAATGGCCAAACGACTTATTTGTAGATAACAAAAAGTTTGGAGGTGTATTAATAGAGATTAAAGATAATGTATTTATTATTGGTGTAAGCGTAAATATACATTACACACCTATTGTTAACAACGCCGAAGTTACCAGTTTAGCAAGTAAAAACTGCCTAAATATATTAGGTAACAACATATTGAGTTTAGATTTAGGCAAGCAAATGTTTTATATTTCAGAGCTAATTGCATCCGATATTCTATCTAATTTAGAAAAAATCTCTGGCAATAACACAAATGCTGCAACGGATGCAATTTTAACACATGCCAACTTATGGCGAAAAAATTGCTGGAAACGTATTGGTGATAAAATAACTATAAAGCTATCCGCTGTAAAGTCGAAAGAGTATATTTTTAAGGGCATATGCGACGACTGCTTAATATTGGTTGAAGAACTGGACGAGGCTGGTAACGGTAATGGTAACATTGTAAGTTTATCGTATGGCGATGTTTCGTAATGCTGTGTGTTGGTTTAAAGTTGTGTACGTTTTGTGCTAATGTTTAAAATATACAACTAATAACTAGCGGAAATAATTGTATATTTGTTGTGCTATTTTTTGACTTATACCGCTAACCAGCATTATTTCTTGCACTGTTGCCTCTTTAATCTTCTCAACAGAACCAAAATAACTTAATAGCGTTACTTTGCGCTTTTTACCTATATTAAAAATACTATCTAACTTTGAGACATGAAAGTTCTTTAGCCGTTTTTTTCTATGCAATGAAATTGCAAACCGATGAGCCTCGTCCCTTATGTTTTGCAGATACAAAGCAACTAGGCTATTGTATTCTGGTACAATTGGTAATTCTTCTTGTGTAAAATACACCTCTTTGCCTGCGTTTCTATCAACGCCTTTTGCCATTGATACAACCGGAATATATAAACCAACCGCATTCATTGCTTCTTTTACTACTCTTAAATGCCCAATTCCTCCGTCTATAATTAGCAGATCCGGCACCTGCGGTATTGTTTGGCTTACGTCATCTGCGTTATTATTGCCATGCTGGTTATTCGGTTCTTCTATTAACAACTTTATTTTTTCCAACCTTCTGGTTAACATATTTCGCATCATACTGTAATCGTCACTTGTGTTTATTTTAAAATTTTTAAAGCTGTACGATCTATATTCGCTTTTTTCAAAACCCTGTTGCGTTGCAACCACCATTGCGCCAATTGCGTTAGTGCCAAATAAGTGACTATTATCAAAAATCTCTATCCTACTTGGTGCTGTTGGTAGATTAAACAGATTTTTTATTTGGGTGTATATTTGAGTTACACTTGGTCGTTTGTTTAGTATTTTATTTGCCAAAGCATACTTTGCGGCAAGTTTTGTTTTTTTAATTCCAATTTCTTCTTTTTCATTTGATGAGCCAAACTGTACTACTGTACTTTTGCCATTTTTTTCCTTCAAAGCCATAGCAATAATTTTACAAGTTAGCATATCTATTTTGTTTATTATTATAATTTTAGATGGTGGCCATTTGTTATGGTAAAATTGTACAATCATTTGTGCCATTTCGTTATCAATGTTATTAAGATCTTTTTCTTCAACAGACGCAAAAAGATCAATAACGCCAACCTCCGAGTAATTTCGTATTAATCTTACAAAAAAACATATTATATGACCTTCTTTCTCAATTGATATAAAATCAGCATTCCCATCGCCTATTTTTTCAGACTCTGTATTTATGCGCATTTCTCTAATGGCTTGGATTTGATCTCTGTATATTTTTGCTAACTCATAATTGGTATTATTAGACGCGTTAATCATTCTAGATTGCGTATCTTTTAGTACCTTCCGCACATTACCAGAGCAAAACAAAATCGCATTGTTAAAGTTTGATAAATAGTCCTCTTTTGACACTAAACCAGCGCATGGAGCGGAACACCTTTTTATATAGTATTGTAAGCACGGTCTTTTGTTTTTTGCATGTGCGGCAAATGTAGTATTTGGACAATCCCTTATTAAAAACACTTTTTGAACCAATTCTGTTATCTGCTTTATACGCGTGCTATTAAAAAACGGAGCAAATATAATAAGGTTTTCTTTTTTACTTTTCTCTTTAGTCGAACTTGTTCTGTTTGTTTTAGTAACTAATTTATTTGTATCACTTGTGCATTGCGCTTTAAATTGTTTGCCTGCTCTTCTGGCAAATATTTTACCGTAATTTTCGCATTTCGAAAAGCAAAGTTCCAAAAACGATTTATCGTCTTTAAGTAAAACATTGTACCTTGGTTGCATGTCTCTAATTTGCAAAGCTTCTGTTAGTAAAGCTTTTGACTCGTTACTGGTTTCTATCCAATCCAAACTACACGCTAAAGATAACATTTTAGCAATTCTATAATCTACATCTGGTCGCAAGTAATTTGACAAGCGTTTTAGTAAGTTTTTTGCCTTACCTATGTACAGCGCCCTACCTTTTTCGTCAAAATATCTATACACACCTGCCGTTTCTGGTGCTGATTTTATTTTGTTTGTTATATTATTGCTAACCATATTTACAATTTAGTACTACAAAAAATAAATGCCAATTATAGCTAACATATTTTTTATACCTACCAAGTAAATTAGGCAAATTGTATGTAAATTTAAGCATTAACATACAATATATGTTTGTATATATCTATTTTATTATTAAACTTATAAGGCAAAATATAATAATAATATTTAATTTAGTTTTTAGAACAATTTAAAACAAGAAGCAAACCAGCAAAGGCTACATAATAGATATAAAAAATTGTAAATTAATATAATAATTTTAGTATTAATGTTACTATTGGCATAATTAATAAATTAACACTATTACTAATATGGAAAACAATCTAGACAAAACTCGCGCTCAACAATTAGAGGTTCTTTTGGCAACAATATACTCTTTGTTATTAAAAACGCAAAATTATCACTGGAATGTAAAAGGTTCAAGTTTTTACTCTTTACACCTTTTATTTGAAAAACATTACAACGAATTAGCGGTTGAAGTTGACAGTGTTGCAGAGGTTATATCGGCACTTGGTCATCTTGTTCCTGCTTCTTTTGCAGAATACTCTGCCATCTCTTTGATTAAAGATTCTAACAAAAATGTTATTAAATTCACAGATATGCTTAGCAATTTAGTGAAAGATCACAGACTTTTAATTAGTCATATAGAAGAGCTATTGCCTAAATTTAACGGCTTAGATTCTGTTACAAATTTATTGTCTGGAATTGTGGAAAAACATACCACTATGGCTTGGATGTTAAACTCTAGCTTATAAGGTTTTAACTTATGTTTGTAAAACTTCATAGGTCTCGTACATAGGTAACTATAAGTACAGACATAGCTAGTGTTCGGAGTTGCAAACCGTGTTGTATTAAAATAGCGCAACTATAAATTAAATATGATGGGGTTTTTTGTGGCGTATAGCATTATATGCCACAAAAACTACCACCTAATTTATTATTACTTACAAAACTGAGGTACACAGTGAATTTATGCGTGGATTTGTTTTGTTGGTTGTTTTTGGTTAGGTCCATTGTACGTCTGCAAACGCAATATTGGCTGTGTTTGTTTAATATGGCATCAAATTGCATACTTAAACATACTTGGGTTTAGCGCTATTTTACCGATTTACTGTGATGTTTTTTTATCCCTATTTTGCGCCAACTCTTCTGCAAGTATTGTTACCTCTGACAATCCATCTTTAAGCATCATTCCTCCCTTGTTTACAACATCACTCAGCATATCATTGTTAAGTCTATGTCGTCTATATTTGGTAACTATTCCGTTGTGAGAATCTATAAATATTTCTCCTTCGGATTGAAAATCGATTTTCCATTCTTCTGTTAAAACATAGTTTTCAACATTAAATCTATATGTGCTTTTCGCAATATTAGAAGATAAAGATACAGCGTTAAACGGAAGGCAGCCGACCTCGTTTATATCTGACAGATAAAAAACCAGCAAATTGTCAATTGGTAAATCTGTATCGTTTAGTATGTTTGTTTGCTTTATTCTAGGGTCATCTTCTTGCGACAATAGGTCTTTTTCGCTTACTATCATCACCCGCAGAAAGCTTGGGTATAAATCGTACGACATCCTTAGTTGGTACTGATGAAACAAGGTAAACCGTTTTTTAAATAAGAAGTTATACATTACATGGTATGACAGTAGTTTGCATTCTTTAGTTGCTGAGTGAAAGAAAAAATCTTTAACTTGGCTTTTTAGGTTTGGTTTGCCCAGCACCTTGGTTATGCGACCGTTTGAACAGCAAAAACGAAATTCGTTTTCTAAAAAATAACAACCTTTTTTTGGTTTTATGTATTCGTACCCTTTTAATTTACTTACACGTTGTTTTATAAATTCTGAAGGTTCTGGTCTAGCAATACCTTCGTCGTCTGCTTTTTCGCATGCCAGCTGGTATTCTTTTTTTATTCTTTCTCTTTCCGCAACAATTTCTGCTTGTGTTCTCATTGCTGCTTTATGTTGCACAATAACTTGATCACCGTAAATAATAAAATTATCTGCTAGGTTGTATAAACTTCTGGAAGAAAACAACTGTTTATTTGTGCTTTGCCATACATTAGCATGCGTAAGAGTAATGTTTGTATAGTTTAAAGAACAAACGCTAACAATAATAAAAAACCTTTTCATTGTTACGCTATTTATTATATTTGCCAATTTTATTAATTTTATTAATTTAAAAATTATGCTATTAATGCTAACCTTAAACAGGGTATATAATTAAAAAACATTAAGTAAACAGTTGTAACTATTTACTTTTTACCAAGCCAATAAGTGCTGTAAAAAACGGCTAACACTGTTAACGTATACAATATGCGCAATAATAATTAGTAAAAAACCAAAGCGTAATTTATATTTATAATAACCGCTATATATTTTAAAAAGTAAAATTAATAAAGTTAACAAAACCAAAGCTAATGCTTAAGTTTTTACAAAACTTTATAATAGCATATAAAAAGCAAAACTATATTTGTTATACCTTTTATTGGCACGGTTTACTGCAATGCTTTATTGTTTATTAAAAATAATTTTATGTAATATAGTTAGCTATTTTGTTAAAAAGTTTACTGTTGTTTATTAAGGTTTTACCTTCTTTATTGCTATTTTACATAGTTAACGCTGGTTTGGGTTGCCTATTTTTATTTTAGACCTATATAATATTTATATTATATTATAAAAAATAGCAGTATTATATACTGCCCGTGGCGCTTGTTATTGTGGATTGCGTTTTTTGCTATTTACCCGTTGTTTATTAGTTAACTGGTAAATTTTTATTATCCTCAACGCAACTTGTTAATAATGCTAAAAATACCAAAAAATAATTTACAGCATTATTAACAAGTTTTTATTTTACTATGCATTTTGCCTAATATTACTATTTTAACCAACAACAACGGTGAGCAGTGTTTTTTCTCAAAGCAAACCCTTTGAATTAGTTTCCCCCGTTAAACCAGCGGGTGACCAAATTAAAGCTATAAAAGCTTTAATTGAAGGTTTACAAGAAAACAAAAGAGACCAAATTTTGCTTGGCGTTACTGGAAGTGGTAAAACCTTTACAATGGCAAATGTTATATTAAAAACACAAAGACCCGCTTTAATTATGGTGCATAACAAAATACTTGCTGCACAACTTTTTAACGAAATGAAACAACTATTTCCCAATAACGCTGTTGAGTATTTTGTTTCTTACTACGATTACTACCAACCAGAAGCGTATAACGCAAAGACCGACACGTATATTGAAAAATCTTCTTTAATAAATAAGCAAATAGAAATACTAAGACATTCTACAACTAGGTCGTTAATGGAAAGAAAAGACGTTATTATTGTTACTTCCGTCTCTAGTATTTACGGTATTGGTTCGCCAATGTACTACGAAAAAATGAACATCACCATAGAAACTGGAAAAGCTTTCCCGCAAGATATATTGCTAAGAAAATTAACACAATTAGACTATAAAAGAAGCGATATTGATTTTGACAATGGTCAATTTAGGGTGCTTGGTGAATCTGTCGAGATATACCCGCCATATTCTGAAGATACAGCGATTAGGATATTATTTAATTATGACCAAATAGAAGAAATACAAGAATTCGACCCACTAACTGGCGCTGTGGTTGAAACAGCAAGAAAGGTTACAATATACCCCTCTAGTCATCACGCAACGCCTCATCACATATTAAAAAATGCAACCAAAACAATTTTAGAAGAATTAAAAGAAAGGGTAGACTTTTTTCACAGCATTGGCAAAAACCTTGAGGCTCAAAGATTGGAACAGCGCACTAGATACGATATTGAAATGATGCTTGAAATTGGTCATTTAAAAGGAATAGAGAATTACTCTATCCATATTGACGGCAGAAATAAAGGAGATCCTCCACATACATTATTTAGCTACTTGCCAGAAAATTTAATATTATTTGCTGACGAAAGCCACGCAACACTACCACAAATTAGAGGAATGTTTGCAGGTGATAAAAGTAGAAAAACAAAATTAATAGAACATGGATTTCGCTTACCTTCTGCATTAGACAACAGACCGCTACAGTTTGAAGAATGGAATAAAATAAGAGGACAGACAATTTACGTATCTGCAACACCTGGCAAAGATGAATTATCTATAACAAACGGGGAAGTTGTGGAGCAAATTATTAGACCAACTGGTTTAGTTGACCCGCAATGCGAAGTTCGTCCGCTAGAAAATCACTTTGACGACTTAGTGAATGAAATAAAAAAAATGACCGAAAATAACCTTAGATCTATAGTTATAGTGCTAACAAAAAAAATGGCCGAAAAAACGCACGCTTATCTTGAAGAAATAGGTATAAAATCTATGTATATGCACTCTAGCACCGAAACACTTGAAAGAATTAAGATCATACAAATGCTAAGAGATGGCAGAATAGAAGCGATTGTTGGTATTAACCTGCTACGAGAGGGTATAGATATACCAGAATGCGGGTTAGTTGCAATTACAGACGCTGACAAAGAAGGTTTTTTAAGATCTCAGACTTCTTTAACACAAATTGTTGGGAGAGCTGCAAGAAATACAGCTGGCAAGGTTATATTTTACGCTAACAAAATAACCAAAGCAATGAAAAATACATTTGAAGAAACTGACAGACGAAGAGAGGTGCAAACAGCGTATAATTTGAAGCACAATATAAAACCTAAAAATATAGAAAAACCAACTGATACTGTGTTTAACACTATATTTGGCAATAATAAATCTACAAAAAACAAAAAGGTTGGCTTAACGCAAAAACAAAAAGGTGGCACTATAAATATAGAAAAAGAAATATCTAGTTTGATGAAAAAAATGAAAAAAGCCGCATATAGCCTAGATTTTGAATTAGCAACAGACTTAAGAGAGCAAGTTAAGCTGCTAAAACGGCAACAATTGCTTAATCCAAACCAATAATTTGCAAAATACTAACTGTCTTATTTACACATATTAGTTATTACCATTTGCTTTACTGACGCAATATAAAGTATAAATTTTATACGATACAGTTGTTGCGCTTTAAAAGGTAAACAAGTTGCCAAAATATAAAAGAAAAATTACGCACAAGTGCACCATGTAAGCGACATGTGTTACATAATTAAAGTACAATACTTACACAAGGCGGTAACTGTTTAGTCTTACCTCATTAACCCATTTTCGCTAAAGCTAAACTGGTTACCTTTAGAAACTATAACGTGATCCAAGACCTCTATATTTATTAATTTGCAGGCGACGATAGTTTGGTTTGTTATATCTATATCTGCTTGGGAAGGCTTTACACTGCCGGATAAATGATTATGACATAACACTATATGTTTAGCATTTTTTATCAATCCAGTCTTTACAATTTCCCTAATATAAACAACACTTTCGTCAATGGTTCCAACGCCAAACTCGCATATGTCTATTAATTTATATGCGTAATCTAAGTAGATAACTGAAAAATTTTCCTTGTCTAAGTAACCAAATTTTAACTTTAAATAAGACATCAAATCGCTCCATTTTGATAATACCGTTTCTTTTCTCACTCCAGTAACCAATGACCTTTTTGTAATTACTCTGCTAAGTTTAGATAAAAAAGTAATGCTTTCCCCAAAGTTTTTTAACATTATATCCGTATCTTGCTTACTGTTTGTTGCTAAGATAAAACCGTTTAAATCATGGTACTGCTTAATTAACTTATGCGCTGTTTGTTTAACATCGTTTCTTGGATACAAAAGATACAACAATACTTCAAGTAATTCCACATCTAAAAAAGAGCTATCTTCTTGCTCTAAGAATTTTGATTTCATTCTTTTTCTGTGACCAATATTATGACCCTTAGTAGAGTTAACCACCTTACGTAACGCTACCGGCTTTAAGGTGGGTGGATTTAACTTGTTGTTTTTTGACACTTTACCGCTTTTACTCATTATGTGTAAATTTAATTCTACCCTATTGTCGCACCTTCAACCCGCTATCACTAATAATACCTGTTTTATAATTTGAAACAAAAAGAGCGGAATGACCAAATATCACTGTTTCAACTATAATTGCCATTTTAGTTGCCGCAAAAGGCTCTGCAAGTTTTTTGGTCTTTTCGCTAATGCTTAATAATTCTTGTTCTGAAGAAAGTATAGTTTCTATTGTTTTTAAAAGTTTTCTTACTGTAACTCCGTTTTGATTTATAACAATAGCGCCGCCATTTTGCTGTAAAAATAAAGCGTTCTGTGTTTGGTGGTCATTTGCTGCTTCTGGGTATGGGATAATCACGCTTGGCACACCTATGCATTCGATTTCTGCAATTGTACTTGCCCCTGCGCGTCCTATAAATAAATGTGCCGAACTCATTAGCTCTGATACGTTATTAAAAAATGTTTCAACAACGCAGCGTATACCAAATTTGTCAAACAATTGCTTAACTTCGTTTTTTTGACCTTCTGTAACTTGTTGGTAAACTTTTAATTTACGTCTAATTTTTAAAGGTAGCTTGCACAAAGCAGGGCTTACGATGTCTTTAAACACGCTAGCGCCTTGACTGCCGCCAATTATTAATATATTAATAGAGTTAACCGTTTTAAACATTAATGCTGATTCGTAAAAATTGCCCTGGCGTTCGTTGTTTGTCTTTATTGTGTGTAGTTTTGTAAATTCTTCTCTAACGGGGTTACCAACAAATACAGCTTTTTTTATATTTAACCAATGAAAGCCTTTTGTTTCTGGAAAACCACACGCACAAACAGATACAAACCATGACGATATTTTATTTGACAAACCTAAGACCTTATTTTGCTCATGTATGATAGTTTTTTTTCCAACCAAAAAGCCACCTATAACCGACGGTAAAGAGACATAACTACCAAACCCAACTACCCCTTTAATTTTATTAGTTACGCAATAACGCGCCACTGCAAATATTGCCAATAATGACTCTACAGCCATTTTAAACCTACCTATTGTCCCGTTTCTTCTTTTTATTTTTAAACAATATAATGAAAAATTCTTATTATTAATAATAATATTAAATTGTTCTTTAAATTTAAAGAAATTTTTATCTGTAATAAAAAAAATTTTATAACCACTTTGCAACATTATTTGCGCTAATGCAAGAGCAGGAAATAAATGCCCGCCAGTTCCACCTGCTGCAATTGCTATTTGTTTGTTTTTACCATCATTTACCATGTTCTACCTTTATGACGTATTAATAAATCCCAAAAGTTTTTTTTCTTTATTTTTTCGAAAGTACCGTTAAAACCCTGTCTAGATTTAGATAATATTAATAAAATACCAATATTAATACAAGCAGATAAAATTGAAGATCCGCCATAACTTATAAATGGTAAAGTTGTACCCTTTGGCGGTAATAAATTTGTACCAACGCCAACACTTATAAAGATATGAATAAAAAATACAGCAATTAACCCAAAACCAATAATTCTTCTGCTATCGTTTTCCTCCCACATTGTTTGCTTAATTAAGTTAACAATAAAAACAAAATAAACAGATAAAATTATTAAACAAACAATTAAACCCCATTCTTCGCCTATTGCGCTAAATATATAATCAGAATGCGAATCTGGCAGTTGGTATTTTATATCCCCGTCACCAAAACCTTTGCCAAAAAAACCGCCGTTTGCCATAGACAATAAAGACTTTTTTACCTGATACGGCTGATCTCCCGTTAAAAAGCTATCAATCCTATACCTAATATGCGGTAAAGAAAAGTACGTTAAACCACCAAAAATTGGAATAGCAATTACTAAAAACTGATAAATAAACATCGGGACGTTTGCTACAACTGTTTGTGTACACCAAGCAACAAAATACACAACCATCATTCCAATATCTGGTTCTAAAAATAATAATACCGCTATAGTAAAAAATAAAGCTGCTGAAATAAACAATGCACCTTTTGGCTTTATTTTGTTATTGCCCAAAATAATACCATTTATAACAATAAAAAATGGCTTTAATAGCTCTGAAGGCTGCACGTTTACACCAAGTATTTTAATCCACCGTTTCGAACCTTTTGTTGCGTCACCAAAAATTAAAATACCAATAAGAGATATTAATAAAACGGTAAAAATTGGCACCGCAATCTTTGCGAAAGAGTTAATTGACAACATGCTAATTGTTAACATCGCCGTTACGCCAACAGCGATAAACAAAGCTTGCTTGCCCCAAAATACAATAGGGTTAATTGATGTTCTCTTGCCTATAGCTAAGCCAACGGAACACATTTCTACCCATCCAAAAAGCATTAAACAAACAACTATCGCAACGGTAGTTTTGTCGATAGACGACCACCATATTGACATCTTAGATATTTGAAATATTTTGTTTTTGGAGCTATCTAGCATTTTTTTATTATTAAGCTGTAAACTATGTGTAGCGTATACCATATAAATTAATAATTCAACTAAACTAGTTTGTTTTTA
The DNA here is from genome assembly GCA_016735445.1 of Rickettsiales bacterium. Lineage (GTDB taxonomy): Bacteria > Pseudomonadota > Alphaproteobacteria > Rickettsiales > Deianiraeaceae > JAERRN01. The sequence continues at coordinate 4,598 of JAERRN010000076.1, read as the reverse complement.
CACATAAAGTATTATAGGTAATTTTTTACTTTTTAGATAAAATATTTTATGTGCTTTTAAAGGCTCTTACGTTAATACTCGCTATATATTTAACTACAATATGCAAAACAACGTTATTAGATAAACTATTTATATTACTTAAACAATATCGTTTTACAGTTAATGTATGTTTGTTTTGTAGGTTAATTAATAAGTTGTTATAGCTCTAGTAACTGCTGTAAAGAATAATTTTATATTGCTTTATTGCTAATAAACAAAACAATAAGCACTTATTCGCAGGCAACAATTTGTAAGAAATTTATAAAAAAGTTGTTTTTTACATAAAAGATATCATTTTCTAGTTTTACGGTGGGGAGTAGCCAAGTCGGTAAGGCAATTGGTTTTGATCCAGTGACGCGTAGGTTCGAGTCCTACCTCCCCAACCAATGAATTTTTATTGTGTAATTATTTTATATTTCTCATATGCATTCCTCTAAAATGAAAATTCAGTTTACATCTGGGTTTGCTAATAAGGTATACAAAGGTGGTAAATTGTTAAAATACGAGACAAACGGTAGCAGTGGGATAGATTTAAGATCTATCTCTATACTGGAGCAAGGCGAAAAAAGCAGAAAATGGCTTTTACGACAAGATGAGGATAAAGCTTTAATTAATACCGAAGGTGAAGAAAACCCTGTTTTTATTAAAGAGTATATCTTAAACCCTAACGCTAGAGCTTTGGTGTTTTCTGGTATTTGTGCGTCTATAGAGAAAGGAACTGAAATACAAATTAGAGCACGATCTGGTTTATCGTGGAAAAATGGCGTTACAATACTTAATTCTCCCGCAACAATAGACAGTGACTACCGTGGCGAGATAGGTTCTATGGTAATTAACAGCTCTAAAGAGCCATTTACAATTACGGCAGGGTTACGTGTTTCGCAAATAGTTGTTGCCCCTATTATAGTAGCGCAAATAGAATACACAGACCAACTAGATCAAACTGATAGAGGTGAGTCTGGTTTTGGTTCAACAGGTATTTTATAGTATTAAAACAACGTTTTTTTGCGCTATGTTTTATGTAATTTTACCAATTAATTACACATGTATTATGTGCAAAAGTAGGATAACAATTAATAACTGATAATTACAAAATATTTCTATATGTTTAAGGGTGTCCCTAATTATATATCTATCCCCGTATCATTTGAGCAAAGATTTCTCTTTATTAATGATAATATTTCGTTTAATAAAAAGGTTATAGTTTGTTGCAAAAATACAGCAACAATTCAGTGGGTTTGCAAGCTTTTAGAAAGCAAAAGTGTACCGTACAACATAGCTAACTCTGCAGATCAAGTTTTTGCTAGCAAAGCAAAAGTGGTATGGGTTTGTGTCTTTCACGTGCAAAATTCGTTTGAAATTAAACAGTGTATATTTTTACCTAGCAAACTTATTACTATACAAAATTATGGTAAATTTAAGCATAATAAAAAAGATAAAGGACATAAACAAGATTTAATGATCGCATTAAACGATTTAAAACTTGGAGAACCTATTATACACATAGAACATGGTGTTGGAATATTTGAAAAGTCTGTTATAAAAACTATACATGGTCAAACCTGCGAATTGTTAAAAATAAAGTATAGCAACGGCAATATATATGTCCCTGTAGAAAAAATATATGCTTTATGTGCCCATAACTCTAAAAACCCAGATAATGTATTGCTGGATAAAATTGGCGGTCAATCTTGGGTTAAACTTAGAGAATCTGCAAAAAAACAAATTGACAGCATTGCTCACAAATTAATAGATATTGCTGGCAAGCGTACCTTAGAAAAAGCTACCAGATACAAAGTTGCTGAACGGGCATATTTATTAGAACAACTAGAGAATTCTTTTACATATGTTGAAACATCCGATCAGTCTAAGGCGATATCTGATATTTTTACCGACCTTGAATCTGGTAAGCCAATGTATAGAATTATATGCGGCGATGTTGGGTTTGGCAAAACAGAAGTTGCGATGCGAGCTATATTTTTAGTGGTATGTGGGAAAATAGCTAAATTAGGGTATTCTCAAGTTACTTTTTTATGCCCTACCGTAATGCTGGCGGAACAGCAATTTGAAAGCATTAAAAATCGCTTAGAATGCTTTGGTATTACGGTTGGTTTTTTATGTAGCAATACAAAAACAGCGCAAGTAAAAGATATAATCAATCAGGTTGCAAATGGCAAAATAGACATACTTGTTGGCACTAGCTCTATTTTGTCTAATAAAATTATTTATAAAAACCTTGGCATGATTGTGTGCGATGAAGAGCATTTATTTGGTGTAGAGCAAAAAGAGTTGCTACTTGAGTCATACTCTAATTTGCATTATTTGTCGCTATCTGCAACGCCAATACCAAGAACATTATACAAGGCTGTTTCTGGTATACAAGATATATCTGTTATATCTACCCCGCCACATAATAGAATTGGAACAAAAACAAATATTATACTGTTTGACAGTAGCATCATTAAATCGCTTATTAATCATGAATGCGAGGAGGAAGGTCAGGTTCTTTTTGTAACGCCAAAAATTGCATATATTGCAGATTTATACCACCAGATTGATAAAATAACACCAAACAAACGCATTGTTATAATACATGGCGGTATGAGCTCAAAAGAGATATACGACACAAACCTTTTAATTAAAAAAAACGAGTGCGATATAATTGTTGCAACAACAATCATTGCGTCTGGTATGGATTTCTCTTACAGCAATACTGTGGTTATACACAAGCCAAACCTATTTGGTTTGTCACAGTTGCATCAAATTAGGGGTCGCGTTGGTAGAAGAAGCAAACAAGGAAACTGCTATTTGCTTATAGAAAAAATTGACCTACAAAACAAAGCTAAAATGTCCCGCTTATACCATATGCGTAGCTTTAGTGAGTTTGGTGCGGGGTTTCAAATTGCACAACTTGACTTAGAAACAAGAGGGGGCGGTAATTTAATTACTAAACAACAATCTGGTAAAGTTGAGCATATATCTGTTGGTTTGTATTATGACTTGCTAAATAGAGCTATCGAAGACATTAGGCAACAAAAAGGCAATTCTTTATGCAATGAAACGAAAAATATTCCTGAGGTTAACATTGACAGATCTATATATATACCAGAAGAATATATATCGTCTTTACAGGTTAGAATACAAATGTACCGCAAAATTGCTAATATTGCAACTTTAGATGAATTGGAGGGCTTTTATAACGAGATGATAAACCGTTTTGGTAAAATTAATATAAAAATACAAAATATTGAAGAAATAATTACCCTAAGAGATTTTTGCTATAAGTATAATATTAAAAAACTACAACTTGGCGGTTATACTATCTCTATTTGGTTTGCAAATAATAACCTAATTAACGTTAGTGCACTTCTTGACTTAGCAAGTAAACAAAACAGTTGTGTAAAAATATCGCCGAATAGCATTATTAATGTTAAAATGGAGAAAGGTTTTTTTAACAAAAATAACAATAGCACCGCCAACACCGTTGACGCGATTAAAGCAACGCTAATAAATATTATGAAGTCAACGCTAAAGAAGTAACAATAACACATTTTATTGTTCATTTATACAACTACAATTGCTAGTTAGTTACTAAATATATAAGCTTTATGTATTATGCGTTTTGGTTATATTTTTGTTTTACCATTATAAAGGTAAGGTTGTGTTGTTTTTATTATTTTAACTGCGGCATGGCTGTGTGTTTTTATTTTTTACACTAACTAATTATATCTGGTGCTAACAATAAGGGTGTGCATTGCCAATGCTTAACCCTAAACTTAATATATAATTATATATTACCTTATTACAATATTGTGTTAATATTGTTGCGTCTGTTTTTATAACAAATTGGCAATGGTGGGTCTGGAGGGACTTGAACCCCCGGCCAAGAGTTTATGAGACTCCTGCTCTAACCAACTGAGCTACAGACCCAAAAAAAACCAATTATAACTAGTTTAAATGATACAGTATACCCTTAAAAATTAAGTAACAATAATTTATTGTTGCGATTATTTTGCTTTAACGTTGTAAACGCGCATACATGCTAAATAGATGTTATAATGCAATTAACACCTTAAGAGTGTAGTGAGTAATTTAATTGTTAATATACTATACTAACTTTACTAAAATAGGGTTTTCTGTTGACAGGAAACCCTAAACCCCGACCTATTAGAAGGCTAGATCCATACCCTAATGAAAACACTTGAACTAAGCTACAGCTAAGCTAACAGCAGAGGTAACTGTGTTTTGAAACACAGATACGACTCCATCGCGTAGACCTTTAGCAGCATCAGCAAGTTTCGTTACATTATTAGCAACAATAGTGCCATTTACTTTTTATTTTGTTTACGCTAACGCGCGAGGTAAAACATTCCCCAGTAAAAATAATATACTATCCCTGCCTGTCGAGCCTAATTCGCCCCCAAGATCTTTCTGGTGGAGGCGTCGGGTTCTGCCCCCCGAGTCCAAACAATTTTTATATATTACATATATTACTATAGCCAAAAACTGGCATTGTAAGGTTATTATACTTATAATAATTTGCCATCAAATAATATTTA
>JAERRN010000021.1 GCA_016735445.1 Rickettsiales bacterium | reverse complement strand
GCTTCTAATTTTGAAGGTAATAGATTTGCTATTTTTGATAACAGAATCATTTTTATTGGTACTTACAATTGGACTTACGCTGGTGAGGCTGTTTACTCAAATAATTGTTTAGTTTTACAACTTAATAAGTGTTTTTTTATTAAAAAACAAGACAATATATAATAAAAACAGCAATGTGCAATTTACATCTTTACTGGCTTTACTTAACTTTTGCTAACTATCAAAACATTAAATAAATAGATATAATAGAAATTAAAAGCATAAAATTACAACAAAAACAAAAACAACCAGACAAACAACAGCAAACCAGTGAACAAATTTTTACAAAACTACTACTAACCGATATCACTATCGCCATTTGGCAAATAAAGTAGATTTACTATTTTTTACACGTACGCAGCAATGCTAATAATTAGTTAACAACGCGTAAACGCAACCTTAACAGCGTAATGTTGCTATGCAATAATAGCGATTTTAAAAAGTACTAAACTGTGCGTTAATTTAATTATGCGTTGATTATTAATTTTTAACATACAAAACAACAACATATAATAGAGCTTAAAAACCTTTGTAAATAAATATTATATAACCAGTATGACGTTAAACAAAATAAGGGCAATAAAAGCCACCGTAGTGCTGTTAGTTTCTACTTTTTCTATTTTTGTATTTTGTGCTAATATATTTTTACAAAAACAAAAAGACATCCATCAACAAAGCAAAAGTACCTTAAGTAAGGCTATCTGGTCTTTTACGCCGTCTGTTAGCCTTGGCTTAGACTTAAAAGGTGGGTCGCAGTTAATATTATCTGTCGATTTTAGCAGGATTATGACGGACAGATATTCGAATATGTTACAAGATTTAAAAGAACAAATGTGGAATAAAAAAATCCCCTATGGTGATATAGAAAAAACCACAGAAGGAATATTTATTAAAAAAAGCGATCTTGCCAAATTAGACATGTCAGGCATTAAAAAAGTAGTAGAGCAAAACAATTGGGGTATTGCTGTTAATAAAAAGGACGACGGAGTATTGCTTTCTTTAAGCTCAAGCGAGATATCTGATATTAGGTTGAGCGTTATGGAAAGGGTATTAAAGATAGTCCGTAATAGGGTAGACGAATCTGGTACAAAAGAGATTGTTTTACAAAGAATTGGCGAGTCAAGCGTTTTAGTGCAAGTACCAGGCATGGATAGCCCAGAGCAATTAAAAAGGTTGTTAGGTAGAGTTGCAAGTCTTACATTTCACTTACTAGATAGTGAAAACCCTATTTTAAAAGATTCCCTTACAATCGTTCCGCACGACTGCGTCGCTATGCAAGGCTACAACGCGGATACTTGGTTTAATGTTAAGCGTTACATTAGTTTAAGCGGTAGCGATTTAACAGATGCTAGAGTTAGCAACGAAAACCTAAAAGTAGGTATTACGTTTAAATTTAATAACTTAGCTGCTAGAAAATTCGCAGACATAACCGAGTTAAACGTTGGCAAGCCGCTTGCAATTGTATTAGACAATAAAGTTCTAACCGCTCCAATTATAAACACGCCAATACTTGGGGGTTCTGGCGTTATAAGTGGCTCATTTACAAATAACGACGCTGGGGAAATAGCGGGCTTACTTAGGGCGGGGTCTTTACCTGCACCATTAGACGTTGTTGAAGAAAGAACAATCGGCCCATCTGTTGGGTTACGGTCTGTTCATTCTGCGGTATTAGCGGGGATAGTCGCTATTTGTGGTATTACAGTTTTTATGGTGATAAAGTACAAAATACTTGGCATCGTTGCGTCGATTGCAATTATTTTAAACTTAACAACAGCTATTACAATGATTGCAATATTTGGAGTGTCCCTAACGCTACCAGGTATAGCTGCGTTGTTGTTAACGCTTGGTATGTCTGTAGACGCAAATGTGCTGATATACGAAAGAATGCGCGACGAAGTTAGATCTGGAGAAAAAAACCAAGTAAAAATTATACAAAATGGATTTAAAGGGTCTTGGACGGGTATATTAGACTCTAATATAACAACGTTTTTAGCAGCTATTACAATGGTTGCGTTTGGCAGTGGCTTTATAAGGGGGTTTGCAATTAGCTTGATAATAGGAATTGCCTGCTCGCTATTTAGCGCTATTATGTTTAGCAAACTTATTATAGAATGGCTTTTTATAACAAAAAACTTCCAGATAAGGCTAAAATAATTATAAAAACAATATAGCCAGAAATTTACTGTGTTTAAAAAATATTTTAGTAGTAGCGAAATTAAATATCCCTTGTGTAAAAGTTTTTTATCAAATAGGGTATTTTCTTCTACTTTTAGTATCTTTATTTTAACTGCGCTTAATAGAGCTATGTAGGTGTAAATAATTATTAAAAAGTAATTACAGTAAAAATTATAACAAGGTAACAAATTGACTTTCTATTATTATATGTTACTATGTGATACTGTTATGTCGTTTTACCAGCCTTGTACTCGTTAATTATTTACTTAAATTAACTGTTTATGAAAGATATCTTATATGTTATATTGTCATCAATCGACGACAATAAAGAACACAACTGTGCTTCTGTTACATGCAGTGGCGATGGTGACTCTATTGAGATTTTGCCAAACCATCAGGATATATCTATAAAATTTAACAATGGTAAGGTTAAAATTGCCACTATTAATGGTGAGGTTAAATCTTTTGCTGTTGGTAGCTGTTCTGTTATGGTTGTAAGTAACAAATGCACAATTGTAGCCGACAAACTTGATGTAATTTAATTAGGAGTTAATTTATAGATTCCTTAATTAGTTTTTGATTTTTGACAATGGACAATGAAAGCCAGCGGGAGCCAGAAAAAAATATTGTCCTAGATAACCCTAAAGATGGCAAGTCAGCAAGTAAAAACAGCGCACACAAGGTGAAAAAAGGGCAATATAAGTCTGCAAGCAACATTGGCGTGGAAGAGCAAAAAATAGATATAAAAAATGAAAATCAAAACACAAAACTAGACACACAAGAGGTATCGTACAGCGATGAGAGAAACATAAAAGGCAAAGTGTCGGTATTTGCAAAGTTATTTCCAGTACAAACCGTTTTTTTTGGGGTTTTAGGTCTTATGATCATTATTGGCTTTGGTGCCGTTTTGACAGTTATACCGCTAAATGGAAAAAAAGAAGCAGTGTTAAATAAAATGCGCAATTTAGGAATAGAAGTAAGTATAAACGGAAACGTGTACTTTAACCCGTTTATTATGAGTTTTGAATTTCGTAAAGTAAATGCAAAAATAGTACAAACAGCAACGATAAATAGCTCTTGTGCGTCTAGTATACGCATAAGTAGCGCCAATATACAGTTTAAAATATTAACAAAAGAAATACTAACATCTGGTGCGCAAGTTTTTTTAAAAACAGACGGTAACACTTCTAAGTTATACGATTTAGCAAGTTCACTGTCTAAGTCTGGTAACGTATCTGGTATTCGTGCCTTAGACAGTTTAATATCGATATCGCCATGTGACATAGTAAATGAAAAAAATAAAAATATTAACAAAAGCGCAGAAATAGGCTCTTTACTAACCATTCCGTTTAAAGAGGCGGTATTTTTAACAAAAAAGAACTCCATAAAGATGTTTTTTTTAGCAACAATAGAGGGTGAAAAAATTGAAATATCTTACAAAAGCAAAGGCAAATTTGCAAGAGATTTTGCTTTTAACTCACGGTTTGCAAATCTTAATTTTAAGTTTGATATAAACGAAAATAGCAAAAAATCAAAAAACGTAGGGTCTTATTCAGCAAACATTTTAAATGGTCTAAAATTTGCTAAAGTACTTGGATTTAGCAAGTCAGCCACTGGCTACCAAGTTTTATCTAATGGTAATTTTAGAACAGCAGGACAAATAATGTACAGCTCCGCAGAGGGATTAAAAATAAAAAATAAAATTTTTACCTCCTATGGAAATGGTTTTTTAAACATAGTTTTACCAATAGACAACAATGATAACGATAAAAACAACTTAACAGACTTAGAGCAAATAACTGTAGAATTGCATTTTGACAAAATAGATTTATCCGAGATTATCGCGGTTCAAAACATAATGGTAGATACCTCGACAAGGTACTTAGGAATACCAAGCGTGATAGGTGGTTTAATTATGCGAAAAAACCATAAAATCTTATTTTTGGCAGATAATGTTGTTAGTAAAAATGGCGAGATAAAAAGAATCGCTTTTGGTTATGGGATGATGAATTCAATATTATGCCCGAAGCAAACCTTTGTATCTGTCAAGGCTCCATCTTTTGAAATCAAATCGGTAAATATGGAAAACTTAAATTTACCCAATAAACAATCTGACAAATATCAAGATAACGCAAAAGACAACGTTAGCAATAATAAAAATACGCAAGACGACACACAAAATAACAATAAAACAGAGAAACGTTTAAATAGCGGAGGTAATGTTGTCGTTCAAATGTCTATTATTCCAATTATTGTAACCGGTGCAAATATTTGCGAGTTTACTAATTTTATTAGCACCTTGTTGTTTAAAAACACAAACACACAAACAAACAAATCTTACTGCGGTAATAAGTCTTTTAATGGAAAAGTTAATTTGTTTTTAGATTACAGAACCAAGAACGGCGGTTTTAAGGATGTTGATATAAAAATAGCAAACGGTGGAAAAATCATAGGAGAGCATATTTTTACAGTGTCAGCAAATAAAAATAGAATGTTAGAGAGTGTGCAGAAAATTAACTTCACCATATCGCAAATGGACGTTTTAAGTATTTTCCCACAAGATTGGGCAAAAAGGTTATTTGAGGTATTTAAACAGGGTAAAAGCAATTCAGCGGTATTTAATTTTACAAATCAGGTTGCCAAAAGTAAAAATTATTCTGCAGATTTATATTTTAAAGATACAACATATAACGGTAAAGGGTTAGAGAATCTCCATGTCGGAATAGATAAAAGTTCAACACAGTTTGCAATTAGAGACGTAAGTGGTGATTCAAGTATTTTTAAAGGTGAGTTACAAATGGTATTTGACATATCAACAGTAGAGCCAACGCTAAATATTGCAGCAGACATAGCAAATATAGACCTTGACGTGTTGTTTAATAGTAACAATTTACGTGATGACGATGAGAAAACAAACGTTAACACCGAAGTTGCGATGCAACAAGTAACTTTTAAAGAAATTAACGATAAGTTATTAAAAAGCAGTAAACAAAACGACCCTACACAACATAAAAACGACAACAATATACAAACAGAAAACGACAACAAAACGAACAACAACGAGCAAGTTGGCGATGACAATGTTGGTAATTTGCAGTTAGAAAATTTAAACCGTGACATAAATAAAAGTACGAACGAGGATAAAAATCATATAGATGTAGTCGACGTTAGTTTACAACAAGAAGCAAAATATGATTCTTCTAGTGAAAAAAACATACCTGATACAAATTTAAAGTTGAAGTTAGAAGATCGAACAGACAAAACAAAAGCACCAGACAGCAATAAAAAAACTGAAGAAGCTGAAGAGGATGATAAAGGTAACCAAGAAAACAAAGCAACCAAAAAGCCAGCTCATGATAGATTAAGTGGAGTTAAAAATGACACCAAACAGAACCAGCCGTATATTTTTAAAATTAACAACTTAAAACAGCAAATTCCCTATATAGACAAACTATTTGGAATGATTAAAATTAAGGCAAATGCCTTAAAATGGAAAGATGGCATGATAAAAAATATTACGATAGATTGCAATATAGTAAACTCGTATGCCAGTATAACAAAGGCATTTATGTCTTATCCAGAAGGTTTTATCGACATTAACGGCAAGGTTAACCTTGTAGAGGATACAAAATTTTTCTTAAAAGGTGTCGGTGTTGGTACGTCAGTAAAGTATTTAATGCGTACATTTTGGGGAAATAACAAAGTTGACGGTAGAGTTAATTTTAATATATTGTTAGAGTCTTTTGGAAGATCGTTTGCAAACATCATTGCTAATTTAAATGGAAAAATATCTTTTAGCGGAAAAAACATTGGCATTACATACCCAAACTTTGAGCTTCTAAGTGATATCCTGATATCCTCAGCGTCATCTAAACATGTTAAAATAAATAAGGTTTTAAATCAACCAGGTAGAACCAATTTTGCAACGGCATCAGGTAGTATTTTACTACAAAGTGGAAATATAAAAACTGAAGATATAGCGTTAAAATCTGTTGGCTACTCTAGTGTGACCAAATGTATGGCAGACTTGTCAAGAGACCAAATAAATATTTGCAAATCTGTATTTGTGCTATTGGCCGATAAACCTTGGAAAAAAGACAACTCTACACAAGAAAGTAGGTTCTTAAAAGTACCAATTTCGGTTGGTATACTAGACAAAATGAGCGAACCAAAATTTGCTATTGCGACAGGAAGGGTTAGAGAGTACTTTAATGCCGTTGAGCAACATGATAGCATTTTACAATTGGCAAGAGAAAATAAAGTTAAAGTCGGTAAAAAAGGTAAACTTTATACATAAAAATTTATAAAAAACTAAACTAAACCTTACAAGCTACAAATTGGCAGTAAGCTGTAATTAAAAATTACCAAACATAAAAAACATAGCTAACATTTGTATGTATAAATTAACTAAACAAACTTTTACCAGTGCAAGAGTTTGTTTAGTTAAACATGACATACTTAACGAAAATAATTTTAATAAAATATTACTCTATATTTAACTTACATACCTTTATTAAAAACAATATCATGGCGTTGTCAGTTTGTGCGCTTACTTGACTATTAGATATTTTAAGATTTTCTTTTAAACATTATTATGTTGGTTGTGCAATATAGCTTAAGTTTTTTAGAATTCTTGCAATAATTAAGTTACTTTATTTATGACGGTTGTTAAAAATAATTTATTAGAAGGAAAAAAAGGCATTATAATGGGTGTTGCAAATTCTCGCTCTATCGCTTATGGCGTTGCAGAGGCTGTTATAAATAGCGGTGCGCAAATAGCAATTAGTTACCAAGGAGAAACAATGCTTAAAAGAGTTAAACCGTTAGCAGAAAAACTTGGGTGTGGTGAAAATCTAATAGATTGCGATGTTTCAAGCGACACAAGTATAGACAACGCATTTACAAGATTATCAAATATTTTTAGCGACGGAATAGATTTTGTTATTCATAGTATTGCTTTTGCAAACAAAGAGAACTTAAAGGGTAAGTACTGTAGTACAAGTAGGTCAGATTTCGCTTTAGCAATGGATGTTTCATGCTATTCTTTAGTTGCGGTTGCAAACCGTGCGCAATCGTTAATAAAAAACGGAGGTAGTATTGTTTCTATGAGTTACTTTGGAGCTGAAAAGGTTATACCAAATTACAACGTTATGGGTGTGGCTAAATCGGCATTAGAGGCAAGCGTTAGGTATCTAGCTGTAGATTTAGGTGAACAAGGTGTTAGAGTTAACTCTTTATCCCCAGGTCCAATTAAAACATTGGCAGCTTCTGGTATTAGCAGTTTTGGCAATGTGCTTGGTTTTCAGGAAAAAAACGCACCATTAAAAAGAAACGTCTCACAAATCGAAGTTGGAAACGCTTCTGTATTTTTACTAAGCGACTTATCTAGCGGTGTAACTGGTGAAAATATATATGTAGATTGTGGCTATAATATAATTGGGATGCCTAATACTATTGCAGATTAATTATTGAATTTAGTTACTAAGTTAGGTTAAGTTTGTAACTAAATTTAACCAGAAATATGCGAAGTTTAGCCATTAAGTTGATATTTCGTAAACTTATGTTATATATATTGCAGTAGTAAACACTGTTACCCTACGTATTAGTTATTAATTATTTACCATATGTCGCAAGGTTCTAGTGATAAAAAACGACCATTAACAAAAAATATTAGTGGCGTTAGCGTTGCGAAGTTAAAAAATCAAAACGCAACAAAAGACAGTAAACAAAATAACCAAGTTACTAGCGATAGATTAAAAATATCTTCAAAACAAAAAGAGGTAAAAGCGACAAAATCTTTGCCAGCACAAGAGTTTATGAGTAAATCGAGAACACTTAGCAAAGATAACTTTGATAACGTTGTTCAGAGGGTAAAGGTAAGCAAGCGTAAGGCAGAAAACGATAAAGCAAAACTAGACAAAGGTAATCACATAGGCAACGCAGGTAACAAAACAGAGCAACAAGGTAAAAAAACCCAGCAGTTAACGGTAAATAAAAACCGGAGCAAAGACAGCAAACCACCTAGTGAAAACAAAGATAGAATTGTAAAAAATAAAGAAGACATGGCAAATCTTGAAAAAGTTTTGTACGAAGTTGGCATGCTTGAAAAGGACACTTACAGCGACAAAGGTATTACCGAAGCAGATTCGGTTATTAAAGAGATGGCTAAATTGCAAAAAAGTACCAAATCTAAAAGCGATTCTAACGTCCTGAAAGAGCAAGTTGCAAGAGGTGATGTTTTAAAAATACCAGTACTTAAGTTAAAGGACGCAGTTTGTTTTCCAAATTCTATTACATCTCTATTTATCGGCAGAGAAAAATCGGTTATTGCGATCGAGAGATCTATGACACTACATGATAACATTATCGCATTGGTGTTAGAAAAAACAGATTCTAATGTATTTACAATTTGTTCGGTCGCAAAAATATTGCAAAAAATAAAACTCCCAAGCGGGACAACAAAATTATTAGTAGATATTGAATACAGAGGCGAAATAGTGGAGCTATTTGACAAAATTTTATTTTTAGAAGCAAAAATAGAAATTTCTGTAGATAGTGAAGAGAGTGAAAACAGTGTTGCCGTAAGTATCCTAGTAAGAAGTGTTGTTGAAGAGTTGAAAAAATATATCAACCTTAAAAAGGCAAATCCAGACTCTATAACAGAAATAATCTCATCAACCAACGCACAGTCCTTGTTTTCAAACATGGTAGCGTCCTTTTTGCAAATAGAGTTTACAAAAAAACAGTCCATCCTTGAGGCGATTAATTTGGAAAAAAGATTAGAAAAAATACTTAAGATTTTACTAGAAGAAAATGAGATATTGGAGCTTGATCAAGAGATACGTGATAGGGTAAAAATGCAGGTAGATAAAAACCAAAAAGAGTACTACCTAAACGAACAAATGAAGGCAATAAAAAAAGAACTTGGCGATAGTGACGGAATAACAGAGACAGTTGCTAGATATGAAAAATTACTAGTAGAAAAAATATTTCCGCTATCTGTAAAGAGTAAAATTAAAGAAGAAATTAAAAGGCTAAAACACTCTACCACAATGTTTGCTGATTCAATACGTTCTTACCTTGATTGCGTTTTTAGCTTGCCTTGGGGTGCTACAACAAATGAGGAAGTTACAATTTTTGAAGCAAGTAAAATTATCGCAGAAAGCCACTATGGACTAGATAAGGTTAAATCTACAATATTAGAGTATATTGTCGCACAAATTGGTCAGAAGAAACAAAAAGGCGCGGTACTTTGTCTACATGGCCCACCGGGTGTTGGCAAAACAACCCTTGTTAAATCTATTGCAAAAGCAATGGGCAGAAAATACGCCAAGATTTCACTTGGTGGCGTTAAAGACGAAGCCGAAATACGCGGGCATAGAAAAACATACATCGCCGCAATGCCAGGTAGGATAATACAGACAATTAAAAAGGTTGGAGTTGATAACCCAGTTATATTGCTTGACGAAATAGACAAGATGGCTAACGATTACAGAGGCGACCCAGAATCTGCCTTATTAGAAGTGTTAGATCCAGAACAAAATAGCTCTTTTCAAGATAACTATCTAGAGATTGAATATGATTTGTCAAAAGTTATTTTTATTGCAACGGCAAACAATATGCGAATACAAAGAGCTTTATTAGATAGATTGGAAGTTGTTTCGATACCAAGCTATCTTCACTCTGAGAAGGTGTCTATTTGCAAAAATTACATTATACCAAAATGCCTTAAAGATTACGGCATACCAGTTGGTGCATTAAAAATAGAGCAAAAAGCAATAGAGGAAATTATTGAGTTTTACACTAGAGAATCTGGCGTTAGAGAGTTGGGTAGATTGATAAGCAAAATTGCCAGAAAATCATTAATGAGAATGATGCTGGGAAAAGAGTTTGTTCAGCAAAAGATAGACTCTACATTTGTAGGTAACATTGATAACGATAGTCAGGTAGATAATAGCGATGATGAAAAACGTACTATAGAAGCGTGTATTGACAAAATAGGCGTTGCTGAACTTAGTAAAATTGCAAAAATTAAAGTGGATAACGGCAAAATGGTTATTGGCAAAACAGAGATTGAATACATGTTTGGCGCAAGAAAGTATATTGACGATGACCTTGAGAGGGACAGTTTAATTGGTATCGCAAACGGTCTCGCGTACACAGAGGTTGGAGGTCAGGTGTTAATAATAGAGGCGGTTAAAGTTGCCAACGGTAAAGGAGACATTAAACTTACCGGTAAACTAGGTGATGTAATGAAGGAGTCAATGCAGGCGTCATTGAGTTATATTAAATCTAAAAACACCCAGTTTGGCATACCGTTAAAAGATATAACAAAATACGATATACACATACATGTGCCAGCTGGAGCGGTGCCAAAAGACGGACCATCCGCTGGTGTAACATTTTGCGTTGTGCTTGTTTCGTTGTTGTCATCTAGACCAGTATGTCAAAATGTTGCAATGACGGGCGAAATTAGCTTACGTGGAAAGGTGTTACCAATTGGGGGATTAAGGGAAAAAATAATGGCAGCCAAACGTTCTGGAATTAAAAAGGTTTTAATTCCAAGTAAAAACAAAAGGGATTTATCTGAAATACCAGATATAATAAAAGAGGATGTAGAAATAATATGTTGCGAAACATTGGAAGACGTGCTTAAGGAAGCTATTTGTGGCGATATTGACCTTATAAATACTTTATCTCCAAATTTACAACATAACGATAACATAAACACAACAGAGTAGAGGCAAACAGACATTGTGCCGTAAACGCGGTAGTTTATAACGTATGTTATCTTATGGGCGTGCAATACAAAGTCCCGCAAAGTCAATAAAGTTATACTATACGGTGCTGTATTGCGTTATAAATGCATCAATTACGTCACACTTGCACCCTACCTTTACTAAGACGTGTTGTTAGGTAATTTGCTAGTGTACGGTAAATAATATTTACCCTTTAAAATTACAGACCTTGACGCAGCTATAATTTACAATAAACGCATAAGACCTTATATATTGCCGATAATAAAATAATTAAAAAATAGCCCTAAATCAATAAAACCGTAATATTGTCATTTTATTTATTTGCAAAAAAATAAAAATTCACTAAGATTAGATTAGTCGCGTTGCTAAGCATTAAATGCTAAACACTAAGCAGTAAATGTAATATTCTTTTTTTATGTATTCTTTTTTTAACAAAACTCTTTGTTTTTTTTCTAACTCAATACATGTTGCGTATAGTAAATATAGGGCATGGGTGCTTTCGTTTACATTGTTATTTTTTTACCTTATTGGTGGGTTAATTGCTGGTCAAAACGGCATAATAAACCATTATAAATTACAAAAGGTAAAGAAAGAAAAAACATACATATTACATAAATTAGAAAAGTTAAAAGATAATTATACATCAGAAATAAACAGGTTAAGTACACAAGAAATAGATATTGACTACTTAGACGAATTAGCCCGTTCACGATTAAATTATGCAAAACCAAACGAAATAATAATAACATATTAGCAGGGTTATTTTGCTGTATGGTTTTGTTAAACATTAAATTTTAAAATAGTTGACAAATTACACTAACAACTTAACATGCTTAGCGTTAGTCTTTCCGTTAAGGGGTTATTATAGATTTATCTAAGTTGTAAATGTGTGTTAAAGTAAATATTAACTTTGTGGAAAGCGATGGAAACAATATAACCGTTTCTACAGAAGTAGATAAAAAAATTATAGATATTATACAGGAAAATGGCATTAATTTAGACTGTCTTTGTAGCGGTGCGTTAGCATGCTCAACTTGCCATGTTATTGTTGACAAAGAGAGCTTTGACAAACTACCCGCACTAACTGAGGAAGAAGAAGACATGCTTGACCTAGCTCACGGAGTTAAAGCAACATCAAGATTGAGTTGCCAATTAGTCGTAACTAAAGAGTTAGACGGTATGACGCTAACAATACCTAAAAAACATTAGTTTTGGTTTGGCATTCTCGTCATTATTTTTACCGTACAATGTACAGAGTTTAATTACGGTTTACTGTCATGCTGTCACTAATTAATTTTACAAAGTATTCTACATTAAAAGTGTGGGTATATACGGGTGTACATTCTTTTTTAGAAAGGTTTGCATTAATATATGCGATTCAAGTGCCAATGATGATAGGCGTTGGTTTTAGCGTGTCCAAAATTGCATTTGTTTTTTCTTTACACGAATTTGTACGCATTATTGCAAGTTTTTACTCTGGAGCAATTGCACACTTACGCAAGCCAACCCAAGCTATGATGATAGGTTTATTGTTAAAATGCTTTGGGTGTTTGTTGTGGTTATGCGGTAAGCACTTTAGTAAACACTATGGTAGCTACGCAATAGACATAGGTTTAATATCTGGCAATATGTTGCTTGGTTGCGGTGCTGCGTTCATGATGTCAAAGGTAGACCCGTATATGTATATTTTGCTAAAACAACGTGGTAAGAAAAACTCCTTTTCAAATTTAATGTTTTTAAGAAACATTGCCAGACAAATAGGATCAGTAGTTAGCGGGTTTGTAGTGTTAGCGTTGTATCCACTTGTTGGGTTTAACGGCGTAATTATAATTACAATTGTGTTTATATTATTGCCAAATATAGTATTGCTACTTGTGATGGAAAAAGACAAACACATGCAACTATTAGAAGTAACACAAAAGGCATACAATGCAACTTTACAGCGAAATTCTATAAAACAAATTATAAACGCCGGTATTAAAACAATACAAAATAACAACTATATAGCGATGGTTATTTTTGCAGTAAGCATTATAAACGCATCTTTCTTTTTAGTTACAGATATTAATAAAATAGTATTTGCTAACCTTGCAAAGGTTACTGAGTTTGCGAAGTTATATTCATTGGCGCATATATTGCCAATAGTTATATCTTTAGCTATGTTGTTTTTAAAAAAAAGAATACTAACCGGTAAGTTGATGTTGTTGACTTCATCAGTGCTGGTTTTTTTAATTGGGCTGTGTGGGTTTATAGCTGTTAAAAATATTACACTACTTTCGTTGTTTTATTTGGCAGTTTTTCCAATATTTAAAGTTGGGTCATCTAATTTTTTAAATAAAAACATTGCAACAGATGTTAAATTTATTATAAATGGTCTTAGTGAGTCAATGGTTGCAATTATAAATATAATATTTTTTAGTATTTTTTGCGTACTAAATAAAATATTTTGTCAACAATGGTCTGTTTTTATCACAATGTCAGCACTAAGTCTATTAATTCTTACACCATGTATAAATAAAGTATTTAGAAAAAACTCACGTAAGGATTTAATATAGAAATAAAAATATAACTACATAAATATATTTGGTTATTTACCGCATTATATATAAAAATTAGCAACAAATATGTATAGTTAAATAACA
Organism: Rickettsiales bacterium; assembly: GCA_016735445.1. Classification (GTDB taxonomy): domain Bacteria; phylum Pseudomonadota; class Alphaproteobacteria; order Rickettsiales; family Deianiraeaceae; genus JAERRN01. Next base: position 7,583 of record JAERRN010000021.1, on the reverse strand, counting down.
TATATGGCTTTGGTAGCGCATTAAACGTAAACACAGGTAGTACAAATATAAGCATATATAGCCAATAGATTAAAAAACAAAACCGACAATATGTATTTATAAAATGCGATAAACTAACGCATATAAACTGCATGTCTGTATAAAAAATGCATAAAAATACAAATTTCTAAATTTTATGCTTCCTTAAATGTAAAAAAACGATCTTAATTTTATTAGTTATCTAATTAAAGATTAAGTAAATTGGTAAACAATATGATCAACAAAGAACAAACAAACATTTTTAATCAAGCATTGCATCAGTTGCGCGCAACTGATGAAGAAAAAAGAACAGCTAAGCATAACGACTGCTTATGGGACGATAAGATTGCCAAAATAAATACGGCAATTGACTCCATAGAGGCAGGCGTTAAAATGGACAATGTAAGAAATAACGCGGCAGATTTGGTCAGACAAGTTGAAACAAAAAGTTTTAAGTTTGGTCAAATAGAAAGAAAACAACTATCTGATTACCTAAGAAAAGGTACCGAACCAAGCGGCACATTAGTAGACCAAAATTTTGCGGGAGGTTCTAGGATACAAATTTCTTCCAGCAAAGGTACGCCAGGTTATAGCGCAACATATTCTATCGCAGATAGCATATACGAGTATCTTGCAGAATACTCCATAATGAGAAAACTTTGTAATAGCATTATAGTGTCTAGAGACTCACTAGATGTACCTATGACAAAAAGCGATATAGCTTGCCAGTGGGAGAACGGATCTACAATTGCGCCACCTAGTGATTCAATGGTAATGAACTCAATTAAAACTTTTGAATTAACAGCACAGCCAAAAGTTACGCAAAAAATGATTGACGACACAGTTATAGATTTAGAATCTTGGCTTGTTGAAAAATTAGCAGCTTTATTTTTAACAATGGAAGACGAAGCGTTTATCGCAGGTGACGGCTCTAGCAAGCCAAAGGGTATTCTTTCTTACAAAGCACCAACAGGTAGTACAATTGGTATTAACAGGGTTAAGTCCGGTTTAGCATCTGAATTTAACGAAGATAGTTTGTTGTCTTTGTATTATTCTCTAGATGATTACTATTCTGTTAATGCTTCATTTATAATGAATAAAGCAACTTTGCAGCAAATTAGAACATTTAAAGACAGCAATACAGGGCAATATTACTGGATGCCAGGTGTTTTATTTGGTAAGGCAGACACATTGTTAGGGTGTAGCGTTTACACAAGCGGACACGTCCCTACAGTTGCGGCAAATGCAGATGTTATAATATATGGCGACATGAGACGTTTGTACCAAATTGTTGATAGGAGCGAAATTACAATACAAAGAGACCCATACAGCTCTAAGCCTTTTGTTGTATTTTATGCAACTAAAAGAGTTGGTGGCGACATAATAGAGCCAGCAGCTGGTAGCGTGCTACAAATAGGGGTGTAAATTTACACTTATTTGCCTAGCAAAAGCTAACACTAAAACGCTAGGCTGTAACGGATAAGTAATTAAATCGTTAAACGTTTTAAACTCTACAGCCTAGTAACAAAATTGGTGAACTAGTGTAAATTTTACATTTTGCACCAATTTTGTTACAATTGTTGGTGAGACGTGTTGCTGTAACAACATTGGCAATAACGCTAAAGGGTAAAAACGTAAAATAATATTATTGTTAATAGTATGAAAAAAAAGATCAGTCTGTTTAATTTTTTAAAAAAAGGTGATGAAAAGTCTAACCCAAATATTAAAAATACCTACTATGTTGGTAGTTACACGGGGCAAAAAAAACTATGGAGGGATAACCCTTATTATTCTCTAGCAAAAGATGGGTTTATGGACAATATTATAGTAAATAGATCTATCTCTATGATAGCAAAAAATGCATCATCCGTTGCATTGTTGTATTATAAATACGACCAAAATGGTAACAAAGTAGAGCTAGACATAAACCACCCTATTTGCAAATTAATTGCTAGACCAAACAAACAGTTGAGCCAAATGCAATTTTTTGAAAACATATTTTTTCATTTTATTATATCTGGAAATACATATATTTATGCTACAAGTAACGATAAAGGAACGGGAGTAGAGTCGCTAGATGTATTACGACCAGACAGGGTTACAGTATCACCAATGTCAACAGGTGAGGGGTTAATGTATGAATACTCGATCGATAACAGTGTATATAAAATACCAATAGAAAACAATAACAGTAATGCGCCATTATTGCATTTAAAAAACTTCCACCCATTAGACGACTATTGTGGCTTTTCTAGCTTACAAGCCGCAATAAGCGTTGTAGAACAATACAACGAATGCATTAAGTGGAATAAATCGTTAGTTAAAAATGGCGCAAGACCAAGCGGCGCAATAGTTGTTAAAAATGAAAACGGTAACGGCGGTGCGCTTACAGATGAGCAATTTGAACAAATTAGGGAACAGCTAAATAACCATAGTGGTCAAGAAAACGCAGGTAAAATATTAATTCTAGAAGGAGGATTAGACTGGAAAGAAATGAGTGTTTCGCCAAAAGATATGGAATTTTTGGAAACAAAAAATGGCGCAGCCAGAGATATAGCATTGTCGTTAGGTATGCCGCCACAATTGCTTGGCATTAGAGGTGACAACACATATAGCAATGTTGCAGAAGCAAGGCTTGCGTTCTGGGAAGAAACCGTACTGCCTTTGCTAAACTCAACATTAGATTCATTGTCCAAGTGGATATCAAACCTGTTTCAAGAAGAGATTGAAATATCATACGATATCGATTTAATATCCGCACTAAGTGAAAAAAGAAGTAAAATGTGGAAGAATGTTCAGGATAGCAATTTTGTTACAGAAGATGAAAAAAGAGAAATATTTGGATTTGGCTCTAACAAAAACGAGACGCAAAACGAGACGCAAGAGGGGGTAAAATTTACACCTCAGTAATAAAGCAATATTAACAAGTATACTTTTAGGCGCCTACGTTAACGGTTTTTTACTTACCGTAAATAGTAAATATTACATCAGTAATTTTTAACAACTTACAAGCCTTTGGGTTTGTAAGTTTTATATGTATAAAATATAAATTTAAAAACCAAAAATAAGCATAAAAATTACAAGAAGTTATTAAAAATTAAATTAAAATTAAGTTAATATAGTTATATGTTTAAAGAGCTTATGTCGTTAGGAAGCGGCTCATCTGTAGAGTTTATGTCGATGGCTCAAACGGTATTTGGGGGCTTAATGTCAAACAGAGGGGTAAGAAACATTTTAAGTGCTACAACTAGAATACTAAGGGCAATAGAAAGTTTTAAACCACAAGTAACATATAAAGATGTAAAATTACAAACCTCAACTTACGGTCGCCCAATACCAGAGTTATTTGGAAAAGTAAGAATTAGCGGAAATATTATTTGGTCATCTCCAATTATTACAACAAAAAATATGGGGTCTGGTATGCCAATTTTAGATAAAGCAACTACAATATTGGGGTCACCGTCAAATTCGGTTAGTGTTCGTTCTTCGTTTGCAATTGCGCTAAGCGTTGGAGAGGTGGACAGCGTAGACGCGATATATGCTGATGGGCAGATGATGAACATTGCAAATACTAATTATACTTTTTACAATGGCTCAGAAGAGCAAGAGCCAAATTCGGTTATACAATCTTATATAGGCGTTGAAAACACCCCAGCGTTTAGGGGGGTTTCGTATATTGTTTTTGAAGATTTTGCAATGGAAGAGTATAACGGAAGATTGCCAAGTTTTTCATTTGACATATCAAGACATAAAGCAATTCGCTCATTAAACAAAATTGCACCAGAAGACTTAATTACAGGTGTAACAATAATACCAGGTAGCGGACAGTACGTATACGACACAAAAGTGCAGTATAGGTATAATTTGGGTAATATGCTTGGATTTGGCGCAGTTCATAGGGTGTCGCAAAACGAGGTTATCAACCAAAACAACAATGAAGGTAAGACAGATTTTATGTTGTCTTTAGATCATTTAAAAAGAGATATGCCAAAAGTAAAATGGGTTTCATTGGTTGTTTCATGGTTTTGCGATTCTACAAAACTAGCGGATATTAATATCTACCCCGCTTGCGAATTTATAACCCAAGCAACAGAACCATCTGCATGGTCTGTTGGAAGAATTACAAGAGAGAACGCAAGAACAGTAACACATAACGACAAAAAAAATCCAATATACGGCGGTACAGTGTCCGACGATGCGGTTATTCGCGGTATTGACGAGCTTATAAAAAGAGGATATAAAGTATGTTTTTACCCAATGCTGTTTGTTGACATGTTAAGTAAACCTTGGCGCGGTAGGATTTCTGGCTCGCACACAGAAATAAAGAATTTTTTTGAAGGAAAAAATGGTTATAATAAATTTATCGTACATTATGCATCATTACTTAAAGGCAAAGCTGACGCCTTTGTAATAGGCAGTGAATTTGTTCAAATTACCAAAATTAAAGATCCGCAAGGTCAATTTGTTGGTGTAAATTATTTTGTAAAATTAGCAGCGATAGTTAAAAAAATTATGGGAAATAACACTAAAATAACCTATGCTGCCGATTGGAGCGAATACCACCATACACATGGCGGGTGGTTTAACATGGACGCATTATGGAGCTCCCCAAACATTGACATGATAGGAATTGATGCCTATTTTCCGCTTACAAACTCCGCTACAACGGTATACGAGGTTGATAAAATTATGAAAGGGTGGGTTTCTGGAGAAGGATACGATTTTTATTACGAAGATGCAAATAAAAAAACAAATCCAAAACCTTTACAACCAGAATATGCTTGGAAGAACATAGAGCACTTTTGGTCAAATACGCACATTAACCCAGACGGTAAACAAACAGCATGGCAACCAAAAATGAAGAAAATATGGTTTACAGAATATGGTTTCCCATCTGTGGATTGCGCAACTAACCAGCCAAATGTATTTTTTTCCACAGACAGTGTAGAGAGTAAATTTCCACATCTTTCATGTGGGAGAGTAGATTTTAAAATCCAAAGAAATGCAATTTATGCAACAGAAAAACAGTGGCTAAATAGCCCAATGATAGAGCAAAAATTTGTATGGACTTGGGACGCAAGACCGTACCCGTTTTTTCCAGCTATGCAAAATGTTTGGGCCGATGCAGATATTTGGAAATATGGACATTTTTTAAATGGCAAGGTAGGTTATAGCACTTTAGGGGATGTTGTTTCTTATTTGTGTCAAAAAATTGGCTTTAAACCATATCAAATTAACACAAGTTCTCTAGATATGGATATAGGAGGGTATATGATAGACGATAAGTCGCATGTTATAAAACATATTAACCTTATGGCCGATATATTTGGGTTTGATGCATACGTGAAAGATGGTAATATTATTTTTCAATTAATGCGAGATTTTAGCGTCCATACTGTTGATGTAGCTGATGTGATAACTGACGATAAAAAAGGAACCTTATTTACGGAATCTATTATTACAGACTCAAACGAATATCCAGATGTAATTGAGTTGTTATTTCAAAATATTGAAGACGAATATAAAGTTGGCGTTGTTCGTGCATCAAATATTGAAAATAAAAACCAAAATGTTGCAACATATAATATTGGTATTTATACAACAACCGAAAATGCAAGAAGTATTGCCGGTGATATATTAGCAAGTAAGTGTGTTAGAAAGTCGCAATATGTTTTTGTTTTGTCAATGAGATACAGCAATATAATACCGTCAGATGTTGTTAAGGTAATAGATGGGCAAAAGCAGTATGTTATTAGAGTGACCTCTGTAACAATTAAAGATTCATTGTCAATTTTGGTACAAGGATTTTCAGATGATCTAGACATGTACGAACTACCATCGTTTGAAGTAGTAAAAGATAAACCACATTTATCTGTAGGTTTGTCGTCAGTCGTTCCAACAAGTTGTGACGTTATAGATGTATATGATTTTGACAACCGTAACTCATCATTAAATCCATTTGTTTACTGTGCGGTATATTCGCAGTATAAAAATTGGGGCGGTGCAACAATATACAAATCGGAAGACAAAGGAGAAACATTTACAGAAGTTACATTCGTCCATAAACCTAGTGTTGTTGGGCTATGCGCTAATACGTTACAAACAGATGTAAACATATTTGTGCCAGATGTTACCAGTGAAATCCATTTATTTTTATACCAAAATAACGCTAATAAAATATTTTGGATAGATGAGGAATCATGGTTTAACAACTATAACTTAGCAATGATTGGTGCAGAAATTGTTGCATTTCAAAATGTCGAAGTAAAAGATAAAAATTATGTTGTTTTACGTAATTTTTTAAGAGGGCGATTTGGAACAGAAAAATTTGCCAAACTGCACACAGATGGCGAGCAATTTACTTTACTAAGAAAAGAAAACCTAGTTAGGGTCGATTTTGAACAGCAAAGCGTAGATGCGGAAGTGATTATAATAGCAAGATCAAAAGGTGAAGCAATTGTAAATAGTAAAAAAATAACATTTACACTGCGTAATTATAGCAATATAGATTTACACCCAATTACTGTAACAACAGAAAAGGTTACAGACGGTATTATGGTTAAATGGCAGTCTAGACCAAGAAAAGAACTATCCTTTTTTGACGATGTAGACAAAATAGATGTCGCAAATTATAATTTAATCATTAACAATGAAGTTGGTGAACCAATTAGAAAGATTTTTGTTAAAAAAGACGGACAAGCTTTATATTCCGATCAAATGCAGATCGAAGACTTTGGCAAAATGATCTCTAAATTAGATATTATATAATTAGTTGTAATTGTTTGGCGGTATGCTTTATTTATTACCGCTGTTACATTGTGCTATTTTTCTTATTTATACTTTATTATTTTAAACACTTTAGCATATGTCTTCTGCAAAATTGAAAAAACCAAATAAGACAATATGGTTAAATGTATTGCAAAGAATAAAAACCTTTTTGGTAAAAACTTTTTTTGTTGCAAGATTAGACGATGCAAGACCTACATTTTTTTTATGGCTTCCATGCGTGTGGGGTATATTACTTGCAAGACCAAGCATCGACAAAGGAGGAGTGTTTTACATGCTTATATTTGCGGTAATGTGTTTAATGATGTATTCATCTGGTTGCATTGTTAACGACATTATAGACCGCGACATCGATAGACTAATACCAAGAACCGCAAACAGGTTACTTGCTGCAAGACAATACAATCTGTTTGTTGCTGCTCTTATAGCTTTTATTCTCGCAATGGTGTCTTTAAAAATATTACTACTGTTTTTTAACGGGCTAGCAATTACCATTGCCATAACTGGCGCAGCTGGTATAATTATATACCCATTTGCAAAACAATACACACATAAAACACAATTTGTACTTGGTTTTGTTTCAAACATTGGTGTATTGGTTGCCTATGCGGGTTGCAATAACACAATTAGTATTGGCGTTGTTGCAATGTATATTGGTAGCGTTTATTGGACATGTGTTTACGACACAATGTACGGGTACCAAGATAAAGAACACGATATCAAAATCGGCGTTAAGTCTCTTGCTGTTTTGTATGGTTCTGAAATAAAAAACAGACTTA
>JAERRN010000066.1 GCA_016735445.1 Rickettsiales bacterium | reverse complement strand
CCTTACATCTGAAGGCAAGTTGCTTAAAAAATACACAGCAGGATTAAACAAGCTAAAACCAAATCGCGACTCAAGTAAAGATACAATATTTTGTATATTAAGAGACAAACTTATCCCCGAAACTACCCCAAACACAATGCCGAAGATACCAATTACGCATCCAGATAAAAAGAAGATTGCGGTAGTGTTAGATTCTTAACATAAATATACTTGACTAAAGTTAAAAAAGAGATACAGTGTGGTTATAATGTATTTTTACATACTATGGTTATCATCATATGTTATACGTTAAACTCTTTTTAAAAAGCATATTTGCCTAAAGGCAGTTTTTTTAAAGTTATCACAATTAGGTAGTAATTACCTACCTTTTTTGTTACGATAACAACCTTTATTTTGTTATCTTTACATTCGTAAAGCTTCTACAAATTTTAAAATGTGCCAGTTTATTAACGCACTTTTATATCCTCTTTTCTCAATTGCCAGTATTATTTAGATTGGCTTTGCGGTGTTTTAAAAGGTTAGTTTTAAAAATGAGTTCATATTACTATGAAATATATAGGAATTTTCACATTGTCATTATTTGTACTTTTCTCAGCTTCATCTGTGCATGCAAAATGCTATACAGACATTACTGGTCAGGAAATATGTATAATAGATGGTGTTTCTGATGTTGCTTCAAAAAGAAACAGTGATTACAAAAAAGCTGAACATGGAGATAAAAGTACCCAAAAACGCAGACATGATAATAACAATTATAATGAGCAAAAACATAAAGAACACAACCAAAGCAATGTACAAAAAGGGAGTGAGTCTATGTATGTAAATTATAATACCATCCCAAACGCAAACAAAGACGACGTAGAGAAAGTTTTTGGATCTATTGGTGTTATTGATAAAAAAACACACGGTAAGGTAGTTAAACCTAGCGAGCGAGAAACTGCTCTATTAGCAAGAGATATAGAGAAACTAGAGAAAAGCATAGTTGAAGGTATTGATAGGTTAAATAAAAACGGCATAAGCTTAAAAAAAATTAGAAAGGCATTAATATATGAAAATGTAAACAATAGAAAAAAATACGACTTAGCTTTGTTTGGTCTTTTTGGAATGTTGCCATCGTCCTCTATGTTTCAATTTGCTGTCTTAGACGCGGCGTATTCGTCAGTTATTGATAATTCGACATTTAACAGTAGTTCTGTAAAAGAAATTGGCGCTGGTTTTAAATTAAATCTTGGTTCCGATAGGATCTCATTCTTTTTAAACAGTAATTTTAAAGGCATGTTTGACACCAGCATTAGCGACAGTGTGTTTTCTGCAAGGGGTCAGATTGGTATTAGTTATGCGCTAGCAACAACAGCTAAAAAAGGATTTATACTATCTGGTTTAATTGGGGTAGAGTCAATGTATAAAGGTATGAACCCATCAGTGTTTGGTTCTGGTGCAGAATTGTCAGAACTTGACGCAATGAAGGATCAAATTGATAAAGAAATGATTAAAGAAAATCCAGATTACACAATTATAGATTATTTAAAAGAAAAACATACTATATTAGAGAGAGAATACAAAGCAAAGAGTGGTACAAAACTGTTTAGTACTGGTTTAATGTTGGGTCTAAAATTTACAGAATACGCTGGTGATAAAAATATATTCTCACAAGGTATACACGTGTCCGCTGGCCCAGCTTTATTGTCTCAATATAATACTTTTTCCGGATCAGACGTTGGTCTTGCTTTAAACGTTGGCGCGTTTTTCGAACATAGTATTAAGGTATCGGACGCAACTTACTTTAGGTGGTTTGTAGACGTAGAGGCTCTTTCGTATCTTGCAATGACACCAAAATTACCATTTAGCATGAGCGCTATCGAAAACGCATTAATTAGCGTTAAAGAATATCTAGAAACAGTACAAGAAGCAATGGATTCTCAAGGTTCGGTAGGTAAGTTTTTAAACGCTATACCAATGTTTAGTTCGTTAATAATTAATGCTTTTGAAGATTTAACAAATAAAATTACCGATTCATTAAACGGCAACGTAAATGGGAGCCTAAAAGACCTATTAGACGCTATTGATAATATAAATTTTGGCGACAGCGATGGTGTACTTGGAATTATAAAAATGCTTGACGATCTAATTACAGTGCTGAAAAGTGGTGTATCAGGAATCCCAGACGAATTAATAACATTAATACAAGATTGTATTAACCCTATTATTAAGCTATTAACTGGCTTTGGTTCTGGCGATGCAGTAAGTGATGAGATTTGGAAAATCACAATGGAAGATTATGCAAATAGTAGTCTTGAGAACTTATTGATTAATGAAATAGAAAAAGAATACGAGATTATCGCTTCTGCAAAGATTCCAATCTCCGAAATTAACGAAATAAGAGCAATAATAAGAGATGCGATTAATGGTGTCGCTGGTGCACAAGATGCACTTGTGTTAAAATTAGACAGCTTAGGGCTAAACGGTAGCGATATATACAGCGATATATCGCAAAATACACAATACTTTATCGATCTTGCTAGTAGTCTTGCAAACGTTATTAACGATATAATAAACGGAATTCCAAATCACGACAGCGCTGGTATCGTGTCTCCGGCGATAAAACAAGAGTTAAAAGAATTACTCGAGGATATAGAATTAGCTTATGAAAGTATATCTCAAGGCGATTTCTTATCTAGTATTACAGATTCGGTTAGCGACCTTTCCGATGGTGCGGCGGATCTTCTTAACTCAATATTGGGGGCAGACTTTATGCAACAAGGTTATAGGTTAAGCGCATCTTTTATACCAAAGGTTGATTTCGGTATTGGCTTATATTGGAAAATTTAATAAGTAGCTTTGTTAGTTAATTTTTACTTGTTACCTGTTTAAGTTGGGCTTAGCGTACGTTAGTAACCCAACTTAAACTGTGTAACTTTTAATCTTGTTTGCCTGTTTAATTGTTAAGCTGTTAATTAGTTATTGTACGTAATGTGTTAATTTAAGTTAATTACACTGTATATTACAAATATAAAGCTAAGACACAAAACACAGCGGTAATTTTAAAGTATTATGCTTTGTTGGTTTGCAAATAAAAAAACATATTCTATGTAAACTATTATCAGAGTTTGTATTTATATTTGTCTATTTTGGTGAAAATAAAAAAACAAATAACTGTTTTTACAATTGCTACGCTATGCTTGTTGTTTATAAACAATAGTGCTTTTGCCGTGCAAATGAGTGCTGATAGAAAAAAAAGCTCAATTGAGTTTAGATGGTATGTTAGTTTAAGTAATTATGTAACACATAATACCATAATAGCGCCCATTAATACCGTTTCTGTTGTATCTTTATTGCCAAAAGTTGGTTTTGACATAATAAGGAACTTCACAGATAAAGTATTTTTAATAGCAAGTTTTTCTGGTGGCGCACCATATATAAACATAGATAGCGCAGGAGATAGCTCAAAAGGAGGGGATCTCGCTTCTTTTGTGTTAGCAGGCGGAAGAGAGGTTTTTACAAGAGAAAATTACGCCATCTCTTTATTAGGTGGGGTAGATTTTCGTTATTCAAATCTAAGAAACACAGTAAAAGACGACTCTTTAAGATCAAATTTACATACTGGCTCTTTTGTTTGGGGCGGTGTAAAACTAGGTATTCAAATAACAAAAAAGCAAAGTATTTCGTTGCTAGGTAAATTTGGTATAGGTGCTTTTGCATTTGCTATAAACGAAATCGGTAGCCCAGTTTTTTTTCCAACCGTTAGTTTGCTTGGCGGTGTTCGTTTCGAGCACAATATATTGATATCAAAACAAAATAATAAAGTATTCTGGTTTACCGAATGCGATTTCCCATTTTTTAAAATATTTGATTCGCCAAGTCATGGCATGACTACGCCGTGGTTCGATCACACAATTGTCGAATTTGGTTTGGGGTTTTCTTATGGTTTGTAAATTGTTTTTTACAACTAACAGTAAACCACCGTTTACGTATCGCATAAATTATATAATGCTTGGCGCTAAAAATAATTATAATTAACACCAATACTTAATTACCATAAGCGTTAACATGTGCGTATAAAACCTAAAATTATTATAAATAAACACATTATGTAATAACGGTAATTATATGTTTTTTACCACTTTACACCTATAAAAATATACCATATATTAGTAATGTAATAAAATAAAAATTTGTAAAGTATTTATAA
>JAERRN010000072.1 GCA_016735445.1 Rickettsiales bacterium | reverse complement strand
GATACAACGAGAACAAAGTGATCTAAATATAACAAACAAAGAATTACGAACCGACAACAAAGAACTAGAAACTAACAACAAAGAACTAGGCGACACTATGATACAGATACAACGAGAACAAAGCGATCTAAGTATAACAAACAAAGAACTAGAAGCTAACAACAAGAGCGGAGCTGTGTCCGAAATTGAATCACCGCAACCGCAACCGACAGGTGAGAAAGGTAGACAAGATGACAAAATGAGAGGTATGACGTCAAAAGATAAAAAAGGAATAGGTGACGAAGCGAAACAAATGGAGCTAGAAAGAACAAACATAGAGCTTCGAAAGTCAGAAATGCGACAGAAAGAAAAAGAAAAAGGGCAACAACCGCAACCGACAGGTGAGAAAGGTAGACAAAATAACAAAATGAGAGGTATGACGTCAAAAGACAAAGAGGCCGCTTTAAGGGCGGGTTTACGTGCAAGCTCTGCGATAGTTGGTGTAAAAGAAGTCCGATCAATAGGATCTGGTAGAGTAACCTCTACAGGTGCAGACAAGGCTAAACAAGCTGGTATGGCAATGGGTTAAAAAATTAATATTTTTTAATATTTTAGTGTTATACAATGATATAAACATTTTAATTCTTATTAATAAAAATAAATTATGATATCAGTAAAAGATAAATTTCCAGAGTTTAGCTTAACAGCAAACGTTAAGTCTAACAATATAAACGACGCTTTTAAAGTAATTACAAACCAGACTTATTCTAATAAGTGGTTAGTTTTGTTTACATGGCCAAAAGATTTCACATTCGTTTGTCCAACAGAAATTATTGCTTTTAGCGACAAGAACCAAGAGTTTTTGGATTCAAAAGCACAATTACTTGGTTGTAGTTTTGACTCGGAGTTTGTTCATTTAGCATGGAGAGAAAGTAACCCAGGAATTGGCGAAGTGTCCTTTCCAATGTTATCTGACATGAAAAGAGAATTATGTACATCATTAGGTATTGTAGACCCAGACAGCGGTGCGCCACAAAGGGCAACAATAATTGTTGATCCAGAAGGAATTGTGCGGTTTGTTTATGTTACTGACGAGTCTATTGGTCGTAACCCAGATGAAGTACTTAGGGTTTTGCAAGCATTACAAAGTGGTGGCTTATGTCCTGTAAATTGGAAAAAGGGAGAAAAGAACCTTTAACTTGCTGACATTCTTTTATAGTTACTCAGTAATATTTATTGTGTAACTATGCATTATAAGGGGTTAGCTCGTGTGGGCTAACCCTGTTTGTTTGCTATATAGTAAAGGCAATTTTAACTTAGCTACGTGTTTACAAATTATTAACTATAAATTGTAAACACAACAGTATTGCAAGAGTTAGCCTGTGAGATTATCAGAACTTAGCGTCAATTATAATGACGCTAGGTTCGTAGCTAAATTTACCGCTACTCTTTTCTATGTTGCACACAATTGAGACATGTTTTTCAATATTGTTTAATAACTGGTTACCAAGTTCTGTGTTGACAGACCTAAAGCATATACCATTAAAATAAACACCTGAAAATACATTCTTAAAAGACACACTTATATGTTTTAAGCCAACAATTTTTGCATTAACAATAATTATATCATTAACGCAAAAAATTGGGCTTTCATTTCCCGCACCAAAAGGCTCTAGTATTTCTATGTCAGATAAAATGCTTTTCCCAATTTGATTTGCAGATATAATACAATCGATCTCCAAAGTTGCGTTATTATTATTTACCGCTAGCATTTCGGTTACTTTTTTTGTAAGAAATTCCTCAAAGTACCCTAATTGATTAAGTTCAATTGTAAAGCCAGCAGCCATTTTATGACCGCCACCTTTAACAAGTATTTTATCATCTACAGCTTCTAACACAATTGCACCAATGTCAATTTCCGCAATAGATCTACATGATGCCTTTATGTACTCATTACCATCTTCGTTAGTATATTGAGAACCTACAATAGAAAGTTTATGATACTCATTTTGAACTCTAGAACAAACTATTCCAATAACCCCTTCGTTCCATTTTTTTTCATGCACAAAAATAAATGGCTTTTGTAGATAATTTTCTTTACTCTTTATAAGGTTACTAATTTGCTTAGTAGTCTCTTCTGTAATTTTTGATTCAATATCTATTCTGGATTGATTCCAAGAATATATTTGTTTTGCTAATTTTTCTGCATCCTTATAAAGTTGTACAGTAAGTAGTTTAAAACCGTAAATAGACTCACCAACTCTACCACAAGCATTTATTGCTGGTCCAATTCGAAAACCAATATCTTTTGCAGATAAAACTCCTAAATAAGATTGCCTGTTTAACAGAGCCTTAATGCCAACTCTTTGCATTTTATTAACAATACTAAGTCCATGTTTTACTATTGCACGGTTTAGTCTTACTAGAGGGACGATGTCGCAAATTGTAGCGATTGCAACCAAATCTAAAGAGTCCATTAAGAATTTTTTTAACTCAACAGCTTTGTTTTTATCTTGCATTTCTATTGCCAACCCAGCACAAAACATAAATACTACACCAGCCCCGCATAAATATTTTAAATCAATATCTTCATCAACCCTATTTGGATTAATAACGCTATTTGCATTTGGCATAATGTTGGTAGATTTATGGTGATCTAAAACAATAAATTCACAACCAATTTTGCGAGCATGATTAATTGCGTCGAATGCAACAATTCCACAATCTACACTTATAATTAAATCAGCACCCCATTGTTTTAATTTGTCCATTGCTGGTATATTTGGACCATAACCATCTTTTTCTCTATCCGCAACGTAAACAAATATGTTACACTCTAAAGCGCCATATTGTAATAAAAAATCGTGCAATAGCGCAGCAGAACAAGAACCATCAACATCGTAATCCGCAAAAATAGCAATTTTTTTATTTTTAGAAATTATATTTTTAACAACGTTAACACCTTCCTTCATATCTTTAAGTAGATACGGATTTGGCATTAGGTTTTTTAGCTTCGGATCCAAAAAATGCTCGTGTACTAGCTTAGTATTTTTTAATAAATAATTATGTCTTCTACCAATAAACTGAGCAACAATACCAGAAACTTGATGATATGATTTTAGCGTATCAATAAAATTATGTAAATCTTTACAAGTAACCCACAAAAAACCTTTTACCGATCTTTTTTTAGAAAAATTAGTGTATGTAGGATTGTCACAACAAGCAGTATTGTTATCGGTCATAGTAACATTGATTAAAATCAAACACTTTTCTCTTTTTTAATTGTTACAGTATTT
>JAERRN010000047.1 GCA_016735445.1 Rickettsiales bacterium | reverse complement strand
GCTTCTAATTTTGAAGGTAATAGATTTGCTATTTTTGATAACAGAATCATTTTTATTGGTACTTACAATTGGACTTACGCTGGTGAGGCTGTTTACTCAAATAATTGTTTAGTTTTAGACGATATTACTATTGTTGATAAATATGTGCATAGATTTGGATTTTTGTGGGAAATTTACGAAAAATAACAAAAATACTTTGTTATAGAATGGTTTTTGTTTTTATCAATGGTGCAGCCTGTTGCATTTTGTTACTTTAGTGATAGAGTCGAGCGTAGATAGCTTAGGTTTGTTTCTTACATACCGCTACTGTTCTGGTTTTTTTGTTGGTCAATCATGTCTTATTTCTGTGCGTAGCAGGTTTTTTATATACCATGTTTTAGGTTTTTTGCTGTACTCTCCGTTTGTTTTACAGACTAACGCTGTTTGCTCTAATGGCGCTTTATCGCCCGAGAGCTGGACTTCTGGCGCTCCTTTATCTTCATATAATATAACTAACGAACGAACTAGCGTTGACTTTGTTGGTGCTAGTTCTGTTGGCGATTCTCAGCTTTCAAAATTATTGCATGATTTTGACGATTACGATGTAAATGATTTACAAAGTGACAAAAGTGACAAAAGTGACAAAAGTTACAAAGAAGCGCCTGTTGTTTATCCTGCTCAAGATGATTTTGAGGAATCTAGTGACTGGAATCCAAAAGATAATTTTAAGTATGACGGTGTTTATGCTGACTCAAGTAATTCATCCACAGATGGCTCTTTTAATGCCTCTTCCAGAAACAGCTTTTCTTCTAATGATTCAACAGAGTTTTCTCCCATTTCTTTATCTAAAAGTGCCGATAATCAATACATTGATAATAGGTTGTTAGATTCTTATTATGTTGGATATATATTTAGTTCATCCGATAATTTAGATAGCATAGCGCACGCTTTTCATGTTTCTAAAGATGAGATTATGTCGTCTCTGCCCAATAATAGCTTTGACATGTTTATTGCTGGGACACGTTTTATTGTGCCAGTAAAACACTGTGCTGTTGGTAATAAAATGCAGTTATCTTGTAAGCACATTGCTGGTCGTAATGATGTTGATGAATCGGAGTTTAATAAGTTTAACAACTATTTCTCTGCTTATTTAAGAAAAAATATTTATCTATTGCCAATTTTAGACTCTGACAGAAAAATAGTCATTGAAGGACATAGTTCTAATTCTAGCGGTGTAACTGTGTCATATAGTGAGCCTTTAAGTTTACCGGCTCCTGTTGAAAAACCAAGTGACACAAAAGATGAAGATCTTGAGCCTGATAATTTTGTCGCCCTTCCTTTACCGCGCTCACCAGAGCTTTTTGAAGTTACCGCTAAGGTTGTTAATGTTCCATTGCCGGTTAGGCGTTCTTCTGTTATAGATAATAAGAAGCAATTTGCTCAAAAAACGCAATCTACCGTTTCTAAAACTAGTCAAGATCGTCGCATTAATAGTAGCGTTTCTGGTTTGCAAGATGCAAAATCGACCACTAGCGATAAGTTAGTTTTTATATCACCTCTAGTTGCTAGTCACATTTCTCCCGTTACATCTCAAGACGGTAACGGAAAAAGTGACGGTGTTGAAATGTTTGCCCCTGCTGGTTCTGAAGTTGTTACGGTTTTAGATGGCACCGTTGTGTATGTTGGTAATGATATAGCTATGTTTGGTAAACTTATTATTGTTAGGCATGCGAATAAGATAGTTAGTATTTACGGTCATAATTCTAGCGTTATGGTTAGAAAAGATGACAAAGTTAGAAAGGGTAGTGTAATTGGCAAAATTGGTATGACACCAAACGTTTCTAGCCCAAGGTTGTATTTTGCAATGAGGGACAATAAAAGAATTGTTGATCCGATGCTTTATATACCTTCTTAAGTTTTTACAGTATTTTGTTATATCTTTATGTTGTGCTATTGAGCTGGTGTTAATTAGGCATTTTGCCATAACAGCGGGGCGTGTATATAACAATATAGGCAGATTTAGCGGGTAGGGTATGTGTTTGTATAGGTTTTGTATATTCTTTATGGTTATTTCTTGTGGTTAAGGTGGTATTATTTAACAGTTTTTGCATAAAATCATCGCATAGATAGTATGAGTTTTATCTGTTTGTTTGCACCTTATTACTTGCTACTCTGCTTGGGTTAATATTTAGCTAGGTCGGTGTCTCTTTTGTTATATCTGTATTTTTTGTCGCTTATCTACTGTGGCATATTCAGCGTGGCTTTTTGTGCCTTCTGTCAAAATCGATTTTGCAGTATTTGATCTTTTTGTTACTGTGCTAGTTTGTGATTCACTTTGCATTCTTGCAATTTTATCTGTCCATTTGGTTGTACTTACATTACCGCTGTGTAGATAACTATCTTGTGATTGATTACTATATTGTCTTGTTGGCGATTCTTTAGTTAAAGCTTCTTGTTTTATAGTAGGGCTAATTTCTTCTATAACCTCTTTTAGTGCATTTTCGTACAGTTTATCGACTTTTTGATGCTTGTGTATTTTTCCAATTGTTTCTTGCTCAAATCTTCCCCTTTCTTTACCGCGGTTTATAATTTTTGCTATAGTTTCTTTTCTATGTTCGTCAATTGGCGTTATTGCTTCTTGCGAAGAGTTGTCTAATTGTATAAACATATTATCAGATTTACTAAGCCATGTGTCAACTTTTTTGTTTTCATCCTGATTGTATTCTTCGTATTGATCTGATATTTCACTTTGTTGCATTTCTTCTGTTAAGGTCTGACTTTCTAGGCTTAGATCTGATCTTTCATCATCTATAGTGGTGTAATCGTATGAAAACTCACTTTGGTCAGAAGTTCTAGCTTTTCTTCTAATCTCTCTTTCAGTGTCCAAACTAAGCGTGCCTGTCATTTCACTTTGTTGTTTATCGTCTAAACTGTTACTACTAGGAGTATATTCTCCAGTAGGGATAGAAGTTTTTTGTTTATTAGCGTTAGGATTTGCATTAAGAATTGTTTCAACTGTTCCTTCTAAAGGTTTAACTTGTTGCGCTACTGCCTTTTGATCTACTTGTTTTTTTGACAAATTATTTACAAGAGCCTGATGCTCGTTTTCTGTTTTAGCTAACTTACGTGATAAGTTGTCCACTCTTTCCGTTCCCTTTTCAAATTTACCCTTTTGTTGTTTTGCTTTAATAAGGTTAGATACTTTTTTTACAGCGATTAACGGTATTGCTATTGTTGGTATTAACGCTAGAGGCCAAAGAAAAGGGACTGCCATTGTTAATGCGCTTATTGCGACACCGGCCACTAAAAACGTTACCGTTGTAGCAATACTTACCCTGTTATTTTGCTGATTTTTTTTATTTACTGCATCGATAAAAGATTTTTGCTCTTTTTTTGATAGTGTTTCGAAAAAAAGTTCTCCATTTTCTTTTTGTTCGTACATTTTAGCAAATGACTGTTTGCGTTTTTGCCCATTGAATTCGTATTCGATTTGATCCTCTGGCAATATTTTTACACTTTTTGCCACTAACTGCATTGCTGTAGATAACTTTTCTGTGTTATTTAACTTACGAGGCATAATATTATGACCAAGGTTGTGGAGCTGCTTTAACGCGGATAGATCGATTTTTTCTTTTTCTTTTTCTTTTTGCAGTCTGTCAAAGGTATTTTTTTGTTCCTCAAAGGCATCCACATTGTCCGGATTCTCTTTTAATTTCTCTGTTGCATTGTTTATTTTTTGAGTTTGACCCATTAATGGTTGACTTGGTATTTTGGTACTTTCTGAGTTAATAGCGTTGTTGTTGGTTGAATTATTTTGCATTTGCATACCTGTTGCGTTAACATTGTCAGATGAGTCATCTAATGTTTTTGCAATCCGATCCTCCTCTACTGTTAATGGGTTATGGTCCCTAAACGGTAATGCTATTGCTTTATTTTTTTCACTAGGTTGGTTCTGCATATTATGTAATGTTTAGGCGGTTACTTTTTGCATTTTTATATAAGAAACAAAACAACATCGTAACACTATATTAAAATAGTTTAATAAGCAAAAAAACACGTTTTTATGGCATTGTTCTGCAAAAAAATACCCTAGTTATACTGGTTATGCATGACTACAATTTTAAGCTTAGGTATTATTTGCACACAACAATCTAACTATTCCAGATGAATAATTCATCCCCTCAGGGGTTGGTATAATGGCTTGTTTGGATAATTTTAATAGTCCATTTAGTTCTAGTAATTTAGCTGTTCGGTATAGTGGCTCTGTTAGTAGATTTATCGAAAACCTTTTTTTAATATCGTTTACATTAATACCCGTAACAACCCTTGTTCCCATTAGTAATATTTCTTTAATTTGCTCTTCTTTACTTAGCTGTTCCGATGTGCAGCCAAGATTTATATTGTTAATATTGTTATTTTTATTATTTAACATTACCTCTTGTAGCCATTTTTTTGGGTTTATTGTGCATTTAGTTGCAATTCTAATATTATTTTTATTAAAAAAACGTCCCGCAGCATTTGGGCCTATACCTATAAAGTCATTGTTGTTCCAATATAGCATATTATGTTTGCACTGTTTATTATTTTTTGTGTAATTAGAGACTTCGTATCGTTTAAAGTTATTATCTTGCATAATTTTTTGCGTTACATCGTATATTGCGTCGGAGGTTTGTTGGTCTGGTATTTTTAGTTTTCCTTTGTCAAACATATCGCCAAATTTAGTTTCTTTTTCTATTGTTAAGCTGTATAGCGACAAATGGTTTCCCGCTAAGTACAATGCGCGTGTTAGTTCTTCTTCCCAAGTTTTTGGTGTTTGGCTTTTTAAAGAGTATATTAGGTCGAATGAATAATTTTTAAATATCGCTTTTGCTTCTAAAATGGCATTTTTAGCCTCATGCGCGTTGTGTGTTCTGCCTAACCATTTTAGCTGTTTATCGTCTAACGATTGAACCCCAATAGAAATTCGGTTTATCCCAGCTTTTTTTAGTTTGGTAAATTTTTCTGTTTCTACTGATGATGGGTTGCTTTCTAAGCTAATTTCTAGACTTGGTGACGGTTTTATATTTGTTGTGCAAAACGTTATTAGTTCGTTAATTATTTCTGGGTTCATTAAAGATGGCGTTCCTCCGCCGAAGAAGATAGATTCTAATTGGTAATTATTTGTATTAATATGGTTAATAAAGTGTTGCAATTGTTTTATATAGGCTTGAAGCCAGTGTTTGCTGTTAACTTGGTTTGGTGTAATATAGCTATTAAAATCGCAATATGGGCATTTTGACTGACAGTATGGCCAATGTATATATATACCAATTTTATTAAGTACTTGCTTAGGCTTTTGTAACATTTATTATGTTAAAATTATTTTAGTAGTTAATAGTGTTAACTTTGTATGGTTTAGCTTTTTTAACTTATTACACTTGCAAGTGTGTTATTTATTTTTTATTTTACTTTTAGGTTTTAACTATTTTCTGCATTTTGTTATCTTATTATTTTACTGCACAATGGTGTCTCGCAATACTAAGTTGTCCACTAGGTGAAATATTTTACTATTATCAGACTTAATTGCGATATCGGATAAGTTACAACCGTATTCGTCCCTTACTAAAGGGTCCGCTCCTGCCTTTATTAAAGCGTTTGTAATTGTAAAAGAGTTAGCAATTATTGCCTCGATAAGTGCGGTGTTAAGCTTTTTATTTTTTATGTTTGGATCTGCATTGTACTTTAGCAACTCATTTACAGCTTCTTCTCTTCTTTTTTTGCACGCATATATTAACGCAGTATTGCCCCATTTGTCTTGTATGTTTAAATTTGCACCATGTTTAAGCAATAGGGTGTTAAGCTTTTTATTTTTTTGCTTTACCGCAAACATTAGTGCAGTTTCGTGTTTGTTGCTGATAAAATATTGACTCGCTCCATGCTTTAAAAGTATTTTTGTAATTATGTAATTTTCATTTTGTACGGCAAACATTAAAGGGGTGTATCCATCTGCGTTTGATTTATTTACGTCAGCATTGTTATGTATTAATAATTTTACAATTTCTACTGTATTATTTATTACCGCAATAGAAATTACACTGCTTCCATATTCCATATGTGTTGTTATGTCTGCCCCGTGCTTTATTAATAGTTTTGTTGTTTTTATGTCATTCCTGATAATCGCTAGCATCAGCGGTGTTTTGCCTCTTACGGTGCTTTGGTTTATGTCAATATTTTGCGTTAATAAAAATTGTGTAATTTTAAAATACCCGTTAATTACCGACTCCATTAATACGGTCCACCCGTCTTCTACGCTTAGCCTTACGTCTGCCCCATGTTTTATAAGTTTTTTTACTATATCTATTCTTCCAGAGTTTACAGCATACAAAAGAGGAGATTTTTTTGCTTTATCTATGTGATTTACATTTGTGTTATATTTAATTAAGTCATCTATTATATCGTAGTTTTTATATATTATTGCAAGTATTAAAACATTACTACCGTACGATATTTTGCTATTTTTAATGTAAATTTCTTTATGTATTTCATGCAGTAATTGGTTTTTTGCTGTTTTTATTTGCTTAGATTTAATAGAGCTATGGAGCATAAAACCCTCTGTCTCTATGCTTTTATTTGCTTTGGAGCCTTTTAACAACAATAAGCGAGCTATTTCGTTATTATGTTTTGTTATTGCAAGCATAAGTGGCGTTACGTTGTCTTGCATAGGTCGGTATGGGTCTGCATTGTATTGCAGTAATAGTTGTAATGCCTCTTTATTATTTTGTGCCGATGCAAGCGCAATTGCCGTTACATTACCTTCTATTGAAGAATTTGGGTTACATCCTAATTGCAAAAGAGCCTGTGTAGCCACTGGGTTC
Organism: Rickettsiales bacterium; assembly: GCA_016735445.1. Lineage (GTDB taxonomy): Bacteria > Pseudomonadota > Alphaproteobacteria > Rickettsiales > Deianiraeaceae > JAERRN01. The sequence goes on along the minus strand of JAERRN010000047.1, from coordinate 5,538 downwards.
TTTTTTAAAATAGCAACCATTAATAACGGTACCCCGTATATATGGGCAGATTTTGTCTCGATCTTTTTATTTTTTCTCACATCATCAATTAGCGCTTCCCAATGGTTTTGTTGCACCATTTGTAGCATATTTAAGCTATTGTCGGTTTCTTGTATTGTTTGTTTCACAAGTTTTAAACTATTATATTAACATTTTTCGCAACTTACGATTGTTTTAATTATAGCTTATTTTTGATCAAAATCAATAAAAAAATATTACATATCGTTAATATGTTAGCGTTTTTTAAAGTTATGCAGGTATTTATTGTTTGTATTGGCGTTTTCACATTGCCTACCTAAAGTTAAAGTTTTACGATATTTTTATTTTATATATTTAATTTTTACCTATCAGTGTTGTTTTTAATATTAATATTATTGCAACCGTGACAATGGTTATACATAATATGATTTTCCAAGTACTTACCTTATATACGTTATATTTATGGTTAGTTAAGATTTTAGCAATTTGGTTAAAGTTACGCTGTTTTGCAATTGTTATTGCGTCGAGATTCATTTGGTTTTTAATACCTATAATCACATTGCCTTTTAGCAAGCGTTGGACACATTTAATATTACCGTTAAGTATTGCGTACATTAGCGCTGTATAGCCAGTTTTATCCTGTTTGTTTACATTTGCGCCTTGTTTAAGTAAAAAATCAATATTTTTATACAAACCTAATTTTGCCGCCATCATTAAAGGGGTACGGCCATGGGTATCTTGTTTGTTTACATCAAATTTGTTTTTTTGTAAAATTTTTACCAAGCCAATATTGTTTTGCATTATAGCTACCATAAAAGGCGTTTGTTTTACATTATTTACATGGTTAACATTGGCGCCATTTTTTATTAATAAAGATGCGATGTCTGTGTTTTTACAGGTTACCGTCCATGCTAAAATGTTATTTCCGCTAATATCTACCTTGTTTATTTTTGCACCTGCATCTATTAAAGATTCTGTTATATTTGTATTTATATGGTCATGCACATACATAATTGCTGTTTTATTTAGGTTATTTACTATATTAACTGCAGCTCCTCTTTTAATTAGTGTTTGTACATTTTTTAAATTGTTTTTTTGTGTTGCAAAAATTAAAGCTGTATTACCGTTTTTGTCTGCTAAATTTACAGAGGCACCCCAAGCAAGCAGCGTTGCAACCATTTTATGGTTATTTTGTTGCACGGCTTTTATTAATGCAGTTTCCCCGTATTTATTTTGTAGGTTTATTTCGGCATTATTTTGTAGCAATATTTTTAACATATCTTCTTTATTGTGCAATATTGCAAGCATTAAAGAGTTTTGACCGCTTTCGTCAAAAATATTAATATCACCTCCTGCAGATATTAATATTCTTAAGGCTTCTTTTTGATTTGTGATTATACTGTACATAGTTGGGGTTTGTCCCATTTGGTCACGCTGGTTTACGTTTATGCTTTGTTCCAGTGTTTGTATTAATGCTTTTGTTTTTCCTGATTTAATTATTGTATACAGAGCCTTTTGCTTTTTTGTTTTATCATGTAAGTGGTTATTTGTTATTAAGTAATCTAACAATAGGGCATTTATGTTTTGGCTAAAAGCTATATCGATAGCGTTAACGCCGTGTATATTGTTTGTTATTATATTTGCATCCGATATAACAAGTAGCTTTATAATACTTGGTCGATTGTACACTGTTGCCCATATTATAGCTGTATTGCCTTTTTTGTCCTTTGCGTTTACATTAGCACCGTATTTAATAAGCTTTTCTGTTGTTTTTACGCAACCTTTAGCAATTGAAAGCATCAAGGGTGTCACGCCTGCATGATTTGCCGCATTTGGTTCTGCTCCTTGTTCAATTAGTAGTTTTACCATTGTGCAAGAGCATTGCTTTGCTGCTATTGCTAATGGTGAGTATATCATTGCTGTTTTTGCTTTTCGCTTTGGTGTTGGTGGCGTTTCTGTTAAATCTATTAAATTTGTTTTTAGATCATCTTGGCTTTTGTCTTGGTGTTTATTGGTATTTATTATTTTATTGGCAGGGTAGTTGTTTTGTTTGTGCCATAATGGTTCTGTGTTTGCTCCTTGTTCTAAAAGCAATTTTACCACTTCTTTGTTGTTTTGCTTAATTGCTAATATTAAAGCGTTATTATAATTTTTATCTACAATCTCAAGGTTTGGATTGTACTTTAAAATTTGTTTTATTATTTCGTTGTTACCGGCTGTTATTGCTTGCATAAGCAGACTTGCGCCATTTTTATTTTTTATATCTATATTATTTTGCTTTATTAGCAGCAATTTTACTACTTCTTTATTGCTATGTTTTATTGCGTAGTTTAGCTCCAATATTATCTCATTGTTGATTTTTTTCTTATCTATTTGTGCTAATTGCGTTGCAATTTTACTATTTTTACTTTCTGTGTAAAATATCAATTTAAAGATTTCTTGCATAGTTAACCTTACTTTTTTAAAGTTATCAATTCTTGCGGTTGTAAAGTTTTTAATATTTTTAACAAAGCTAGTAATGTTATTACTTTTCTCTATTTGATCTATAAATATTTCTACCCCGCTTGTTTTTTGAATTGTTTGTTTGGTTTGTTCTATATTTGCGGTTTTATTGTTAAGCTGTAAGCTGTTGTCTTCATTTTTTATATCTTGTAAAATAATATTGGTGTTATTTTTCTCCTCCTTTTTTACTTCACTTATTTTTGCTGTTATATTTACTGTTATGTTTTTACTCGTGTTATCGTTTAGCATCGCTTGGTTATTTTCCTCCTCCTTCCTTATTTTTTTTGTATTTTCTGTAGATAAATAACTTTCTTCTTTTTTATCTATTTGCTGTTTAATCTCATCATTTTTACTTTTTAGACTTGTTATGGGGTGTTTAATCGACATTATCATTACACTCCAAGATAGCATAACGCACATTGTAAACGCCAATAAGCCAATTGCAAAAGACAGCGCTTTAACAAAAAAGTCGGGTCTGTTGTCCAACTGGTTTTTTAAATTTATTTTTCTAGGAATCATTCCTGTTGCCAATCAATCTTTATTAAGTATGCGAACTATTTTTAAGTAAACATGTTAAGCACAAAGCTTTTGAAATAGGCATGCTAGGTATGGTTGGCATTGTTACCAAATAGCATTTAGGCGTTTGTTGCCTTAAATATAAAATCTAGAGACCATAAAACAGTATATACTTTACAGATTTTAATGATCTTTTATTTTTTACAACATAAAAATAATTTTCTACTATATTTTATAGTTAATTATCAACAATTATTGTTTAGATTTATTTATAAGCCATAGTATCGTAGGCGATGTATGGTATTTTTACTTTGTTATTGCTTATTTGGGCTATTTTGCAATTTTTTGTTAATTAATAATTATTAAACTTATCAAGTTGGTGTAGACATAAAGCGCATTGTTTTTTTGCTGTTTGTTATTAATTTGTATCTTTCTGTGTAGTTTTTTTCGGTAGATATGGTTTGTGTTGCGTCATCGTTGCTATTTTTGTAATTTGTTGATTTTATTTTCCAACCAATTCCAGTAGGGTTGTTTGTTTTATGATTTTTATATATAGTATTTTTTTCTTGCGTTTTATTGGATAGCTTATTTGTTGGTCTATCTTCCTTCCAAACATTATAATATTTTTTCAGTTCTTCATCTGATAATGTGCTTAGTATAATATTTTGCTTTTCCTCTATTATACTTGCCGCCATTGTTTTACTTTGCGATATTGCAATATCTACAGGGTCTCTTTGTTCAACATCGAGCGCAAATGGGTTTGCTCCTTTTTCAATTAACATCTCAATTATTTCTCCAAATCCTCCTTCCGCTGCCCACATTAGCGCTGTTTTGCCAAGGCGATCTACAGCCTCAACGTCTACATCGTTATCTAATAGTATTTTAACAACTTCTGTATTTCTTACAAAAGAGGCTCGCATTAAGGCAGTTTCTTTTTGTCTACCCGTTCCGTTTATATCTGCCCTCTCATTTAGCAAAATTTTTACAATATTTACATTTCCCATATTTGCAGCAAGTATTAATGGGGTCCATCCAAATTCGTCCTCGGTGTCTTCAATGTTTGATTTCTCGGAAAGTGTTAATTCTACAGATTTTAAACTACCACCTAAAATAGCATACACTAGTGAGCTTCTGTTTATGTAATCAACGTCGACCAATGAAGCACCTTTACTTATTAACATTTTTGCTATGTCTGTTTCGCCGTTAAATACAGCATCCATTAGCGGTGTTGTAAGATGATCGTCTGGTATATTTGGGTCTGCACGGTTATCAAGTAGTTCTTTAATTAGCTTCCTATCTCTTAATATCATAGCATACGATAATGCCGTTTCGCCAAATTCGCTTTGTATATTTGTTTTTGCTCCTTCACGTATTAATACTCTAGCGACCGCAATAGAGTTGGTGTTTAGCTTTTCTTTGTCCATCCATCTATACCGTGGCGCCGCTAACAACATTAATGCCGTTTCGCCAATATAATTTACAGCATTTACATCGCAACCTCTGTGAATTAAGTATTTTACCATACTTACATTTTTAGCAATCGCTGCAAACATTAACATGGTTGACCCTGATTTGTTTCGATAGTTAGGGTTAATACTGTCACCCCATAGTTCTCTTGATAAAATGTTAAATATAATTTTATCATCCCCAAGAATGCTCCACATTACAGCATTGGACTGACTTTTTTTTGGTTCAATTTCTGCACCGTTTTCAAGTAATAACTCAACAACCTCCCTGTAACCCTTAAACGATGCCCACATTAATGCGGTTGCGCCCTCTGAGTCAACTTCTTCTAAATCTATGTCATTCTCTATTAATAGATCCACTACTCCTTCGCAACCGTTTTTTGCGGCAATTGTTAATAGGTGTTCGTTTAATCCATTTTTTTCTTCTATATCTGAGCCAAGTTTTAGTAATAGTTTTACAGTGCTAGTGTGGCAATTTTTTGCTGCCAACATAATGGCGGTATGGTTATTGTGTGCTTTTTTATTTATATTTTCACCCATTTTGTTTAAATTAAACACAATTTCGTTATAACCTCTTTCCGCCGCTAACATAAGGGCATTTTTCCCTTCTTTGTTTACCGCATGAATGTTTATATTACCGTTTTGTATTAATGTTTTTGACATTTGTGGAAGGCTTCTTTCAAGCCCATTAAGTAGGTCTGATTCTGCAGTTGCGATAGTTTTACGTGGTACAAATGAAACAAAAAATGCTACCAAAATTAACAAAATATATTTTTTACAATATTTGATGTTAACAATTGTGCGGCATATAGTGTTGCTTTTTGTTGTGCAAACCGAACGTACAGACATTATTCTGTTATTAAATTAACTTATAATAGTAATAAAATAGCAATATAATTATTATATTGTATATAATTTATTTTGCAAATTAAGCATATCTTCTTTTTATTTTTTATTTTTTAAGTAAAGCATAAAATATATACAATATGCTAAGATATTGAGCCTAAAAATATTAAATTTAATAGCTTATTAAAGG
>JAERRN010000046.1 GCA_016735445.1 Rickettsiales bacterium | reverse complement strand
AACTTTTATTATTTGCAAATAATGCTATTTTACTAAGATGGTAGAAATAATTTAGTAATACATTTTTTTGCAAAGCAGATAACGGAAACACTGTGTCCAAAAGAAGGTAATATTGTTTGCAAATTTGTTTTTAACAAAAAAACCCTACCAAGGTATAATTGTTTAACCGCTATACTGGTGATATGTATTGTTTTAAAATTTGAATCTTGCAAAATATTTATGTTATGCAAAAAAATGTACTGTTTGGTTAAGTTTGACAATTTAGTAGGTAGTTAGTTGCGGGTATATTTTTTTGGCAAAGGTTTACAACACACAAGTGGTGTGTTTTTAAAAAATAATAAGGTTGGTTTTAACGATAAATGCTTACTTGGTGGCAAAGGTGCGCACCTATTAGATATGGCGCAAATGGGCATTTCGGTTCCAGCTGGCATGGTAATACCAACGGTAGAGTGTGTAAAGTATTTTAAAAACAACTTTAAACTCGACCAAGGGTTAAAAAATACCGTTATCGAAACGCTTAAAAAAATAGAAAAAGAAACATCTAAAAAGTTTGGTGACCCAAAAAATCCACTACTTTTATCTATACGTTCTGGTGCGAAGGTTTCTATGCCAGGCATGATGGATACAATTTTAAACCTTGGTATGAATGACGAAATTGCAAACGGCATGAGCGTGTTGTATGGTGAAAAATTTGCCGCAGATTGTTACCGGCGTTTTTTAGAAATGTACACCAATGTTGTTTTAGGGATACCAAGTTATAAAATGGAAGAGTTGTTATCTGATACCAAAATACAATTTGGAACTTTAAACAATAATAAAAACCTAAGCGTTAACCATTTACACATGTTATGCGATAAAATAAAAAAGTACGCAAAGTTGGTTACAAAATGCGACATTCCGTCAGATCCATTTGAGCAGTTATTTGTTGCGATAGAGGCCGTTTTTAATTCTTGCAACAGTAAAAGGTCAAAAATATATAGAGAAATTAATAACATTGTAGAAGAACCTAGTACAGCGGTTAATGTGCAATCTATGGTTTTTGGCAATTTTGAAGATAGTAAATCGTTAACTGGTGTATATTTTTCACGAAACCCATCGGATGGTGAAAAATGTTTATATGGCGAGTACGTGCCAAATGGTCAAGGTGAGGATGTTGTTTCTGGGTCAAAAACGCCCTACCCTATATCTGCTAAAACTATGAGAAAGGCAACAGAGTTAGACGCTTGCAACTCGCAGTCTGACCCATTATTAGAAGAAACAATGCCAGAATTGTTTAACGAGTTAAAAAAAGTTGCCGAAAAACTTGAAAAACATTACAAAGATATGCAAGATATTGAATTTACAGTTGAAAAGGGGAAACTATGGATATTACAAACTAGAACTGGCAAAAGAGCGCCTAAGGCAAATGTTAAAATCCAACACGACTTAGCTGTTGAGGGTTTAATTTCTAAAGAAAGCGCTATAATAAGGGTGTCATCGGACGACTTAATAGCAATGTTACATCCTCGCCCCTGCTTGTCTACACCGCACAACTTGCCAATTATAGCATGCGGGTTACCAGCTTCACCAGGTGTTGGCATTGGTAAAGTTGCCTTTAATAGTGAGTCTGTAAAAAGATATACCCAAGACGGATATAAGGTTATTTTAGTTAGGGAAGAAACAAGCCCCGAAGATGTTGAAGGTATGCATTTATCTGATGCAATTTTAACACGTACTGGCGGTATGACGTCTCATGCAGCTGTTGTATGTCGCGGCATGGGCGTACCGTGCATTGTTGGATGCAGTAAGATTGATATTAACGAAGAAAAGGGTTATTTTATTGGAAATAATAATAATTTAGTTGTTCGTGAAGGTGACATTGTTAGCATTGACGGCTTTGCTGGTAATGCATTACTAGGCACGATACAAATGAAAAACCCCGACCCGTCTGCTGAATTTGAAGAAATTCTTAAATGGGCTGACGAGTTGTCTTTTGTCAAGGTACGTGCAAACGCAGAGACGGAGAAAGATTGTTTAACAGCAAAAAAGTTTGGCGCAGCAGGAATTGGACTTGCAAGAACGGAGCATATGTTTTTTAAATCTAACGCATTAACTGAGCTTAGAAAGGCAATTGTGCTACAAGACAAATTACAGGTCTGCGGTACGTTATCTGATACAGTTGAGAAGATCACTGAGTTACAAGAGAACTCTTTTTGTGAAATATTTAAAATAATGGGCGATTTACCAATTAACATAAGATTGTTAGACCCCCCTTTGCATGAATTTTTACCAAAAACAGACTTAGAAATCCAAGATTTTTGCAAAAAAGTTAACATTGAAGACGTTGAGACAGTTAAGAAAATTGTTAACCAAAATAAAGAAACTAACCCGATGCTTGGTTTAAGAGGTTGTAGATTAGGTGTAAAAATGCCATTTTTATACAAAGCACAAATAAACGCAATATTTAAATCTATAATTAAGTGTAAAAACAACGGCTTAAATCCTTCTATAGAAATAATGATTCCGCTAGTGCAATGTAAAGAAGAGCTTTTATATTGTATAAAAATGATAACCGAAACTAAGTTAGAGTTGGAAAAACAACACAACACAAAAATTGATTACAAAATCGGAACAATGATTGAATTACCAAGGGCATGCATGGTTGCCGAAGAATTGGCACCACTTGTGTCTTATTTTAGTTTCGGAACAAACGATTTAACGCAAACAACACTCGGTATATCTCGTGACGATGGAGAGTCGTTTTTACCGCTATATAAAAGCAATAAAATTGTCAATTCAAACCCGTTTGTTCATATTGACAAACAAGGTGTTGGTGAATTGCTAAAAATCGCAATTAAAAGCGGTAAAAAAACAAATCAAAATATATATTTTGGCATTTGTGGTGAGCATGGTGGCGACCCTGAATCTATTAGGTTTGCGTGCGATATTGGTGTGTCGTACGTGTCTTGCTCGCCTTATAGGGTACCAATCGCAAAATTGGCAGTTGCGCAGCATGCGATATCTTCTAAAAAACTATACAATAATTAGTTTTTGTTAACTAAATTAAAGGTAATAATTAGTGCCTTATTTTTGTGATATTTTGTATATAAATTTATATTTACACCTATTTTACACAAGGTAAGACAATTAAAAACTTGTTAAAGTTGCATTTATAATTAAATATTTACTTTATAAGTTCTACAATTATAACTGTTAAAATAAACACTAATACACTATCGCAATGACATCATCAATTAAGGAGAAAAAAGAGAGAGTAAAGCAAACAGTAAGTAATTATATTAAGCGCATACTTTGCTTACTGCTTGGTAAAAAGCAGCCAACCATTACCACTGCTGATAAGGCTAACTTTTTGTTGCAAGATGGTATATTTTTAGATTTAAACGCACAAATAGATAAATATCCTTTTAGGAGTTTGTTTTGCCTAGACCGTATTAAAGGTAAGTATTTTACTATAAAAAACGATAAAAAAATAAAACTTTTTAATTTCTCATCCAACGACTATCTAAACCTTTCCAGATGTCCAAAAATATATAAATTTGCAAATAGTACGGCCAAAAAATACGGTACTGGTTCGGGCGGGTCTAGGCTTATAGGCGGTAATATGAGTTACTATTCTGAAGTCGAGAATGATTTTGCAGATTTTTTTGGCTACGAATCTAGCCTTTTGTTTGGAAGCGGAACTTTGTGCAATATGGGTGTTATTTCTTCAATTGCAACACCTGATGATGTTTGTGTGATAGACAAACTAAGCCATTCTAGTATAATAAACGGAGTGAATTTGTCTGGCGCTAAGATGTTACGTTTTTTACACTCTGATGTTGCAAGTTTAGAAGAAAAATTAAAACAAGCAATTGATCTGTTGGGCATTACATTGTCCAAAAAATCTAAAAAATCCAATATTAAATATAAAAAAAATACACACGATAGTAATGATAGCGGCAATAATGGTAAAATATTTGTGATAACAGAAAGCATTTTTAGTATTGGTGGCGATATTGCGCCTTTAGAAGCGATATTAAAAATATGCAATAAATACAATGCTTTTTTTGTAGTTGATGAGTCTCACTCTATTGGCGTTTCTGGCGAAAATGGCCGCGGGGTCTGTGACCAATTACAAATAAAACCCTATATTATAACAGCAAGTTTAGGTAAAGCATTTGCGTCATCTGGTGGGATTTGTTTTTGCAGCTCATATATTAAAACTGCTCTAATTAATTTATCTAAGCAATTTATATTTACAACCGCACCATCGCCGCATTCTGTTGCGGTTGCTCATGGTGTGTTAAATAGAATTAAAAAAAATAATCCAATTTGTGAGTATACGCAAAAATGGCAGTTTTTTAGCAATAGAGTTATTAAAGATCTATTGGAGGAGATCGACTACGGTGCTGGGCTAACAGTTAAAACTGTACACCATAATTGTAATAAAAATATTAGCTTGATTGACCAAAAATATGACGCAAACAACTCTCAACTTAGCCAACCAGTGCAAATACTTCCTTGGGGTTTATCTGTGTTTAAAAATAGCAATACGTCTGGTGCTGATAAATGTGCAATTTGCACAATAAACCCAGTTTTAAGCCAAATTATGCCTATCTTGTTAAAAAGTGAAGAATTGGCGTTAAAAATTGCAGATGATTTAATTAACAACAATATCTATGTTAAAGCAATACGTTATCCCGCTGTGTCAAAAGAAAAACCTTGTATAAGAATTAGCATTTCTAATGCATACACAGAAAAACAACTTACAAAAATCAGTAAAGTTATTGTAAAGGTTATTATTGCAAACATAACACCATAGCGTTATAGCACAGTGTTTGTCGTAGTATTACAGGAATTATGTCATATTATTACGGCATTACAACATTGTAACGGTATGGCGTTACAATGTTTACATCCTGCGGGTATTGGGGTATTGTGGATGGATTGCTGTGGTTTGTAACTACAGTGTTGTAACTGCAATGGTGTTACTGTTGTATAGCGTGCGGTGTTTTTTGGAGGATTGTGCGTGTTGTTGTTATTTTGCATTGGTATTTGTAACGTATAGCGTTACATTGTTGCGTTATTGTGTTTATGTTTGTAGTTGAAAAAGACCCTAACAATGTAAACGGTGTTTTAGTGCACACAGCTTTCTTACTATCAACAGGCATTGCTAAGATACTTGTAAATGGTATTATAAGCGAATAATTTAATTTATCTAATCAAAAAAATGGCAGGTGTTTTAATCGGAGAAGGAGTTATCTCAATTAATGGTACAACATTACAAGGTATGCACGATGATAGTTCTTATATCAATCTAGAAGCCGACGGTGAAGTTGCTAACCTAACTCTAAGGATGCGTATGGCTTCAACAGGTGAGATTTTTCTACAGAAATTACTCGACAAACAGCTTAAACATGAGTGTTCTTGGTTGCAAGGTCAGTATATAAGATCCGTTATGGAGAGTTCAGGCTTAAAGTCTAAGTCAACCCTTCTTGATTGCGGCTTGTTCACATGTAAACGGTGTTTTAGTGTACACAGCTTTCTTACTATCAACAGGCATTGCTAAGATACTTGTAAATGGTATTATAAGCGAATAATTTAATTTATCTAATCAAAAAAATGGAAGATGTTTTAATCGGAGAAGGAGTTGTGTCAATTAACGATGAGATATTACAAGGTCTGCACGATGGTTCTTATATCAATATAGAAGCCAACGGTGTTACTACTGTAACTTTAAGGATGCGTATAGCTTCAATAGACGATCGGTTCTTAAATGGCTTACTTCAAAAACAACTTGCACGTGAGAATGATTGGCTGAAAGGTCAATACATAAGAAGTATTCTAGGAGCGTCAGGAAACTTGACATCTGTGTCAACTCTGCTAGAAGAAGGTTTGTTCACGAATATTCCATCAAGCTCTAGCTCAGATGTTGTGGAATATAAACTTCAATTTGGAAATCATACTACTACATATGAATAATATAAAAAAACTACCTGATAACTGTATTGAACTACCTGATAAATTAGGTTTTTTAAGGATACCTAATAGCTTCGGTTTACTGAATGATTTCGCTGAGACGTACTGCAGCTTTAAGGATGGCAACATAAAGGAGGATATATACTTTCAGGCTAGAAGTTCCCTGATAGAAATGACACAATATTTTTATCCTAAAGACAGAGAAAAGTTATTTGACGAATCCGTAGCTGGTATCCTTTGTACTAGAGATAATATTCAGGTCCTCTCTGGTTTTACCAATGCACAGCGCGCGAAGATACATTACCTCGCGATTAGTGAAATAACCGGTAAGGTTCTTGTTATGGTTCTGAATCAAGAGGATACTGGGAGTACCTCAACAACAAAGGCGTAGGCGAAAAGCTAGTTATACATTACAAAAACGGAATGACCCCTTACCAAACAATACCTTTTTATTTGGCTAGTAAGGGGTTTCTCTGTGGTGATTTAAAAGCCATAAGAAAATATAATTTCACAGATGTTTTTAAAATGTTTGATTTTTACAAATTCCAAGACAGCTTAAAAAAACGCTTAACAACGTATTAACATTTTAAGCTTAAAATAAAACATGCCAGATGCACATAAAATTGTAAGTCACTTTTTAAACGCAGGGTTTGAGGGCTTTAATGTAAATATCCTAAACAGGGCTGGAGATCACGATACAGAGGCTTCACGTTGGGGAAAGGATGGCAAATTCTACTGCTTCAAGAAAGTAGAAGATGGAGAGATCATAAGCGTAAGATGTGGAAACTTCGCAGATTCTTCTATGCTCACCACATGGATCATACAGAGGGAGCCAAGAAGAAAAGCATTCAGTTCCGATATGTCACACAAGGAGATGTTAGAAGCTATGATAACAGGAAAGGAGCTTAAGGGTTCCAGAGAATATGCACGTCACAGATATATCGTTGGTACCGATAAGCGACCAGCAAAGATACCTAAGGAAGACCAGAGAGATTACCGCCTCTACAAGGAATAAAGTGCGGTCATAATACGATTACAACGCACTGTTACAGCATAGAGAACTTAGAAATAGTAACGACCCAAACGATCTTCACACGCAGTGAAACTAATGAGAACGGAGAGGTTGTACACAAAGCAGATAAGCGATGGGGTGGAAGTCCCAGAAATGGTGTTTTCTTCCCTATTGGCTGTGACAAGGAAGAAATAATGGGACACGGGAGGTTCTTTATGTGTGAAGGTCTCGCAACTGGCCTGAGTATATACCTAGCTACACAGGACGAGATGAATCCAATCCCCGTTATGGTTTGCTATAGTAAATCTAACCTAGTGAAGTGCATCGAGTTCCTAAGGGAAGAAGGAAAGAAGAATTTTGTCGTATGTTTCGACAGAGAATCAGGACGTGAAGATCCTGCGATTACAGAAGTAAAGAGAAAATTGAAAGTTCACCGTTACAGGTTGCCAAGACTGAAAGATCCATCGAGTCATAGGAAACCTGACTTCAACGATCAGCATGTAATTGATGGTCTCAGACGTGTAACGGAGAGTGTAAATGAACCTATTCTAGATGAGGAACAGCAAAGAAACTTAGACAAACAAGGCAAAAGGCTTGACCTGATGGGTCGTGACCTTGAATACCACATTATGGAACTCGTCAAAGAGATACCTCAAGAAGAGCTAGAAACGATGAAATGTAACGGCTGGAGGTTGGTAGATTTTCTTATGGAGGAATTCAT
>JAERRN010000071.1 GCA_016735445.1 Rickettsiales bacterium | reverse complement strand
GCATAAAGTTATGTATGTAATATTGAATATATGATGTATTTAACTAATAATTATCAGTTGATTATAAGTAAGTAAAGTAAGGCTTTTGTGGTATTTTAAGTTATACTTAGATGATATGAAGATAGCAAAAGAACTAGCATCGCTTTTATAGATTAAAAGAAGTAGCATTTGTTTATATAATAATTTAATGTTAAAAAAAATTATATTTGTATCAGTAATAGCTAGTGGGGCAATATATGGCATAAAAAACAAAGACACCATTAAAAGAATGCTTAGCGGTAGTAAAAATATCTCGTTGACAACCGTAAACAATATATCGCCCATTACAGTTGCAGAAATAGAAAAAGAAATAAAGCCACTTTTAAATCAATCTGACTCTCTTCTTAGTCCATACCAAAAATGCATTAAAGAACAGCTACAAAAGTTACGCGATGTAGACGGTGAGTCGGTTAATTCTGCCATTAATAGATGTGCGTTTTTAAAACAATAAGCTAAATAACAGTTATAAACAAAAGAATAACTTTAGCATTGTTTATACAATTAATTTAAAACTCGTTTTATTAATTAGCCCGTTAAGACCGATTTTAAACCTATGGTTAATAGGGAGTTTCTTACTTGATACAACGGCAAGCCCATAATATTTGTATGAGAACCGATAATTGAAATTGCAAAAGAAGCGCCAAAATTATTAATTGTATAACCACCTGCAACGCCAATACCGGTATTGCTGGCAATAAGGTCTCTAATGTCTATATCTGATAAACTTTTAAATTTTACCCTAGTTGTTACTACTTTTGCAATTGTTCTTATAATGTCCCCATCTTTGTTTGTTTGTACAATATTAAACCCTGAAAATACTCTATGATTTCTACCTGATAGCATTTTCATATTTTTATAAATATCTTCATTGTTTAACGCTTTGTCTATTATTCTAGAGCCAACAGCTACAACTGTATCAGCGCTAAGAACTACAATGTCAGATTTGTCTTTTATTTTTTCCATTGCTGCAAGACTTTTTTCTTTTGCTAGCCTAATTGCTAATAATCTTGGTTTTTCTTTTTTTTTAGGGGTTTCGTTTATATCGGTAGACATGCAAATATTTGGCACAAAGCCGATTTCTTTTAATAGAGCCTTTCTAGATCTTGATGCTGACGCTAGTATGAATTTCATATAAAAATTTTAATAAATTAATAGGTTAAAAAGTGTAAAACTATACATAATTACTGATAACCTTAAACTAAATAAACGATGTTGAGTTCTGTATTATTTCGGGATATCCATTTTTTATAACATATATACCAAACCGCCTTTGCACAATACCGCTTGATGTAAATCTAAAATCACCCAAAATACCATTATACCCATTTACAGAATGAATTTGCTTTTTTAAGTTCTTATCTTTTTTTAAAATATACGAAACAACAGATACTATGTCGTATGCTAACAAACTAACACGTATTGGGGTTTGCTCTAACTCTTTTTCAAAATACTTTCTAGAGCTTGATATGTTTGCAGACACAACACCTGGAAACATCAGCCCTTCCATTTTGTAATGAAGTTTACCACTCCAATTGCTAATCAAATCGCTAATAAAAATACTAGTATCACCTTTTTGTATAGATGATTTGTCTATTTCGGAAATTAAAGTATCTAGATCAAATCCCTTTGCGTCAATATATACAACATCCATAACTTTTTCAATTAATGGTAAGTCTTCTTCGCTATCCGTTTTTTTACTTCTGTCTCTTCTGTTTAAAATAAAAATACTACCGTCTTCTTTTACCCTATAGGAGCGATGTTTTGCAAAATTAACCCTACTAATTACAGATGAAAACATATCTTTGTTTCTTGGATAATACTCTGTTACCATGTCCACCATGTCTAATTCCTCTAGGATTTTGTGTATTTTTTTACCCATTTTATACCCATATCCGCTACTTGGTAAAATTAATCCAAAGTTCTTTTTATCAATTTTGTTAGCAAATGACACAACTGTCATCATCAACGCCTCTGGGAGAATCCCAAAAACGTAAACGTCTTCTGACGCAACAGATACATCGTTAGATAAGCTAATGGTAACTATACCAGCGCGCTGTAACATTCCTGCTACTGCTTTTGTTTCTGATGAAAACACTGGGCCAATAACTATTTTTACACCAGCGTTTATTGCTTCTTGTGCTGCTAACCTTGCGCCATTGTTTGTACCTTTTGTGTCTATTGGCAATACCCTTACATGCCCCACCTTAGATGTAAACAAAGCTAATGTAACACTGTCTAAAACCTGCTTACCTATACCTTCAAATTTACCTGTTAAAGGAACTAAAAGAGCTATGTAGTTTATTTTACCAGTAGATTTGCTCATGTATAGTTCTTTTTGCTTTACTTCGCTTGCGTCTTGTTTTATTTTTTCTTGTACTGTTTCTTTTTTAATAAAATAATCTTTTACATATATTTCTTTTTGCTTTCCTACTTTGTCTTGCTTAACTGCATTTCCGCAAGCATTTAATAGCAGTAGTAATGCAATTGTTGTTCCAAATTTGAGAGTTTGTTTAATGTTGCTCATAGATTCTGTTAAAATATTATGTTTATTTTGTTTAGAAATAGTAATTTTAGCCCTTGATATTGCGGTATTAATTTGCACTTATAGTCTTTATAGTAAATAATATACTGTAGTTACAGTATAAACCTGTTTGATTTTATGGTTAAAATATTGTTAATCAACTAATTTATTGACTTTTTTATAACTAGTTTATATACTTGTTTATAAACATTATAGTAATGTTTGTAGCCTTTTTTATTTCGCATCCTCCCTTTATAAAATAAATTATCACTATTAAATTTATGTCCTTGGCAGACAACAAAAGTAAAAAAAAGATATCTAGACGAAAAAATAATAAAAGTGTTAAATCTTCCAAAACTAACAGTTCCACAAAGAAAGTAAACGTCAACGATAGTGGTCTTGACGATAATGTTAGCTCAAATATTGTGTTAAAATCAGCAAATACCACCAATGACGACATTAACAACAACTCTATTTCTGCACTAAATTGCACAACCGGCATAGATGAGCAAGACGGAGATGTGTCAAAAAAGAAAAAAACTATATTAAAACAGCTTACTGGTTTGTTAAAAGAAGCTCGTAAAAAGAGATATATTACTT
>JAERRN010000070.1 GCA_016735445.1 Rickettsiales bacterium | reverse complement strand
AATTATAAGGCTTGACACATTGTTACTTCTTTTGTTGTATGCAAGTATTAACATATTGACACTTGCAATTAGAATGTTTTTTCTGCTAGCGTAATAGTGTTTCGATAATTTTGGTATTTTGTAGGTATTTGTAAATGCGTTTATTTCAATTTTTTAAACCAAGTTACAAAAATAGCACTAGCGAATGGTTAGATAAACCTATATCTGATTTTATACCTTACTTATGCCACTACAACGATAATGTAATAATTACCCGCTCTGGCGATCTTTTATCTGTTATTAAAGTTGAAGGTTTTTCTTTTGAAACTGCAGACGACAGTGATTTGGAAGAAAAAAAACAGGCTAGAAATAATTTATTAAAAGGTATGGGTAATGCTGACTTTAGCATTTATGCTCATACTGTTAGAAAAAAATACGGCATGTTTCCCGAAGGTGATTTTGAAAGAGGTAGCTTTGGAGAAATGCTAAATAACGAATGGAAAAAAAGACATAACCCAGAGCGTACTTACACTAACGAACATTACATAACTATTCTTAGAAAGGCACCGCCAAAATTTTCTATGTTCACTAAAATATTAAACCTTCTTCAGGGCACATACGGCAGTGGTAAGTCTGCGATGATGGAATCTTTTAACGTAGAATTAAAAGAAATGAGTGACCGAGTTGTTAACGGTTTAATGCATTATAAATCTAAACTTTTAGGGATAAGAGAAGAAAACGGATCTTATTATTCTGAACCATTAGAGTTTTTTAGCTATCTTATAAACCTTGGCTATCAACAAAAGGTTTTATTACCCCGTAAACCAATTAGCGATTGTATTCCGTCGTGCAGATTATTTTTTGCCGATAGAGCTATTGAAATAGTTGGTCCAAATTATAGAAAGTTTGCTGGCATTGTTTCGATTAAAGAATACCGACCAGCAACGTTTGTTGGTATGTTAGACGGTTTTTTACAATTACCATTTGAATTTGTAATAACGCAATCTTTTGCTTTTATCGACAGAATGAGTGCGATATCAAAAATGCAACTACAGCAAAGGCGGTTAGTGCAATCTGAAGATGTTGCTATATCGCAAATACAAGAAATCGGTGAGGCTTTGGATTCTGCCATGAGTGGAATTTTTGCATTCGGTCTTCACCATACTACCGTAGCGTGTTTAGCGGATAACCCAAAAGAACTTGATACATTTTTATCGCAAGTTATTGTTGAATTCTCCAATAGCGGTATATCTGCGGTAAGGGAAAAAACAAATATGGAACCATGTTTTTGGGCTCAACTACCTGGTAATCTTTCATACGCAGCTAGAGCTGCAACAATTAACACTTTAAACTTGGCAAGTTTTGCATCTTTTCACAATTACCCATCTGGTAAATTTAAGGGTAATTTTTGGGGAAATGCGGTTACAGTATTTAATACAACCTCTGGTACGCCGTATTTTTTTAACTTTCACGCACGTGATGTTGGTCACACTTTTATTATTGGGCCAACTGGTGCTGGTAAAACAGTGTTACTTAACTTTTTATGCGGGCAAGCTCAAAAATTTAAGCCAAGAACTTTCTTTTTTGATAAAGACCGAGGTGCTGAGATATTTATAAAAGCAATTGGCGGTAAGCATATAACTATTGACCCAAGTAGACCATGTTACTTTAACCCCTTTGCGTTAGAAGATACTGGCTCTAATAGGCATTTTTTAATTGAACTCCTTAGCGTTTTAGTCTCTAGCAATGGAAAAGTTACACCCGAAGAAAAAGAACTTTTAGACTCTGCTGTAAAGGGTAATTACAAACTTAAACCTGAAGACAGGCAATTATGCAATATCGCGCCTTTTTTAGGTATAGACATACCGGGCAGTATAGCGAGTCGTTTAAAAATGTGGTACGGCAACGGGGCTAAGGCTAAAGTGTTTGACAATGCGGAAGATAAGTTAGACTTTTCAAAGGGGCGGGTTTTTGGTTTTGAAATGGCGGAGTTACTTAAAGATCAGGAGGTTCTTTCGCCTGCGCTACTTTACGTGTTTCATAAAATACAAAGCTCTTTAGATGGAACTCCAACAATGATTATCCTTGATGAGGCTTGGGCTTTAATTGATAATCCTGTTTTTGCGCCAAAACTAAAAGACTGGTTAAAAGTGTTAAGAAAATTAAACGCTTTTATCATCTTTGCAACGCAATCTGTTGAAGATGCTGCAAAAAGCGCTATTAGCGATACGCTTGTGCAACAAACAGCAACGCAAATATTTTTACCAAACCTAAAAGCAACTTCCCCTTATAAAGATGTGTTTATGTTGTCTGAGAGAGAGTTTGACTTAGTAAAACATACAGACCCTGCTAGTAGGTTCTTTTTAATCAAACAAGATACCGATGGTGTTATTGCTAGAATTGACCTAAAAGGTATGATGGATATTATTAATATTTTATCCGCAAGGGCAGATACGGCTATTATTTTAGATAAAATTATTAGCAAGGTAGGTTCTGATCCGGTAGAGTGGCTGCCAATCTTTTTACAAAAACTAAGATGACAGTTGTTAAGTTGTTGTTTATGTTATCGCTGTAGTTATTTACCTGTGGTTTAAAATAAACCGATCCAACCTGTTGCGGACATGGTTTTGTTTTTTGTTTATAGTTTTTTTGTTTAAGAAAATAAAGTTGTTATATTGTTATGTTTATAAATCCACAGGTGCAAATTGTAGCAAATGTATTAAAAAATAACGGTGTGTGTATATTGCCAACAGAAACAATTTATGGGTTAGCAACGTTATGTAGTAACGCTGTGGGAATAGAAAAGATTTTTAAATTAAAACAACGATCTTCGTTAAAACCATTGGCAAAAATATTTCCTTCTACAGGGTATGCGTTAGATTTTATTTCTAATCATAACGATAAAAAAGTTCGCAACTTCCTTCAATTATACAATCGCAAACAGATAACCGAATTGATAAATACTGGATCTACATTAATTTTACCTTCTTCGGTTGGGTTTAGAGTTACACATCATAAGTTCTTACAAGGTATCATATTAACCCTTGAGGAGGCTCTTTTTGTTACCTCTGTTAATATATCTAATAAAGAGCCAGCTATTAAGTTTTGCGACATTGAGCCAGGTGTAATAAATGGTGCGGACTTATCTATAAATTTGGATAATACCGTTACTGGCGTACCTTCGACAATAATAGATTTTAGAGATAAAAATACTGCTATAACAAGAGTTGGTTTTACTTCCATGTTGCAATTAGAGTTAATACTTGGGCATAAATTAAAAACTATTTAGCTAGTATTTTGCCTTACCTTTAGTTTGTTTTATTTGGTATTTTGTATTTGATGTTTGTTCTTACAAGGTATCATATTAACCCTTGGGGAGGCTCTTTTTGTTACCTCTGTTAATATATCTAATAAAGAGCCAGCTATTAAGTTTTATTTGGTATATTTGATTTATATTTGGCAGTTTGTCCACGGGAAATTTATGCTTATATTTTACCTTGTTTATAAAATACCAGTTTAGTTTTGTTATTAACATTTTTAACAAGTACTTTTATTAAGCCGAATTGCTCAACTTCTTTACACAAACGCGACATTTCTACCACTAACACACCGTTGTTAGTAAGTACGCTTTTAGATTCGTTACTTTCGATTTTATTGTCACTATGTCCGTTTGTTTCTGTTCCAAACATATTTTTTAACTGATCTTTTAATATTGTTTTATCTTTATATGGTGGGTCAAAAAATATTACATCAATTTTTTCTGCGTTAATGCTACATGGTAACTTTTGTAAAGCAGTTGTTGACCTGTCTTTTAAACCTAAAGAGTTGATGTTGTCACTTACTACCGCGAGAGAGCTATAGTTAGAGTCTAAAAAAATAACCGAATCTGCACCTAGCGACAAGAACTCGATACCAACGGAACCTGTGCCGCAACACATGTCTATTACCTTTAATCCTTCTATGGAAGAAAACCCAACCTCTTTATTATGTGTAAGAACGTTAAATAGAACGGATTTTGTAATTGACGATGTTGGTCTTAAAAGTAATCTATTACCACATGCGTTAACAGATATTGTTTTACCCTTTAACAAGCCGTATGATATTTTTAGCATAGTAGCTAGTCAAAAACTTCTATATTTTCACTACCAAAACAACCTTGCTCTTTTGCTGTATTATCTAAGATTCCGCTTTTCTTATCTTCTTTGGACTCTTTTTTAAAAGGCAATAATGCTGTATTGTCTTTCTTTTTAATAACAGAGTCTACGCCTTGATCGATACCCCTATTAGCTAAGCTATCTATAATATTTTTATATATCATCTCTGAGTCTATTTCGCCATTTTTAACCTCTTGTAGAGCGGTAATTACTGGCTTTTGGTTATTACTCATAATAAGGCTTCTACTAGCTAAAATCAGCTTAGCTCTGTATGAAACAACTATAGCGAGTTCAAATCTGTTTTTTGCCGATTTATCACACTTTGTAGTCAAAATCTTCATCGTAAAAAGTTAACAATATAAAATGAAGGTACAACCTAAAAAGGGCATAGCCCAAGATATCTTTATTTACTAAGGGGGAACTGTTTATTAGTCAAGGATTTATTATTTAATAATTAAAAACTTTAACAAACCAATACCATACCTGCAACTAGTATTTTTTAGCACTTCTGTAATAGAAAACTGTATTTACTATATTGTTTTATAAGCATTTGTTTGCTTTTGCCTACTTTAAAATGTCGCTTGTATAGTGGGTAAAAAAACTTTTGATAATTATGTTATTTACTTATTTACGTCTACTTTCATGGGTGTCAGAGAATGGCTTTCTGCCTATTTCGTTTGTACCTGTGCTGCCAATAGATGACCGTAATGGTGTATTTTGAAACCTGTTAACAAAAGGGGATTGAGAGTCTAGATTAACATTTGTTACTCTGTGTATTGTGTCACGTAAAATTGATAAACTTTTTTCAAAATAAAGCTCTATATTGTTTTTTTCCATTAACAACAATGTTGTGGTTATGATATTGGATTTAATCTTTAATACCTCATCTTGTTGAAAATCTGAAATCCAAAATAAAGACATTAAATGGATCCCATATTCTTTTACATCTCTTGCGCAACATACAAGCGGGTCTTCTCTGCTTATTTCCCGTTGAGTTAAACATGCTTGCCTCATTACCTCTATTGCTTTTCGGGTATCTTTTTTATTTACTATGTAAAAATTAGCACTTAATCTTACTTTTTTGTCTATTAATGTGTAGTTTGTTGCCGTGCTGTGTATCATTAGTTCGTTTGGTATAATCATGTCTTTACCGTCAAAGGTTGTAACTACCATTGCGCGTACACCAAGAGACTTTACCGTTCCTATTTGACCATCCTCAATTTCCATTATGTCGCCAATCCTAATGTTTTTTTCAGCCAGTAGTATCATGCCGCTTATAAAATTTGATGCTATTTTTTGCAATCCAAAACCAATACCAACACCAATTGCACCACCAAACACCGCAATATGGCTAGCCTTTAACCCAAGTACGGACAGGATGAACATTAACGCAATAAACGAAACAGCGTAACTAAATATCTTATACTGCAAGGCACTTTTGTGAGATTCTTTTAAAACTGTATGTTTTATAAGTTTCTCGCCTATTTTGAGTATCAATTCTACAAGTAAGCGTAAGATTAAAAAAGTTGTAACCGTGGCTATTACGCTGTAAAATGACAACTCAGACCCAATTACGGTAACTTTAACTGTAGATAACTGCAGTTTTATATTGTTACTGATTGCTGGAAATGTTTGCACAAATATAACAAACATTGTTAAAAAGAAACTAGACTTACCGCTATTGTATTCTGAGAAAATAATCATTGATTTAAGCAAGACAT
The DNA here is from genome assembly GCA_016735445.1 of Rickettsiales bacterium. Taxonomy (GTDB): domain Bacteria; phylum Pseudomonadota; class Alphaproteobacteria; order Rickettsiales; family Deianiraeaceae; genus JAERRN01. The sequence continues at coordinate 267 of JAERRN010000070.1, read as the reverse complement.
ACCCGCTTAATATTGTTATAAATACATTAATTATATTACTCGGCAAGTTAAAGGTTTCAAATATTGCAGCAACCAATAATAGCAATACAATTACAGTAACGGGAATTGAGGCAAATAAAATAGTTTTTAAAATAGAATATCTTATTTTTGATTTTATATTTACTGTTTTTGTTAATAATTCGTGGATTATTTTGTGAACTACTGCTCGGAAATGGTGTTTTTTTGACAAAAGAAGAAGAGAGGCGGATATAAAAATTGGGACAAGTT
>JAERRN010000013.1 GCA_016735445.1 Rickettsiales bacterium | reverse complement strand
GTAATCAATTTATTACAATGTCGCACCTGCCTTACGTTAATAGATAAAAGTATTAAGTAATTTTTTAGTATTTTGCTCTACAAAAAATGCATATTAAGTTAAAAATTTTTTTATACAAGAGTTACCATTTTTAATAAGGGTAGAAAGCAAATTATACACTATTGGCAATAATAATTTGCATAATTAAGCGCGTGTTGTTTGGTAAAATATGCGTTAATATATAATATTAACACTGTGGTTAAATAGTGGTAATATTAAATTAAGATTTGCCAATTAAACAAAATTATACATTTACCAACTTAAATTAAACAAACATTGCAACAATGGCGTTAATAATAAATTGCACACCTAGTTAGTTTACTTTGTTATTGCTATTTGCTACTATATTTGGTTATTATGTTTAGCAGTATAACTATATTTATTTTTTTATAAAATATACAAAGTGGATAAAAATAAGTCATCTGCTCAGTACACACATTGTGAGTTAGTGAGCCATTTTAACAGTTTTTTTGGTAACACAATAAAGCACACAATACCATTTTTTATAATTAACCCAACAGAAGTTAACAAAAACAGATGGATATTTACAAAATTGCAAATCGATCATAAAAAAGAGGAATCTTCATCTTTATTACCAGCATTCGATGACTCATCTGTTATGTTTACAAATAGCGGAATGATGCAATTTAAAGAGTATTTTGCAGGTAGCAAAGTGCCGTTATTTCCAAATGTATTTTCTACACAACGCTGTTTGCGGGCAGGTGGAAAACATAACGATTTAGACAATGTTGGTTTTACACCAAGGCACCACACCTTTTTCGAAATGCTAGGTAATTTTTCATTTGGCTCATTTGGAAACGGTAGTTATTCTAAAGTGGAAGCAATATGTATAGTTTTTATATTTCTTGTGCGTATTTTAAAAATTAATTTTAAATACTTACATTTTACAGTAGACGAAAAAGATCAGGAATCTTTTGAAATCTGGAATAATTTATTGGATTCATATATATTGCATATCTCTTTTTGCAAAGAAGAATTATTTTGGAACGCAGATTTAGACAATCCATTTTATAAAAAAATTGATCAAGAGAATTTTAATAACGTCCTCAACAAATATAAAGCTAAAACACCAAATAGTGCTAATGTAAATAAACCAGAAGCAAACTTAAAAACAAACAGTGATGCAATTTGTAAAAAGTCGCAACTGCATAAAATAAAAACGAAAACAGATAACTGGTGGACAGTTGGCGCAACAGGTTTATGTGGGTATTGTACAGAAATATATTACGATTACGGTATTGCGGTTAATGGTTATTTTGATGATAAAAATAATACCGGTGCGCATGGCGATAGATTTATAGAAATATGGAATTTAGTCTGTATGCAATATACAAAAAAAACAGATGGCACAATTGAAGAATTGCCATTTGTTTCTATCGACACAGGCGCGGGACTAGAAAGAATATTAGCTGTGTTAAATGGTGTAGATAACAATTTTAATACAGATATATTTTTACCAATCATAAACAAAATTAAAGAAATATACACAAATAACCCTATAAAAATTACATCCGAAATAGCAAATCAAGAGCAAAACATACATAATTACCGTGTAATAGCAGACCATATGCGTGCAATATGCTACATACAGGCAGACGGTATATTGCCAAGCGCAGATGGCGTTGGCTATGTGTTGCGAAAAATCATTAGACGTGCGTGCGATCATGCAATTAGCCTTAAAAAAGCAGTGCATACCAAAAATTTACTTCATAACTTGGTTGATATCGTAATACAAACAGCCAACCCAGATTGGCAAAACTTACTAAACAAGAGCAGAGACAGGATAATAAACACCATACAATTAGAGGAGGAAAAGTATTATCAAATTGTCCAAACAATGGATATAAACATAAAAAAAGAGGTTACTATTTTAAATAGTTTTCTAGAAAACACAAAGAAACATCAAGCTAGAAATGGGTTAAATAAATTGCTTGAGCCAACCGGTAAATTGCCAGAATTTAGCAAAGATAAAGACAACAATGCAATAGTATGCACAGAGGTAACACTTTTGCTTGACCAATGGATAAAAGACAAAAAACTAGTAGAACAATTTGCAAGCGAGTATAAAACAGCAGTAAACAACTTTAATCATCACGATAAAGAGGTAAAACCTAACCTGTTATTAGCTTTGCAAAAATACGAGCAACTTATATTTGACAACTTAGAAAAAAATGCACCACATAACAGCGGGTGGAAACAATTAAATTACCAACTTTGTCAACTTTTCACAAACCGCAACCAACAGAAAAACAACAACCCACACCACTTAGACAACATAGATTGCCTAAACCCAAGTAACTTAAAAAATACAGGTAATACAATTTGCCCAATAAAATATACGCACTACGCGCAATATATTGCCTTATTGCCGATAAGGTTATTAGCTGTTAGATGTAAAGACACATACGGTATACCGTATATTGATATTTGCAATTGGTTAAAAAAAGAAACAAATCTCCCCGATTGGGTTATGCCACGGATAGAGCAAACAAGCGGCAATCTCTTATATTTAGTTCAACCTATTAGCGTAAAAAAAGTAACGCAAGATAGTGTGTTGTCAAGGATCAGAAAAGGAGAAATTAACTTAGACGAAGTAAAATTTGGTGACGGACAAGAGAGTGTGTATTTATTTGCTGTAGGAAAAACCAATAGCGCAGTTTTTGGTTTTTGCGACGATACACAACTGCTTTGTTATCACAACAATGAAGAAAAAATCTATTCGTCACTAAGTGGTAACTTTTACTTTCTTCACCTAACGTACCAAACAGAAGAAGAATGTTATTTTATTTGCGAAAAAACACCATTTTACCAAGAAGGTGGAGGGCAATTTAGTGACGCAGGCGTGATTACCTTAACCGATGACCATACGCAAGAAGGAATGTTTTTTCAGCCTTGCAATGACAACAGTAAACACATTGCTGTTACATGTTACAAAAATAGAATTTTAGATGGTAAAAAACCAGATTTAAATAATAAATTGGTCGTTTCTGGTGTTCTTAAAATAAACAATATTATATTTCATAAAATCAAAAACTACAAACTTTTAAAAGAAAATAATAAATTTCAAAAAGCAAAAGAGCTATCTCTAAAAGTTGACGTTGGGCTGAGTTATGGCTCACAAATACACCACTCTGCAAGTCATTTGGTAAACGGTGCGTTAAGGCAATATTTTGGTCAAGAAATAATACAAAAAGGCTCACAAGTCTACCCCGATTGGTTACGTTTTGACTTTTTGTACGATGGAGCAGTTGCGCAAATGGACATTGTGCAACTTGAAAAAATTATAAATACCGCAATTGCAAACAATGCTAAAGTGTATATTCAAGATAATATTCCAAAAGATGAGGCAAAGGCTAGAGGAGCTATAAGTATACCAAACGAAAACTACGGTCAGTCCGTTAGAGTAGTGCAAATGGGTGGTAAAGTTTACAACAAAGGTAACAAAGACGAATCATTAATATCCATGGAGCTTTGCGGAGGTATGCATGTTAACAGAACAGGCGATATAGGCGCATTAACAATATTGCAAATCAAAAGTATTGGCAGCGGAATAAAAAGAATAGAAGCTATTGCCGGTCTGTCGGTTTACAAATACAACGCACAAATGCACGCCTTATTAAGTTCTGTTGCTGCTAAATATAAAATCGATTTACAGTTCACACTTAAAGAAAATTGCTCTATTAAGATATCAGATGAGCAATGCAATAACTTAGATAATCTTGTAAAAAATAAAGATAAGACAGAGCATAACCCATTGTTAGATTATATAGACAAATTAACTATAAAAAACCAAGAACTAAAAAAACAAACAGAATCTCAATTACTTATAATGTTGCAAGAAGAAATTGCAAAGATTAAACTAATAAGTCATGAAAATATAAATTATGCAATTATACAGTCATTTGTTGTCAATCAAGAAGTGCCTAAAAAAATCTCTGGCTGTGTGCAGAAAATTATCCCCCCAAATATTGGGGTGTTATTTTGGGTTATAAAGCATAAAAACGGCTATATACTTGGAGTTTTTCGCAACAAAACCGTAAATACAAACGACAACAAAGCAAAAGAAAGCTACCTTGATAACTGCGCGAAGACAGTACAGTATGTTTGTGACAAAACTGGCGTCAAGGTTATAAAAGGGCAGATAAAAGCAATTTTATTTTTCTGCGATATATCGCAAACAGAATATAATATATTAGTTGCTAGTGCGCAAAAAAAATAGAGCAAATAAAATACCGTAAAAAGTATTTAAATAGCCAAATTTGCAAAAGCTGGTAAAATATTCGGTTTTAAAATGGTGGGCGATACTGGGCTCGAACCAATGACCTCCACGATGTCACCGTGGCGCTCTAACCAACTGAGCTAATCGCCCGAATATTGCTATAGTACTGCATTATTTTGCAAACAACTTGTTATTGTCAATATAAATCGGAATACAAACAAAAGCAACCAAAATTGACATACAGTTATATATAATAAGCCAAGTTTGCAAAATTAGACTGGCGTCATATAGTATGCATGTAAAACGTAAGTTAGTAACCATTAACAACCTACAGTAAAAAACTTTACTAATCGTCTGTAGATTTTTTCTCATCACTCAAGTCAGTGTCGTCCCAATCTGAAGACAATACCCTTGCAACAGAAACAACAGTCTCTTTGTTTACATTAAAGGTTTTTACACCTTTTGTACTTCTTCCAATAATAGGTATGCTTTTTACATTACACCTAATTAATTTACCTTTAGAACTTGTTAATATAATATCATCACCAACATCTGCAATAAAGCTTGCCACAATAAAAGACTTGAGCGCTAAATTCATGTTTTTAATGCCCTTACCAGCTCTTTTTGTTATTCTATATTCGTAAGCAGATGTTCTCTTAGCAAAACCAGCCGAATTGACAGTTAAAATAAATTGCTCTTTCTCAGCCATTTTACATATTTGCTCTAAAGATAATCCGTCTTTAACAAGCTTACCTTGTTTACAAATCTGTTCACACTTATATAAGCTTTCAGGGTTTTGATCTATTATTAAAGTATGCATTTTTAACCTATCTTTAAGCGGTATAGATAAATACAAATCTTTAATTTCACTGTCTTCTTTAATATGGTGCAGTATGGACATAGAAATAACCTCATCTCCGTTGTCTAGCGAAATACCTTTTACACCATCGGAAGATCTACTTTTAATAACCCTTAAATCTTTAACAGAAAAGCGTAAAGCAATACCTTTTTTTGTTGCAAGCAATATATCGTCCTTGTCTGTTGCCATACTGACGCCAATCAGCCTATCCTCCGTTAACTCTATTGCTATTTTACCATTAGATCTAACTTTTTCAAAGTCTAAAATGCTACTTTTACGAATATTACCACATTTTGTTGCAAATATTAAAGAATCGCCTTCAGTAACTTTTTTAAATGAAACAGACAAAACTTCACTAACTAGTTCACCAGGTCGTAATGTTATCAAATTAGCAACAGCCCTACCTTGAGACTGAACAGAGCCAGCCGGTATATTGTAAGCTTTAATTTTATGGACAATACCCATATCAGAAAACAACATTATATCGTTATGAGTATGACTAACTAACAGCTTTGCAACTTCATCCCCTTCTCTAATTTTAAAACCAATCTTACCCTTTCCGCCACGCTTTTGTGTTAAACAATTGTCAAGAGATGACCTTTTCATGTAACCGTTATTTGTCATAGTTATAAGAACATTTTCAGGCTCTATAAAATCTTCAATAGAAGAATCTAACCTACCTTCTATAATAGATGTTCTACGAGGTATTGCAAATTCATCTTTAATTGCCTTTAGCTCCTCAATTGCTATCGCTTTAATCTTCCCTTGGTCAGCAATGGTGGACAAATAATAACACATCTGTTTACCAGCTTCTTGTAAGTCAATGATAATTCTGTCCCTTTCTAAACCTGTTAGTTTTGCAAGTCTCATGTCTAAAATAGCCTTTACTTGGTCTTCGGTAAAGCTAAATTGGTTATTTTCTATTTTATTTCTGTAATCATCAACTAATTCAAACAGTTTAATCATTGATTCCTCAACGGGCCAAGATTTTTCCATAAGCGTTGCTTTGGCGGTAGCGTGATCGATAGAATTTCTAATGATGGAAATAATTTCGTCTATAGAATCGATAGTAACATGTAAACCAATCAACATATGCGACCGTTCACGGACTTTAAGTAATTCGTGTTCTAAACGTTTTTTAATAACAGAAATCCTAAACTCTAAAAACGAAAGAATAACATCTCTTAAACCCATTATTTCGGGGCGGTTATTATGTAACAATAAAGAGTTAATTGAAAAATTAGCCTGCAATGGTGTAAGTTTGTATATTTGGTTTAAAACAACTTGTCCAGATGCTTCCCTTTTTAATTCTACAACAACCCTAATACCGCATTTATTTGACTCATCTCTTAAGCTTGATATACCCTCGATCCTTTTATCTCTAACAAGTTCGCCAATTTTTTCTATTAATCTAGATTTTACAACTTGAAAAGGTATTTCTGTTATAATAATTGCATTTCTGTTATTTCTTAACTCCACTATCTCGGCTTTACCTTTTACAACAACAGAGCCACGACCAGAAAGTGACGCTTTTGCCGTTGCAGCTGCATTAACAATCGTACTGCCAGTAGGGAAGTCAGGACCTGGTATTATACTGGATAATTCTTCATCTGAAATATTTGGGGTTTCTATCAACCTTAAACAAGCGTCGATTACTTCACCAAGATTATAAGGCGGTGTATTTGTTGCCATACCAACAGCTATACCTTCACTACCGTTTGCTAATATTTGCGGAAACGCAGACGGCAAAATAGTAGGTTCAAATTCCGAACCATCGTAGTTGTCTCTAAATAAAACGGTATTCTTGCTTAAGTCAGCAAGCATAGTGTGCGTTATTTTTTGTAGCCTAACTTCGGTATAACGCATTGCAGCAGGCGGATCGGCATCAATAGAGCCAAAGTTACCTTGACCATCAATTAATGGCATACCCATAGAAAAATCTTGAGCAAGACGAACTAACGCATCGTAAATAGAACCATCGCCATGAGGGTGGTATTTTGCTATAACTTCACCAATAACCTTAGCGGATTTTTTATGCGGCTTATTGTGAGAGAAATTTAAATCATGCATCGCGTATAAAATACGTCTTTGCACTGGCTTAAGACCGTCCCTGACATCTGGTATTGCTCGAGAAACAATAACGCTCATAGCGTACGCCAAATATGAGGTTTGTAACTCTTGTTCTATAGAAACATCTACCAATTGACCGCCACTTGAGATATTTGTAGATGGTGGATTGTCTATATTTGCTGACTTAATCGACATAAAAAATAGTAAAACTGCTAAACCATAGTAATAAATATTATCAAACTAATATTTTAATTAAAATGCAAGGAAGGTTTATATAACAAATGTGTAACTACTTGTTATATAAACCTTATTTACCTGTTTAATTGTGTATAATTTATGTTAAATTATAGCTATATATAGTGCGGTTTTTTACATTGTATTGCTAAACACTTTAACCTTTTAAAGTTGTTGGCAAAATTAACCTGTAAAAACAGGCTTACAAAATAAAAATAGCAAACACAAGTAAGTAATAAACAATGTAAAACCAAAATATTGTAAATTTACAGTTAAATTTAGGGACTTATATGCAATTTTACCCTAAAAATCCACGATTACATTTATTTTGAAAAGCAACCATGCTTAAAACGTCTTTAAAATAGCCATTTCCCGCTTGTTCTTCTAACCATTCTTTGTTTTAAACAGAGCCTCAATATCGTTTTTAACAACAAGACATATTACAATCAGTTCTTCATTTGTATCACTTAAAAAAGCATTTTGTGGATTAGAGCTAAAAAACAACGCACCACCACCAACAAATGGCTCATAGTGTCCATTGTAATCACTAGGCATATATTCTGTAATATGTTGTAAAATACTACGTTTTCCTCCAACCCATTTTACAAAAGGATTAGCGTCTGTAGAATTGTCTTTTAAGACAATTCTACTTTTTACCTCCTTTGAAACATCTTATAAAAAACTATCTAAATTATACGATTTTTTTCTGACATTATGCAATCAATCCTTTACATGTTAGGCGTTTATTGCTGCTATTTTCTAGTAAAGAATTAAACAAACCTGTAAATCCAATTTTTCTATTGTGTTTGTGTGAGCATCTTTTTTAACATACCGATCTTTCCCATGATTTATAACCTTATGATTGTAAAAAGATAATACTGAGCTGTATGCTTTAAATTCATCTGTATAAAGATTTGTACCAATTTGAACATGATTAAAGATAAGTGATTGTAATGTTTTTATGTTAACTTTATCTACAACTTTAGCAACTACTTTTCCTTTTCTTTCAATTGCTCCAATAATAGCCGTTTTAGTTGCTGTGCTTCGTCCCTGAGTCTCTTTAATTCTTTTATTAGAATGTTTATTTTTTTCTTTTCTGCCAACATATGTTTCATCAAGATCAACATTTGAATTTAGTTTAAGAAATCTACTTTTGCAACTTCACGAATTCTTTGCAACATAAACCAAGCTGTTTTTTTAATGACTCCGATGATGTATATTGAGATAAACCACTTTTTCAATGGAATATTTGAACCTTCAAAAATCATCCCTATTTTAATTGAAAATCTACTATCACAACATCCACATTTAAAAGTTTTTTTATCTTTCATCTCGTAAACCTTCTTCATTGATCCACATTTCGGACAGAACGCTCCGTCTTTTTATAAGATTTTCTTGAAACATTGAATACAAATGATTTTATCTGAAAAAAAATTCATTAAATCAATTAGGTTGTTAATTGTCTTGACAAAAGTTAAATTTTTTGCTAGTAACATTAAGTTATGCACAGTTGTTAATTTTGTGCATCTTGTTTTCTAGCGCATGTTACGACAATTAGTTTAGGTAGCCTGTTTATTGTTAACTTGCTTTAGTTTTGTCTTTAACGCAAGTTGCAACATAAATTAATTTACGATGAACGAATATACCTCTCTGGAAGATTTAAAAAAAATGAATAATCTTGAGATATTTACGCTTTGTGAATGGTTAAGAAAGACAATAATAGAAAACACCCTAAGAAACGGTGGTCATCTTGGTGCGTCATTAGGGGTAGTTGAGCTAACGGTTGCGTTGCATTATGTATTCGAATCCCCAAAAGATAAGCTTGTTTGGGATATAGGGCATCAAGCGTACGCACATAAAATTATTACCGATAGAAAAGATAAGTTTTCTTCCATGAGAAGCGAGAACGGTATTAGCGGTTTTTGTGACAAAAAAGAAAGCAAACACGACATATTTAACGCAGGTCATTCATCAACGTCTATTGCTGCGGTGCTTGGTATGGCGGTAAGTGAGGATATTTTAAACAAAAGAAAAGGCGAAATTATCGCAATAATAGGTGACGGCTCGTTAAGTGCGGGGCTAGCATTAGAAAGTATTAGTAACGCAGGCGTATTAAAAAAAAGAGCAATAATAATATTAAACGACAACGACACATCTATATCGCAATCTATTGGTGGCGTAAGAGAACATTTAGTTAGTTTAAAACAAAACGGTAAAATATTGTTAGAAGAAGATCTCAAAGAAGCGGTACAAAATGCTTTCTCTGGCAAGAAGTCAAATGGAAATATATTTACCAATAATGGGTGTGGATACATAGGAATTGTGGACGGATACAACTTTGACACAATGGTAAAGCTGTTTACGTTAATAAAGCAAAGCACCTTTAACGGCGCATTAGTTGTACATATTAAAACAGAAAAAGGTAAAGGACACGAGCCAGCAAAAAGGGCGTTAGATAAAATGCACAGCGTAAGCCCAATTTCCCTTAATGCTAAAAAAATTGAGAAGTTTACCTATTCTACATGCTTTGCAAAATCAATTGAGGCAGAAATGTGTCGAGATGAATCGGTTATTTGCGTTAGCGCGGCAATGACAATAGGGACTGGACTCTACTTAGTAGAGAAAAAATTTCCAGATAGAGTTTTTGATGTTGGAATAACAGAGCAGTTCGCAGTTACTTTCTCTGCAGGTATGGCAAATGCTAATGCAAAACCATATTGTTGCATATATTCTACTTTTTTACAAAGAGGTTACGATCAAGTAATACATGACGTTGCCGTTCAAAAACTACCAGTTAGATTTATTATAGACAGGGCGGGCTATGTTGGTTACGACGGTGCAACACATAATGGCGCATTTGATATTGCATATTTGCGGATATTGCCAGATTTTATTATCATGTCACCAAGCACAGGTAAAGATTTAATGAGAATGATAAAAACATCATCCGAAATAAACGACGCACCTTGTGCGATAAGATACGCAAGGGGGCAAGACGCAGATGACGCTGTAGATGTAGATTATCAAAGTATTTTACCAATTCCAATTGGCACATCAAACACATTGCAAGATGGGAAAGATTGTTGTATTATTGCTGTTGGCAATACTGTAAAAGTCGCACTTGATGCTGCGGGGATTTTACTAAGGGAGCATTTTATACACTCTACAGTGATAGACGCAAGATTTATTAAGCCGATAGACAAAAATATGTTAATACAAATGTCTAACAAGCACACTATTATAGTTACCGTTGAAGATGGCTCGATCGGCGGTTTTGGCTCTATTGTAGTAGAAGAGTTGGTAAAAATAAATTATAAGGGCAAAATTGTAACTCTTTGTCATCCCGATAACTTTTTACCACATGCAAGCACATCGTTATTGCATCGTTGGGCAGGTATAGAGGCAGATTCGATAGTTGCAACTATCGATAAATTAATTAGAGAAGGTTAATGTTAGCTAAATAGTTATCAAAATATTTACAACAACTACTAAATAATAACACATAATAAGCCAATATAAAAATTAAATTTAGTTAACAAGAGAAGTAAATATTTATTACAAATTTGTTAAATTGGCTGTTATAAAAATGGTTAAATTATAAAAAATACCAAATATCGCAAAAGCATGCCGCTATGGCGTAATATACGTATAACAAGAGAAGCAAATTAACGCTGTATATAGTTACTGTTGCAAGCGTACTTTATGTAAAAAATTTAACGGTTGTTTAGCTAAAAATACAGCAATAACAATTTGGTGGTGTTAATATAGATATTACACAGTCTGCAATTTTATTGTTTTGTGCATTTTTGTTCAATTTGTTGCTCAAGGATTTTTATTTTACAGCCAAAAAAGCTTCTATGTAAAACAAAGTAAGCAATTAACACGCTAACAGTTATGCCAGATATAAAAGTAAGAGCTATAGATAGAGAGTGTATTTTTCTTTCTGTAATGTTAACTTTTCTTTCTGCTTTACCAACTTCTTCTCTCGCTTCTTTTATTTCTTCTAACGCAGCATAAGAGTGCTTTCTTAAAAGCTTTTCTAGTATAATTTTGCCTTCATCGCTATTTAAAAACGCTTCTACGTATGCTTTAGTTTTGCTTTCGATATCACTTGGAGTACCAACAGCAAACTGAATGTCGGAAATAAGATCAATATTTTGATTGGATTTTTTATTTGACATAGGAAACTTATTTAGTTACTTTATTAAAATATTTTAGTCCTTTAACTTCTTCCAAAATCTTTTGTATAATAATTCCATTATCAGCGTTGCATTTTTTTAACTCATAAAAAGTATGCCAAGCAGACTTTAATCTACGCGATACATCTGTAAGCTCTTCCAAGTTTTTTTTTCCAATCTTTGCAATGGTGTACACTATTGAGTTTCTTATCTCAGCCATCAGTTCGTCATCAAGTTCTTCCAAGTTTAATATTTTTAATGTAGAGTGGTAATCTTCAGAAATATTTTCTTTAAGCAGTATTTGTTTATAGTTAACAAAATGCTCAAGAAGATGCTTATTGCCAAAATGTCTAAAATTATAATAAACAGGCGTAATAACTGGTCCCAATTGCAAAAAATTAATATTTTTAGCACCATCCTTATCGTTTGGTAAAAACAGCACTTTACCAAGTTTTATTGTAATTATTGCGTAACAGTAATATAAAAGTTTTTGTAGCTTTAAATGCGTTAAATTTGGAATGCTAAAATTATTCATTATTGTAAGGACTTCATTGGCGAACGCTTCAGGTTTTACGTTTAAGACGTTACTAACCGCCTTACCGGCGTTTACATGCTTCCCCGTGTCTTCAAGAGACTTGCCAAAGCTGTTTAATTTTTCTTCAAAACTAGGCGCTGCCATTCTACAATATTAACTTAACAAGTGTAAGTAATGCCAATGCGTTTATATAAACAATTGCATTAATTAGTGTGTAATGTTATATATTCTACATTAACAAAATATAAGTATTAAGATAACAATTAACCATACACGCTACTGCAAACTATAATATAATAATACGCAATAAATGCAAGATATCTAATTTATTTAGTCTATTTTGCTTTACAATTAATAGCGTTAACATCTGTTTTTTAAAGAGGAAGGTAGTTTGTAAAAAGTTGCCAGTGTTGTTTTATTATGGTATTTAACAACAAACTAAAGTTATACCCAGATTACACAAATCTATAGCTGAGGAAATAATTTATGAAGCAAAAAGAAAAAACCAAAAATATTAATCAAGATATTTGGCCAGTAGTGGAAGCAAAGAGAATATTAAATAAAATTAACTGGGAAACACAAAGTAAGGGTTTTGTTTTATTCGAAACAGGTTACGGACCTTCTGGTCTTCCCCATATTGGCACATTTAGTGAAGTAGTTAGGACTAGCTTTGTTATTTACGCATTTCATCTGTTAGCTCCAGATATTAAAACAAAACTATTAGTTATTTCCGATGACTTTGACGGAATGCGTTCTATTCCAGATAATATTCCACAAAAAGACACACTAAAACAGCACATTAATAAGCCTTTAGCGGACATACCAAGCCCCTTTTTATCTAACGATGGCAGTGACGAAGGTAAAACGTACGGTGAGTTTATGAATAACAAATTATGTGCTTTTTTAGATTTATTTGGATTTGAATATGAATTTTTAAGCGCAAGTAAGGCATATAGAAGCGGGCAATTTAATAAACACCTTATTGTTGCCGCAAAAAAATATCAAGAGTTAACAAAAATTATGTTACCAACACTTGGTACCGAAAGAAAAAAAACATATAGCCCCTTTTTGCCATTTGACAAAGAAACAGGAACTTTATTAACAGAGGGAGTAATATCTGTTGACCCCGATTCGGAGTTAATAAAGTTTTATAATTCAAAAGGTAAAATAGTAGAACAAAAATTTACCTCAGGTGGCTGCAAGCTACAATGGAAATGCGATTTCGGTATGCGCTGGGCTGCTTTAGATGTAGATTACGAAATCTACGGTAAAGACCATTACCCAAATGAGAAGATATACCAAAGCATTTGCAAAGTATTAGGCGGAAAAGGACCTGTTAATTTTTTCTATGAACTATTTTTAGACAATAAAGGGGGCAAAATATCAAAATCAAAAGGTAACGGGGTTACGGTACAAGATTGGATGGATTGCGCAAATAAAGATGTTCTATCGTTGTACATGTTTCAAAAACCTAAAACTGCCAAAAAGTTAACAGCTGACATTATATTAAGAACGTTTGACGAGTATCTAAATTTGCTATCTAAATTTAAGCAAATGACCTTACAAGAGCAAACAAATAGTCCAATATTTTTTATTCATCGTGATAAAAAATTACCAAACGACCCAATGATATCTTTTAATTTGTTAGTAAATTTAGTCTCTATTTGTAGCACTGCAAATAAAGTAGCAAAGGAAGACGTAATTTGGTTATTTTTAAAAAGATACAACCCAGCCTTAACAAGGAACAGCAATACGTTGTTGGATCAAATGATTATAGGTGCAATAAACTATTATAGTAAATTTATATTCGTAAATAAAAGCTACGCTATACCAAATGAGCTAGAAGTTAAGCTACTGCAATTGCTAAAAGAAGCACTTGTAAATATACAAAAAATTGCAAAAGTCGAGAGGGACGAGATGTGCCAAAAAATACAAAATGCAATTTACGCAATAGCTACAGAAAACAACATTAAGCAAGCAGAATGGTTTAGTATGCTTTATAAATTGTTATTAGGCACAGAAAATGGACCAAGAATGGGCAGTTTTATTGCTTTATACGGTATTAAAGAAACGATAGACCTAATAGACAAAGCATTGCTGTCTTGCAATTTGCTAACTAGTTAGAATATATTAGCAATATTGTTAGTTGTGGCTAATTTTAGTGTTTTCACATTTTTTTTGCCACAAATAGCTATCTACTTAATCTGTTCTACACAGCAATAAACGTCTATTTAGGCAATGCGTAGGTTTGGTAAAGTATAAAATTTGCAAACAAGTAAAAAGTTTGTTGATTTTACTATGTTATAGTATACTTTGCTGTAGAATAGTAAACACCATTATTATTATTAATGGGTTTGGTTATTGTTATTTAGTTTTAATACCGAATACTGATCAATATTAATTGTCTAATTTACTCTATATTGTTTTATGACAGATAACACAAAAACATCTTTTTGTCGCTCTAGTTCCACCGGTGGTACAAGTGATAGTAAAAATAGTTACGAAAAACCATCTCATAGTCTTACAGATCGGGGCGGACGTTGCCCATTAAAGGGGCGCATTTCTGCAGTAAAGGCTTTTATTGTAATGTATGGTTTAGTTTTAATTGTTGCTTTAACAACTAAGACAGACAATGGTTTATCTAATGTATTATTTAATAAAAAAACACTAATCTCAGTTGGCGCAATTGTGTTAATCGATTCAGTAGTAAGTTACATGGCTTTGTGCATAACAAGTTACACATCTAATCGTTCAGCGCAACGTAGTTTTGGTGGTTCGCCACAAAATGCTAGACAATCGGGCTACGGAGACAACAAACGGTTCGACAGACCAAGATCATCCGACTCTAGACCATTTAGATCATCCGACTCTAGACCATTTAGATCATCCGACTCTAGACCGTCTAGATCATCCGACTCATTCAGACCAAGATCATCCGACTCTAGACCGTCTAGATCATCCGACTCATTCAGACCAAGATCATCCGACTCTAGACCGTCCGACTCTAGATCATCCGACTCTAGATCATCCGACTCTAGACCGTCAGGAAATTACGAACCAAGATAACATAGGTGTAACATTTCTACCAGTTGTAAAATCTCCACTCTGACACATATAATATCTCATTATATAAGGCTAGTTATGTTGTTATATATTTAATATGTATAACTACATAAGCAACATGGGTAATTTACAATATTACACTTAGTGGCTAGTTAGATAACAGACGTAACTGTTACTCTAATTGGTCACTTTGTTATGTTTACTTAATGTAATAAAGGGCGTAATAAGCTTCGTATATACTAAAAATATTAAAGCCATCAAGGAGCTAACTTTATATTTATTAGTATCTTTATAAAAGAAGACAACTTTCAAATTGTTGTTAACAAAATATCTTCTATTTTATAGTTGTGTAATTTTGTAACAACATCTTGCACTTTGTTTACGTGTTTACCAGTTGTGACAACGTTAACGCGTAAAGCCCCAGTATTGGAAGGTAGGCCATGTTTTACTTTTAACGCAGTCCCGTTTTTTAATAGATTTTTATTTATTAACTCACTCACAACATTTCCAAATAAATTACCCTGCTCAATTATAATTGGAAAAATACCTCTATTAATAAACGCCTCTCTTATTATATTTATATAAAATGGGAAATGGGTACAATATAAACAAACAATAGTTGTCCTGTTAGAAAAATCATAGCTATCAAGAAGAAATTCTAATTCTTTTTTTATTAACAATTTACCATTGTTGGTGCCGTTTTTTAAATCATTTTGTATATAAACAGACCATTGCGGCGAAAATGTGTGTAAGTTAATTTTTGAATCAATAAATGGTTTCCCGCTATAACAATTACCATCATTATTTTTATCACAGATAAGAGAAGAGAGATCTTGTAAAGCATTTTGATAAATACCATTTTTAATAGTGCGCGCGGTTGCCCAAATAGAAACATTAAAGCTGGACTGCTCATTTTGCAATTTAGTTATAGCGTTAGTTATGGCAATTATACTATTTTGTGTTAAAAAATGTACCTTATTAACAATATTATGAGGTATATTAAAGTGTTTTTCATGCGAAGATACAGTATTGCAAGCTATAAAATAAGCGTCATGGCTCTCTTGGCTTATAATCGATAAATTTTTATTACCTAACGATACAATATCATGAAAATCTTTACCACAGTAGGGCTCATTTTTATTATCACAAAAATAAGTTAACTCAACAGAGTGACCGTTATCTATTAGCGGCTTTAATTGCGCAAGATTAGAGTTAAAAAGGAGAGAACCAAACACCATACCCCCAATGCCAGAATCGAAAAATAACAAACGAAGCGACCTGTGACCGTGCATTGTAAAATAAATAAATCGCTTATGTTAAATATTAATATACATTTGTATATAGTTCTTGCAGATCTGGTTCTGGTGCGGAAGAGGCAAGAGTTTTTGCGAGTTCCGTCTCTTTAATTACATCTTGCTCAATTGCGTTTAAGTTACCTTTAGTCTCTAATTTATTAGATAAAATATACGACATTAGACCGTTAATTGGATCTCTGTTGTTTTTAACATCATCTACTTCTTTTTTAGAGCGGTATTTTGCAGGATCGGACATAGAGTGACCATGATATCTATATGTTACGGCGTTAATAAGGATGGGACCGTTTTGTAAAGCGTAGTCACGGGCATATTGTGCAGTGTTGTATGTTTCTAAAAGATTCATGCCATCAATTTTTATTCCTTTAATTCCAAAACCAATACATCTTTGGTGTAAATTTTCGCTATTAGCGGACGAGCGATTAACTGATGTCCCCATAGCGTAAATATTATTTTCTATCACATAAACAACAGGCAAAGAAAACACCTTTGCTAAATTAAAAGATTCGTATACTTGTCCTTGATTTAAAGCGCCATCGCCTAAAAAAACAAAACACACATTTTGTTTGCTCTTTTGTTTATTTGCCATTGCTAACCCTGTCCCAATTGAAACCTGTGCACCAACTATACCATGGCCGCCAAAAAAACCACCTTCAGGGTGAAAAATATGCATAGATCCGCCCTTGCCCTTTGAAGATCCAGATGACCTACCAAAAAGCTCTGCAAATAAAGATGCCATAGATATACCACGCATTAAACCAAAGGAATGACAGCGGTAACTAGTGATAAACGAATCGCCCTCCACACTTGCAAAATGAAACCCCGTTGCAATTGCCTCCTGACCAATATAAAGATGACAAAAACCCGATATTAAACCCTCACGGTAACACCGTGCTATATTTTCTTCAAATATACGAATACGAACCATTTCTTTATAACAATCGATCAGCATACTATTGTTTAAAGAATTATCACCAGAAACAGTTTTTTTGTTAGATGGATTTTTTTTAACTGAACTCATCGCAGAATTTGTAATTGATAGTAATTAGCAAAATCTGCTAATTAACCGTAAAATGGCAACTGTGAAACCAAAAATATAAACAAAAGTTACAAATAAGTACATTAAAAAACAAGAAAATAAAAATAATATAAAACCGTTAAACAGTTACAGGTAAGCAAATATAAAAAAGTTTATTAAACAAACGTTAGCAATAAGTATAACAGACTTAAGTGTTATATTTTGTTACTTACGGCTATGTTGGTGTATTTATGTGTAAAACTTAACTAGAACAAATTTATTTTTACCACTATTGTTTTGCAGTTTTACTTTTTTAAAAACTTTTTAGTTGCACAAAAATAAACATAAAAACAAAGGTTAAGTTTGCATTATAAATTTACATAATTAGTTACAAATGTGAAGTTGTTAACGCTACTACAGTAGTAAAATGTTAACGTAATGTGCGGGCAAACAAACACAAAACACAGCAATGTAAAAGAAAAAATACAAGAAATAAAGCTAAACACTAAGCCTGAGGTAAAGAAAAAATAAGGTAAGTAATAATATCTGTAATATTTAAAATATTAAACTTCGATTAACCTTAAACACAAAACTACGTCCAAAATTAAGGAAGTGTGCAAAATATAAAGCAAAAAATACAAGAAATAAATTAAAATACAAGGCAGGGGTGATAAACAAAATAACAGAAAAACTAGGGCTAGAATAATAAAAAAATAAGGCGAAATAGGATGAGCTGTATGCCTAAAAACTACGCCCGCAACTAAACAAAGAACTTACTACGTATTAAAGCGCGAAATAAGGCAAATATTAAACCAAGAAGCACAATATAAAACTTACACTATAAAACTTTATTGGCGGTATGTAATATATATTGTTGTTATAATAAGTTTATTAATATTGATTCTTGTCGCTAACGCAGTTACTATATTTGTTGTTATTTTACATATAATTATAAAATTGCACTTGGTAACATAAGCAACTTTATAGGTGTGTTAATTTTACATGTATTGCAAACTTATATATTCGTATATTAGACATGAACATAGTAATTTTTGGCAGTAACAGTATTGCGTTAAATGTTGCAAGAAGGTTTGCAAGAGCAGGCGAAATGGTAACAGTGTTATCACATGGAGAAACTGACTTATTAGGTAGTTTTGAAAGCGCTGGCTGCGATATTGTTATAACATTAAAAGGCGACTTACAACCCATTATTGACGCTGGCAAACTAAAGCCAGATGCGTTTATTGCTTTGACAAACGACAGCGAGGCAAACTTAATGTATTGTAACATTATGAAGCTTTCTTTTGGTGTTAAAAACAGGATTGCTAAAGTGCATAATTACGAGTATTTTCCTGAGGCAAAATGTATAGATAAGAATGTTTTTAACCATATAAACAAAATGGGGAAGGTGATTTCGTTAGAAAACCTAATTGCTGACAGGGTTTTGTTTAATAGTAAGTTTATGAACACAAAAAACGTTTTTAAGTTTTTTGATGATAAATATATATTTGCCAATTTAGTTGTTGTAAAAAACTGTATAAAACAGGAAGACCTAGAAAAAAACCACAAAGTTGCCATTATAGGCACAAGTAGGTTAAATATTTTTAAACGTAGAGAAGAAAAAAAAGTCTTGCAAAAGGGCGATAATATTTACATAGTTGCAACAAAGCGTAATTTAAATAATATAGCAAAAGAGGTTATTAATGCAAATATTAGCACAAAAACCACATCTTGCGTAATTGGAGGAGGCGACTATACGGGTAGAGCTATTATTTCTAAGGTAAGTAAAAAAATTAAACAAATCACAGTAATTGAGAAAAACGAAAACACAGCAATACGGCTAACCGAGCGCTTTGCGAACATAGATGTATTGCACAGCAATATATCGGATTGGATTATGATGGAAAACGCTGGGGTTGGCAATGCCGATTTATATATATCAACATCCAGTAATGGGTCAGCAAATATTATTTCTGCAGTTGTCGCTAAAGGCATTGGGTGTAAGCGTTCAATATGTATACTTCTCGACGTGCCATATGATCGCACAATGGGTTTGCTTGATGTTGACGCAATAATTAACGCAAACAGCATATTTGCCGATGAAGTTGTTTCTTCTGTTTACTCTGCAGGTAGTGCGAAAATAGGCTCTTTTTATCAAGATAAATTATTTTGTTGTGAGTTAAATGTTAGACCAAAAAGTGTTATAATTGGTAAAAAACCAAACCAAGTATCACGTAAATATAACATAAATATAATTGCGGTAAGAAATAAAGACAATAATTTTATAACACTAAATGACGAACTAAATGAATATAAAATAAACGAAAAAGACACGCTATTGTTTTGGTGCCATGTAAAGCATTTAGGTAGTATTAAAAAAATAGCATTAGTAAAATAAAGGTAAGGGCAATTTGTGCAAATTAGTATAAACAACAAAGCCAAATACAAAAAAATTAACAACACAACGTTAATACCCACTAGCTGTTTGTGTTAAGTATAAATTTTTAATAAAATAGTATATAAATAGCGCTATAAACTATTAGTTGCTAAACTTAATTATATGGTAAATTGTAAGATTTACGTTTTATTACTGTAATAACTTTTTCCTTGTTTAGAGTTTAATAGTTTAAAAAATACACAATAACACAAAATAGCTACAATAAAAATAAACTTCTATAACAAATGCTGCTGTAAAATAATACTTTTTACAAAAACCTATTTTAACAAAATATAGTAAATATAGTTATGCACACACTTATATATGGCTGTAATTTAAGAAGTTAAAAGTACCTTGTTACATCTTTTAAACCTGCCTGCGCAAAGCCTTTTTTGCGTAATGTGCATGATAAACAAATACCACATGCCAGCTTATTTTTAGGATTGTAACAAGATAACGTTAACGAGTAATCAATCCCTAATTCTGTACCAAGCTTTATAATTTCGGCTTTATTCATGTTAATAATAGGCGTATGTATGGTATACTTACTACCGTTGTTGTGGCAAATTTTGCTACCTAAAGTCGCAGCATTTTCCATTGCGTCTATAAATTCTCTTCTACAGTCTGGGTAGTTACCGTAGTCAAGTGTATTCACTCCAATAAAAAGATCCAAACCTCCTATAGATTCCAAATACGATATCCCATGGCTAATAAAAAGCATATTTCTTGCTGGCACATATGTGTTTGGCACTTTATTGCTTAGGACAGAGCTGCCAATTTCTACATCATGACCTAAATTAACTAACGAACTATCACTATGAGAAAAAACATTAATATCTAACGACAATACAACATGTTTTAAACCAAGACAATCGGCAACTTTGACAGCGCATTGTAGCTCGTCTTTGTTACGTTGCCCATAATCAAACGAAATCGCGTAAACATCAAATCCCTTATTTTTTGCAAACGTTGCAACTGTTGTAGAGTCTAAACCACCGCTAAATAAAACTACAGCAACAGTATTTTTTTTTAACATTAAACTAACCTATAAAATACAAAATTTAACATAATCGTTACCAATTTAAATCCTACCTAATTACATTATCACAGGGTAACCTTTGTTAGTTTTTAAGGCAAATATTTTTTGCTTTATTTACATTAACAACGTTGGCAAACAGTTTTATTAATTAGTTAACAAAATTACTTTTACTTAATCGCGGTATATCGCAACAGAATACAGGCAGATTATAAACTTATTTTATAAATTTGACAAAAATTTACAATGCTAGTTTTGGCTTATTATTTTATTATAAAACACAAGAGCATAATATATATTATTTATAAAACCTTATAAAGGGCAGAATAAAACAATAAATAGCGCAGCAGTTATGCGCGTAAGTAAATAACGATATTATAAATACTATACGGCAATAATTGTTGACACTTATAGCCTGTATACTTCTTTTTACTATTATATAGTAATATGTTAAGACATAAAAACAAATGGCCAATATATCGTGTAGGTTGTATTTAAAAGATTTAATTCAAGGCGCAGGTAGCACGGTTATCTCACATAATATACAAGAAAATACTATTAGTTATGGTGCTGTATTTGACAGCAGAATGATAGGTCAAAATTTTGTTTTTTTTGCCATTAAAGGAGAAAAGAACGATGGGCATGAGTACGTAATTAACGCAATCAAAAATGGCGCAAACTGTGTTGTTATTTCCGAATTAACAGACGATTTACTAAGTGTAATTAAAAAAAGTGATAAAAAAATTTATTATATACAAACAACAAACACATTGCTAGCGTTGCAACAAATGGCAAAGTACCATTGCAATACCGTATTAAAGGCTAAAGTTGTTGCTGTTACCGGTAGCGTTGGTAAAACCTCTATTACTAGGTGTGTTGGGTTGGTTTTGTCTAAATTTAAAAATACGCATTTTCCGCAACGTAACTTTAATAACCATATTGGCTTACCAATAACAATTTTAAATGCTTCTAACGATGTTAAAATTATGGTTTTAGAAATGGGCATGAACCATGAAGGGGAGATATCGGTTTTAGCTGACATAGCAAAGCCAGATGTTGTTATTGTGTCAAACATTCATCCTGTACATATTGGCAATTTTGAAGGCAAGATAAACAAAATTGTAAAGGCAAAAGCAGAGGTGTTCTCGTTTGTTAAAACTGGCGGTGTGGTAATATTAAATCAGACAAACGAACATTTTGCAGAATTAAAAAAGATAGCGCTTAGTGTTGGTATAAAAAATATTTTATCTGTTGGTAAAACGGTCTCTCATTTATATTTGTCAAAACATAAACTTGGTCAATTTTATACAATGGATTACGAAATCTCAATTAAAGGTACACAAGGTTTGTCTTTACAGTCTGGCATTGTTAATAGCATAGCAGAGCACGATATGTTTAATTTGTTATTTATATATGCAGTTGCCAAATTATTTAATTTCGATCTAAACACTGTATCTAATATTATAACAAAAATTCCTGTACTAGAGGGTAGGGGAAATTTGCAAACAATATTTGTTGATGGAAAAAAAATTACATTAATAAATAGCTCATATAATGCAAGTTTACCTTCTATAAAAGAAGGCACTATAACGTTATGCAAATTAAAAGAATTACAAAAATCACCACGCGCAATTTATATTATTGGTGATATTTTAGAATTAGGCGACGAAATGGGTGCAGAATTGCACAAAGAACTTGGTAAATTTATAAATCAACACTTAATTGACGGGGTTATTACTGTTGGGGATTTAACAAAAAATATGCATGAAGAATTTGATGAAGGCAAGCTTATACAGCATTTTAAACACGCAATGTCATTATCTAAAAAAATTAGGTCATTGGTACAAGATGGGGATGTACTTTTGTTTAAAGCGTCAAACGGTATCAACTTGTCAATGGTGGTAGATAAGCTATGTAGATAGCTCTAGATTTTAACTAATATATTTAATTATAAATTATCCACAAACAATTGACAGATCAACCATACAGCAAACCAATCTTTAATAAATTGAACGAAAAAACAAAATATAAAGTATCTTCATGGAGAACCATGCAAGCAAAAAGATTGGTATTAGATAACATGGCTCGTCGTAAAGAGTTTTTAAAAAAACAAATATCAGTTTTAAATAAAGAAAAAAGTAATCTTACTTCCAAAATAGATAGTTAATTTTTTTAATAGTGCTTGGTAATACAAATGGTAACAGTGTAAAGCAAAAACAAAGGGCAAGATACTTAACGTTGCAACGTAAAAAACAAATCGCACGTAGAAACGCAATGGTCAAACAGTCGAAGCGATTAATCCGCAGAAGCGCTGCTTTAGGGAGAAAAATAAGCCCAGAAGCAGGTCGGTTGATATTAAAGACAGGGATGTTGCTAAAGGTAAGAGCAATGCTAATGTCTCCAGAAAAAAGAAGACGTTTCATGATTGCGCAAGGCATAATGTTAAAGCTGATAAAACAAATTTCTATGGGTAGAATCCCTAATTCGATACCAAGAATATTAAAACTTGTTTTAACAAGGTCGCAATTAAAGTTGTTACTAATACTTATTACCAAAAAAATGGCAATAATGGAAGAAGTCGCAAGAAGAGAGCGGCACGCTATTGGCAGAGCCCGTGTGTTAAACGCAAGACCAGATATCTCGATAGACACAAGTGACGCAAACGAATTGTCAGACTTTATTAAAGGTAGGCTAAGCACATATAAACTTAAAATAGAAGAAAGCAGGGACAAAGCAAAAGGCAGGTGGGCAGGTTTAGAGCTTGACAGATTTAAGGCAAATATTGAATATAGCCGAAATAAGGCAAGGTCGTTATGGGTTTCTAGGACATAACTATATACTAAACATACAGCAACTGGCGGTGCTTAGTAGCGGTAAATTGTACGCAAATATAACACATAAAAATATACAGGCAAATTTACAGTGCTACAATTAACTAAACACAACGCTATCGCTATATCTTACTGTTGTGTTTAGTTCTAATAATAAGTGTATATAAATTTGACAAGTTAAAATATAAACACCAAATAAATAACAAAATAACAAAAATCAGCATTGCGCCAATAGCGTGACAGTTAATAATTGCAGTGCATTGTACAGTAACAAGATAGCCAATTGGTAATAAGTATTTATATTAAAAAAGTAAACTTACCTGCTTCTTCTATCCGTTCACGAGCAATTTTTTTAATCTCTTCGTGTATTTCTTCTACAGAACGTTTACCGTTTCCTTGTATCTTAACGCACCGCTTTTTATCGCTTTCTACAAGCTGAGTAAAAATTTTTCCAATTTTATTTACATCAGTTTCGCCCATCCTATCCAAGTTATCCATTTTACCTAAGTCACCAAATGAATCTCGTTGTTTTATTCTTTTAGAAGCAACGCGTGGCTCGACATCGATATAAAAAGTTAAATCTGGCATTTTTCTGTTTTGTATTGTATTGTTGTGTAAAAAATCTGTAAACTCTTTTGCTTTTTCAAATCCAATTTCTTCTTTATAACCAAAATAAGCAATGCTAGAATCGTAAAAACGGTCGCATATAATAATTTTTCCATCCTTCAGGGCAGGGTTAATAACGTTTTCAACATGTTTTCTTC
Organism: Rickettsiales bacterium; assembly: GCA_016735445.1. Taxonomy (GTDB): domain Bacteria; phylum Pseudomonadota; class Alphaproteobacteria; order Rickettsiales; family Deianiraeaceae; genus JAERRN01. The sequence goes on along the minus strand of JAERRN010000013.1, from coordinate 24,381 downwards.
TTGCGGCATAAATTAGCAAGAGTCTAGTCGTTTCATCTATTTCATCTTTTGCGCTTATTAAAGACCTAACTACTTGACCAAGTGTCATTTTTTCTATTGTGTTAGAATTATGGTTATAGTTTGCGTCAAATCTGCCGTCATTTGGCTCATTTGTAAGTATAATATTTTTTGCATTTGGCTTACTATCTAACTCATTTGTAAGTATAATATTTTTTGCAATATATTCGCTCAACAATTTTGCTTGAGTTGTCTTTCCAGCACCGTCTATACCTTCAATAGTTATAAACATTAAACAAAAAACATTAAAGACAAAATTTATTTTATTATGTATCAACATATAAACAACAATACGCTAACAACATATTATTGTTAGTAATATGCAATTGTTATTATTGTATTACATGTTTGCTACTTTAAATAATACAGCTATACTATAGCTTTTAATTTATTGATAAACAATATTGATGAGTTAAAATTATTTTTTATTACTATTTGAGTCTCCAATTTCTTTAGTGACGGATTTTAATATTTTTCCATTTAAAAATGGCTCGCCACGAAAATTCACAATATTGCTAAATTTATCTCTACAAGTTTTAAATAATTTGTTGCAACCTGTAATAATTGTGAATGTATTATTTTCTAAAATTTCAAATGGAGTTGGAAGTAAAAAATATAAAATATTACCTTCTTGGTTGACTATCTTTGTTTTAAAACGTTGACCATTGCTATTAGGTGTGGGGTCAAATTCTATAACACCATTAACAAAAAATTGACCATCTGGTATTGTTTGGCTTCCTTTTATAGTGCGTTTATTAATAACCGCAGTAACATTGCCATGGTAAGTATACTTGGTTAGATCAACTAAACATCTACGATCTCCAAGTTCAGCTCTGCAAGATTCAGAAAAAAAATCTCCAATAGATCTTTGCAACTTCTGGTAAATTGGCGCAATACTAAGAATTGTTGTTTTATTCAAAACAGTTTGCTTGGTAATAAAGCCACTAAATAAAGTTAATTCACCTGGTGCAGTATCGGTTCCAATAAGTTTTAACTCGACAGAAGAATCTATAAGATCATCATCTAAAATTTGCCCAAATAGTGTTAAATTAACATCATTTGCGTTTTGCGTTAATAAAGAATTCTGTATTTGAGTAAAGTCTAAACATTTTTTAGCAATCACAGTGTTGTAATATACTTCACTATCGCTGGTTGTGTAGCATAAAATATTGTTGTTGGCAGTTTTTACTATGCACATAAAATACAAAGACCGCACAATATCCTCCATTTTTATGGCACTATTTTTAGTATCTGTTTGCACGATTAAAAGTACTGAATTAATAGCGTAAAATAAAAAACTATGACGAAACTAAATCCCTCAACATTGCTATACGATGCTCACTCCGATATCTCAATCAAGGTTAAATTTTCTGCATTATAATTACTTTTACCCTCTTGCTTGATAGAAAGTAGATCGTTTTCAAATCTAACATGGGTATCAAATTTAAAACTTGCCGTTACAACACTGCCTTGCGTTGGTGGTTTTGAGAGTTGAACTAAGCCAGTATTTTTACCAATAGCAAAATCGGAAAAAGGAATCTCTACGTCGTCAACGGACACTTTTACAGTATCACTAATTGGCTTGGTAATAACACGGCTTGCCGTTTGCCCGCTAAAAGAGTAGACCTTACGTAGGTAAAAAGTGTTATTTGCATTATCTCCAATACCAATTGGAGATTTTTCCACGCTATAATCAAGCCAGTCTTTATAACGAAAAGAAATTGCTTTGCCTTTGCATAAATTAAAAAACGCCAGTAAAGTGTCTATTTGCTTTTTGCTTTTTAAGTTATAATTAATGTTATATTTTCTTCTTGGATGTTGCCAGTTTATGTTTCTAAATTCACTTTTATAACGGTTTGTATTTATGGTGGTATAAAATTCCAATCCTCCAGAAGACATCATTGAGACATCTGTGGGAAATTGTATATCTAAAAAATTAACATTTGGCATACTAAAATATTTAAAGGATTTACGCAACCTACAGTAAAAATGCAAAGTAAAACAATATTACCACATTTACTATAAGTACTATTTTACCGCTTTTTTACTTTATACTTGCACAAAGAAATTTATGGAAGCATAATTTTGCAGATGTGAAATAAACACAACGTTAGGTTAATAAAACATGTTTCTAAGGTACACAAAGGTAATTAAAGAGCAGTTGGAGAAAATTTTAAGCAGTAAAGACGGTCAAAAGCATTACCGTTTACTGCCCGCTATGCAATATATTTGCTTGAATAATAACTCTAAATTGCTAAGACCAAACCTATTTATGTCTAGTATACAAATTTGCGGCAGAGATCCAAACAACTTTACACACATAGCTTGCGCCATCGAAATGGCTCATTGTTACTCAATAGTACACGATGATTTACCATGTATGGACAATGACGACATTAGAAGAAAAAAAAAGGCTCTTCATAAGCAATTTGATGAAAATATCGCTGTGTTAACAGGTAATGCATTGTTAACAGACGCATTTAACATTATTGCCAATAGCGAGGTAACAGCTGTAACTGGACATTTAAGCGCAAGTAAAATTGTATCTTTGCTATATTCTTTATCTACCCTTATTGGTTCTCAAGGTATGTTATTAGGGCAAGCTTTAGATTTAAATCCAGATGATAAAATAACAAGTGATTTTATTTACACTGTTCATAAATTAAAATCAGGGAATCTTTTTTCCGCTGCAACAAAAATGGGCGCTATTATCTCAACTTCAGATCAGGCTGTTGTTGAGATAATGAAAAAAATAGGTATGCTAATTGGCTTGTTATTGCAAACGGTAGATGACATTGAAGACTTTGAAAAAGATGAAAAAATAAATATTGCCAAAACCAAAGGTATTGCTGCGGCACAAAAGTTATGCGACAAATATATAAAACAAGTTTACTTAAACACCGATACGGTAAAAAAAATATTAGCACAAAACAATCGCAATAAACAAATATCGCATTTGCAACAAACTGGAATAAACGATGTTATATCTATTTGCAATTTAGTATACCAACGTACATTAGCATTTAAATAATAACGCCAAATAACGTGAGCTCATAAAGCAGATATTGTCATCGTTAACACGGTAGGGCTTTATAACGTATGTTTAATATTTAGAATTATTTAAACTACTTAAACTTAGCGCGTACATCGCTTAAACGTTAAATCTAAAATGCATAATATCACCTTCTTGCACAATATACCCTTTCCCTTCAAAGCGTAGCTTACCAGCGTTTTTTGCATTGTTATGACCTTGGTGTTCAATAAAATCATTAAATGAAATAGTTTCCGCTTTAATAAAGCCATCTTTGAAATCTGTATGTATCACACCAGCAGCGCTAGGGGCAAGCTCACCTTTTAACATGCTCCATGCACGTGTTTCCTTTTCCCCAACAGTAAAAAAAGTAATTAAGTTTAAAGCATTGTGCCCATATTTAACAATATTATTTAAAGCAGTGTCACCAAAGCCCATTTCTTTTATCATATCTATTTTTTCATGTTGCTTAAACCCTATCATTTCGCTTTCTATCTTTGCGCAAATAGGTACTACTTTACATTTTGCATTGTCAGCAAAGTTTTTAAATTTTTTTAGCATAACATTGCTTGCTGCGCTAGATTCGTCTATATTTGCAATATATATAATTGGCTTCATTGTCAATAAATGCATTTTATAAACCGTAATTTTTTCCTTATCACTTAGTTCAAGAAGTCTTAAAAGTTGTCCACTTTGCGCAAAATCAAGCATTTTTTTACACAGCTCTATTTCTTCTAAAGTCGCTATTTTACAGCCTGCAGATTTTTTTGTTAAATTAAGCAGTCGTTTTTCTATAAACGATATATCAGATAGCAATAATTCGGTTTCTACTATTTCAGCGTCTCTTACTGGGTCAACAGAATTTTCGGTATGAATGATATCATTATCCTCAAAACATCTAACAACATGCATAATCGCATCAACAGACCGAATATGTTCTAAAAATTGGTTCCCCAAACCCTCACCCTTGCTTGCGTTTTTAATTAACCCTGCAATGTCAACAAAGTCTATAAAAGTAGGTATCACCTTTACCGACGAGGCTATTTTTGCAAGTTGGTGAAGTCTTTTATCCGGAACTGCAACGGAGGTCTGATTTGGCTCTATAGTGCAAAAAGGGTAATTTGCAGTCTGAGCATTTGCAGCATTTGTAACAGCGTTAAATAGGGTAGATTTGCCAACATTTGGCATTCCAACAATTCCACAACTAAAACCCATTAACGTATAAAATTAATTATTGGTAAACTTACTATCCATCGCAGTATTGTTGTTGCCAATGAGAGAAATCTTTTTTCTTACGCTGTCAGCAATGTAAATTCTGTCATAGTGACACATGGAGTCAATTGATTTTGCATTTTTAGAACCAAAATGCTTTTTTAACTGTATTACAAGCGCAAGACCAACAGCGTTTATAGCAAGACCAACAACAATTGCAGTAAGCATTAAGACTTGAGGCAACGGATTAGCGTATATAACATCGCTATGGCGATAAACCGGCGCAACAGACTCAGCACCCCTATACCCAATTGCTATATATAATAAAATAATAGATGTCTGCATAATCGAAAGAGACATCATCTTTTTTACTATATTAAAAGAAGCTATAAGACCATAGAACCCTATACAAAATAACGCAACACAGGCTATGTATATAAAACCACTTCCAAACACTTAAGATAAAAATTATTTGTTAGTAAAGGGTAAAAACCCTACCATATTAATTATTAATAATTATTAAACAAAAACTTTAAATATCCACTATAAAATATGCTAATTTATCACAATATATGGCCAATTATAAGTATAAAACAGCAAAATACAACAAAAAGCTATGGCATATTTGCACAACGCAAGGCCTTGTTAAGTACGTAAGCGACAATTAAAAGTTGGCTATAAAATTACTAAACTACTTTACAATTTTTATAAAATTACAATGTATTAATTTTCTTCCTTCAGAGTTTTTAAAAATAACTTCAGCATAATTGCCAAGCGTTTTTACAACTTTTCCTTCCCCAAAGGTGGTATGCGTTATTTTAGAATCAGCCTTTAACAACATGGTATTGTTGTCTGATTGAGAAGATGTTCTACTGGTAGTAAAAGAAAATGTATCCTCGGTTTTATTATTGTAGTTAAAATTTGGTAATTTGTTGGTAGCATATGTATCGCCGTATTTATTGTATGCTTTCTGTTTAAAAGAATTTGTGTTTTTAAACACAGACGAACCAAACTTATTTTTTACCTCATAACTATCTTCTCCTTGAGGGTAAATAGATTCAAAAGAATCAGGAGATGCGTTGTTACGCAGCTCTGTAATAAACCTAGATGGAGGATTTTCTTTACGCGATCCAAACGTTAAGCGAGATTTTGCATACGATATAAATAGGTTATTTTTAGCACGGGTAATTGCAACATATCCAAGTCTCCTTTCTTCCTCAATAGCGTTTTCAAGGTTACATTCTGCATATTTACAACTAGGAAACACACCTTCTTCCCAACCAACACAAAATACATGTTCAAACTCTAACCCCTTTGCCCCATGTATTGTCATTATGTTAACAGCGTCTCCGTCAGAATCAGTATCCCTTTGACTCACAAGTGTAATATACTCTAAAAAAGCAGAAACAGAGTCAAACTCTTTTAGATCACATATTAAAGAATAAATATTTCTAATTCTATCATCCGCTGTTGGATCTGTCTCCCTTACGTCTTTAAGGCCTTGAATATAACCACTTTGATGTGCCATTTCTTCAACTATTTTGCTAACAGGGCTGTTATTTAATTCTATTTCTTTACTCCAAGCCTCAATTTGTTTTACAAATTCTTCTAATTTATTTGCTTGCGACTCTCTTAACTCTTTGTTTAATAACATTTTTTTTAATACCTGCAAAGGCGAATTTCCGCTATCAACACAGCCTGATAAAATGTTTTTCACAGTTTTATCACCTATTCCTCTTTTAGGGGTATTTACAACTCGTTCAAAAGATATCTCATCTTTATTAGAAAAAGCAAAGCGTAAATATGCGATTAAATCTTTAACTTCTTTTCTTTCAAAAAACTTCACACCATCAACAATTCTATAAGATATTCCATAATTATTAAAAGCTTCTTCAAAAGATTTATTTTGGTAAGACGCGCGAACTAAAATTGCAACATTATTTAACACTCCATTCGCTTGTTTGATTTTTCTAATTTCTTGTGCAACATTATTCGCTTCTGCGCTATCGTTGTGTAATTGCGTAATTTTAACTTTACTTCCAATTCCGATAAAAGACTCTATTCGTTTATCGTAACGGTTTTTATTTTGCTTAATTAAGCTAGATGCAAAACTAACAATATTATTGGTAGAGCGGTAATTTATCTCCAAAGTAACAATTTTAGCCGGTGAAAAAGATTTATCAAAGGTAAGTATGTTGCCTATATTTGCACCTCTCCAGCTGTAAATAGACTGATCTTCATCACCAACACAGCAGACAATTGCATCTGTTCCACAAAAAGACTTTATCAATGCATTTTGTCCAGTAGATGTATCTTGATATTCGTCGACAAATAAATATTTAAATTTGTTATGTACCTCTGTTGCAACGGACGGATTATTTTGCATTAGCTTTGTTGTAATTACAATGATATCATCAAAGTCTAATAGGTTAGATCTTTTTAATTTTTTTTGGTAAGATGCGTAGGCTTTGTCAATCTGAACATCGTAAATTTTAGTTTTAGGAACTAAGTCACTATCGTATGTAATTCCTTTTTCTTTTAATTGAGATATCGCACTTGCAACCGCCTTATATGCAACTGTAAGGTTTGCCTGTGGAAATTCATTTTTAATAACGTTTTTAATAACTTGGTAACTTTCAGATTGGTCAGCAATAATAAAATTTTTATCCAAACCAGCTTGGTCAGCAAACATTCTTAACATCCTTACGCAAACAGAATGAAACGTACCTAACCAAATGTTGTCAATATTACAAACAGAAAATAATCGATTTTTCATCTCTTTTGATGCCTTGTTTGTAAAAGTTAAACCCATAATTTGATCCGAGGTGGCAAGGTTATTGTTTATAAGGTAGCTTATTTTAGCAACAACCGTTTTTGTTTTACCAGTGCCAGCACCAGCTAATATTAACATATTACTATTATTTGTTTCTACAGCTTTTAGCTGTTTGTTGTTTAGGTTGTGCGGTAAATTCTTCGACCGATCATTTAGGGAATTTTCCATGTCGATTTTCTATATTAAACAACTTAAGGTGATGAAAAACTTTTAGCCCGCATGTAATAACATTACAAACGCTATAATAGCAAAGATGCATCGGTATAAAAAACAATTATTTTAATTATTGTGCAAAGCTATACTGTAAATGTATAATATGATTTTCCTAACTTCTATAACAATTAAAATTTTATCACGCTTACTGGTTACAAACCTAACGGTAAGTCTAAGTTTGTAAAGTTATATATAATTAATAAAAATATTTACCCACCATATACTTGTAGATAGGTTTGGTATGTTATATTTTACTATCTTCCGCTAAAAGTCGGTATTGTTATTGGTTCTATCCAAACGCCGTCAGGTGGGGAGCCTGTTTGAAAAAACACATCAATTGGTATACCGCCCCTTGGGTACCAATAAGCAGAAACCCTAAGCCACTTAGGTTTTGTTATGTCAATAATTTTGTTTGCTATAAAAATAGTACAAGACTCATGAAAGTCATTATGGTTTCTAAAAGACTGCAAAAATAATTTTAAAGACTTACTTTCGACTAAATATTGGTCTGGTATGTAATCTATTACAATACGAGCAAAATCAGGTTGCCCTGTAACTGGGCAAAGGCTTGTAAATTCTGGACAAGTAAATCTTGTAACATAATTTATTCCTTGGTTTGCATTTGGTACCGCTTCCAGTTTTGCTTCATTTGGGTTTTTTGCAGCTTTAGCATTGTTGCCAAGTATTGATAGATGTTTTAAATTTAGCTTTTTACTCATAAGAGTTGTTTTTTTATTGTTATTATAGTATAATTAGTAAATAAACAAAGTTTAACTTTTTAACTTTTAAGTAATGCGTCTAAAAAATATATTATCAAGTCAAAAATTGCCTATTGCAGGGCTTGTAATATTTTTAAACGTAATTAGCAATGTAAGTTTGCCTTATTTGTCAAATATATCTTTTGCAGATGTAATTGCTGATGACAAAATTATTAGTGCAAATTTACCAGAAATCAGAAATAGAAGATTGGTTGAGGATAACGGTATCGCAGAACTTTTATGTAAGTTTATTAAATTAATGCAGTCAGATATTGCTAGAGCATTATTAGCGTACATGCTATTTTCTGTTGGCGTAGGGGCATTTTTTGGCAAGTTAACTATAGGTTGGTTTTTATCTTTTACCGTTGGCGTAGCGGTTTTTTTTGGTTCAGTTTCTTTGTTAAATTTCTTTGCTCCATATTCCAACATTGGCATGGGTTGCGAATGCAAAAATACATTGGTTATTGGTAGAGATTCGACAGGTGCTTATTTAAAAATACCAACTATGCTAGACAAAAACTGTAAGCACTTAGACGACCCTAACAAAATTATGTAAAATATTATCACATTAAATGCAAAAAATAAACTATAAAAATTCATACAAAAAAAAGGTAAGTAGAAAAAGAACTAAGACAAACGAAAGTCAGCTCTCTTGGTTTGCAATTTTTATATTGCTATGTGCTACTTTTTTGTGTTTATCATTACTTTCGTACTCGCCGTTAGATAACTGCGTTAACGTTGTAAGTAACGAGTTAACTACAAACTGGTGCGGTAGGTATGGTGCAATTATTTCCGATATATTATTACAATCTTTTGGTTTTGGTAGCTGGATATTGGTTTTTATACTATACTCTTGGTCAATAACTTTTCTTGCAAACGGGGAAATTCAACTTGCAGGTAAAACTTTTTGGATGGTTATTTCTGTTGTCAGCTTTAGTGTTGTTGCGGGTTTTTTTCGCTCTTATAATTTTACAATGCAAATGCTTCCCGGTGGGTATGTAGGGTACAATTTGTTTGGTATTATCAGTAGTAAGCTGGGTATTATAATGGCATTTTGTGTATCGGTTTTTACTTTTACTTTTTCATTATTTATAGCTGTTAAATCAGATAAAACATTATTTAGCATTGTAAAAAATATATCTCGCAAAAAGGGCAAGAAAGAGCATATTTTAAACAATAAAGTGGTTAAAATTATTGTTTACATTTTAACACTTGGTCCAATATCCTCTATGTTATCTTTGTTACGGAGATGGGGCGCGATAAAGGCTTTTTTAAAGGGTTTTTTGGAAAATGCAAAACCAAAAGACCAAAAACTAAATAGCTCTGCAAAGCAGGAGGTGGAAAATAAGATTGTACATGATATAGAAAAGGTAAATTACCAATACGTAGAAGAACCAACAACAAATAATAACTCTAGTTATAACAAAACCGAAGGTTTTAAAAGGAGCAATATTAACACATTTGCCGGTGCATCAATTGTTAACGAAGAAGACGATTACATTCCTCCAAGTATTAGTTTATTGATGTCCATAAAACAAGACAGTGAAATAATAAGCGCATCTACTTACGAAGTGAAAAAACAAAGGTTATTAAAGGCGTTAAACGATTTTAGTATTCGTGGAAAAATATCTAAATATCATGTTGGCCCAGTTGTTACGCTTTACGAATTAGAACTAGAGGCAGGTACAAAAGCGAGTAGGGTTATTGGTTTAGCAAGCGATATCGCCAGATCTATGCAAGTATCTGTTATTAGGATAGCCGATATGCCAAGTAGAGGCATAATGGGGATAGAGATCCCAAATAAGAATCCAAAAAGTGTTTCTTTAAAAGAGATACTGACATCACCAGAGCATCACAATACTAAACATTGTATACCAATAGTGCTGGGGCAAGACATTATGGGATGTTCAATTGTAGATGATTTAGCAAAAATGCCGCATTTACTAGTTGCTGGTACTACTGGCTCAGGCAAGTCTGTTGGACTTAACGCTATGATAGTATCAATGCTATATAAATTGTCGCCTGCCCAATGTAGATTTATAATGATAGACCCAAAAATGTTGGAATTATCACTCTACAATGGAGTACCTCATTTATTAACCCAAGTAATAACAGATCCAGCACAAGCAATTTTGGCAATGCGTTGGGTTGTGCAAGAGATGCAAAAGCGTAATAAAAAAATGTCTAATCTTTCGGTAAGAAATATTAGCAGTTATAACCAAAAAATTGCTACGGCAAAAATGCGAGGCGCAAAAATTATTTACAAAGTTGAAATCGGATACGACCCAGTAACAAGAAAACCAATTGTAGAGCAAACAGAAGAAGACCCCGAAACTATACCGTATATAGTTGTAATTATAGACGAAATGGCAGACCTAATGATGGTTGCCGGCAAAGAAATGGAAGGATTAATACAAAGAATAACACAAATGGCGCGTGCCGCAGGTATACACCTAATTATGGCAACGCAACGCCCATCTGTTGATGTAATCACTGGTGTTATAAAAGCAAATATGTCTACAAGGATTAGTTATAAAGTTACATCTAGAATCGACAGTGGAATTATTATTGGCGAACCAGGAGCGGAACAGTTGCTTGGCAATGGTGACATGTTATACCTAGAAGCAGGAAGGAAGCCAAAAAGAATTCATGGTCCCTTTTTGTCAGAGCAAGAAGTCGAATCTGTAGTAAAAGACCTATCCTCAAGATACGAAACCTCTTATGTAGATATTTTATCAGAAGTAGAATTTGCAGGCAATAATGGTGCAGCTTTTAACAACTTTGGCGCTGTTGGCGGCAATAACAACCTAAGTGGAGGCTACCAAAGCAATGACGACGCTAGCGTGTATAAGCATGCTGTAGAAATAGTATTAACAGACAAAAAAACATCTATTAGCTATTTGCAACGTAAAATGAGGATAGGCTACAACAAAGCAGCAAATTTTATTGAAAAAATGGAAGAAGATGGTATTTTAAGCCAAGCAGATAGAACAGGTAAGCGTAACATTATTAACCAATCTTAATTTGGTTATCAATGCTGCAATTGTTTAGTGTTTTGCAATTTACAATTAAACCCATTGCAATAACCGTTTGCTTAGCTATGTAATTTTTGTAGTTCATACACAATATAAACAGTGTAAAAACACAAGCAACGCAAAATAATATTTTGCAAAAAATAAGCAAAACCGCAGGTTAATTGTATTAATAGGTTATAAAAATGGCAAAATTAAACAACGGTCATAATATTGCTAAAAGTATTGCGGCAAAATTATTTGCAAATAATAGCTTAAAAAACAATTATGAGGTAAACATTAACAAAAAAACACTCCTTCCGTTTGTTAAATGTAATGCATCTGGTAACGATTTTATATTAATTAAAGTTAACCAGCATAACCGCATTGATGGCACAAACATAGAACTTGATACAAATGTTGTATCTGCGATTTGTAACAGACATTACGGTGTTGGATGTGACCAGCTATTTGGATTGGTATCAACAAATGGTAACAAAATACAAGTTGTTATATACAACCAAGACGGCTCTGTTGTTGCAAATTGTGGCAATGGCATGCGTGCGGTTGCAGGGTATTTTTTTAAAACAAACCCACTGGAGACAAGCTGCGAAATAGAGGTTTTACACAAAAAAACAAAAAAACTAATTATATGCAAAAAAATTAACTCTACCTTAGTAGAGGTATGTATGGGCAATGTAACAATAACAAAAGTGCAAAACATGGTAATGTACAATGTTGGCAATTTACACAATGTAATTGAAATTAAAAACGATAAACAACAAATTGTAAATAAAACACAGAGCCAAGTAGCCACAGCAGAAGCATACGCAAAACTTATTCCCGTACCAGTATCTGCTATACCAAATAAAACGTATAACAGTAATTATATTCATGTTCTTGGTTCAGATTTAATCACATTAACAACCGTTGAAAGGGGCGTTGGTGTAACAAATTGTTGCGGTAGCGGGTCTTGCGCCTCTGTTGCGTATTGTGTTAACAATGGCAAAATAAAATTCGGTAAAATGGTTAAAGTTGTAACAAAAGGTAGCATTGGTGCAAAAAATAGTGAAATGTTTGTGATTGTTAAACAAACAGATAATAACGAGATGGAAGCAAAACTAATAGGAGATTTTAAAATAAATTTTTATGGCTACTTAGATAATTTTTTAAATACCAACTTACTTAAGTAGATTAGCAGATTCTATCTAAACCTTATTTACTCTTTTCGTTTAATTTTTTGCACAATATTATTGGGTATTAACATGTAATAAGATCCACTAAAACGAGTATGATTTGCTAGGTATGTAGCTTTGTCACCATGCCCAAAAAATATATCGGCACGCACTGCGCCATTTATAGACATGCCAGTATCTTGCGCAATAACAAGTCTATTAAACCATAACCACGATGCATCTTGAAATGTTTTTTTAACTGGTATTCTAGTTTGAATCCACACTGGCATACCGTACGGTATATATCGCAAATCAACCGCTATACTTCTACCCGGCACAAGAGCCGATCTATGTCCGCCAATGGCAAACCGATTATTATTTTTCTCAAAAAAAGTGTAACTAGGGTTATAATTGATGATAGAGTTGGCTAATGCATTATTTTTTGTTAGCAACTGGCTAATTAAATTTTGATTAAACTCTTTAGTGGGTAAATTACTATGGATATAGTCCCATACATTTTTGCTTTTATGGCTATTTGTGCCACCAAAGCTAACTCGTAAAAAATTACCATTTGGTAAAATAATAATACCAGAACCTTGTAACTGCAATTTCCATAAATCAAATGGGCTATTAACCCAGCCTAATTCTAACCCCATACCGTTTAAAGAACCTTCGTTGATTTGCCTTCTGTTAGGGCAGGTAGAGGAATTTTTACAACCTTTTGGTTTTGCATATAATGGATATTTATATTCGCCACTTGGACTTAAATTGCCTATAATACTTAGCTCATGGTAACCTGTAAAAGAACCAACACAGCTATTTTTTGCTCTGTCTATTACTAAAAATGGAACAAAATACTTTTCAAAAAATTGCCTTGCATTATTATTGGATAAATATTTGTCAGCAATATTACAAATTGTAACCCAATCTTCCCCGCTGCCAAAAATAAGCTCAGAAGTACGTACGGTCTTTTTTCTAGCAGGATACCTTTTTAAAACCTTACAAGTGTGTAAAAAACTTTCTAAACCTGCATTTATGTTATCACGATCCCAATCTTTCAACATTTTAAAACTTGACGCCTCAAGTATAAGGTTGGGAGTGATGATTTTATATTTTTTTAATCGGTAATTGTTATCATTGTTATTTTGTTGGTTAGTTATTTTTTCATCTACTTTACTTACCTCATTTTCATCATCTTCGTTGTACACTTCTTTATCTAGTAGTTTGTTAAGAGAATAGCTACTATTCCCTTTATCTTTGTTGTTTATTTGTGTTGATTTATTTTTTTCATCTTGCTCAAGACACTGTAAGGTAGTTGACGAAGACTCTTCGTTTTGTTTAATTATCTCGCCAATAGCAACGAAAGAGTAATTTGTTTTTATTAATTTATATTGTATATCAGACAAGTATGGGTTATCTATGTCTGGTTTATGCTTCTCAAAACTCTCAAAAGTATTTTCATTTTCTTTTGCATGCGCGTTTTTTGAGCTAAAATTAGATAACAAAAGGTAAAAGAAAATACATAATGTTGGTAAAAACATTTTACCATTTATTAACTTCATTAATCGATTTAACATCGTAACACGGAAGATAAACAATAGTACAGAACGTAGAGCTAAACACTTACACTACACTTAGAATAAAAACATTTAACGCCCTTAAAAAGACATAAAAATGCACAGAGTAAGGACACTAAGTGTTATTACTGATATTAGATAAAATCCATCTCTCTTTGTCAATGTACCGAGATAAAGAAAAATCCTCTTTTAGCTGTTGTGCAATTGAATCGTTACCATGTAAAACATTACCATCTTTATCAGATACATAATGAATTTGCTCAGATTGTACAGATGCGTCAATTTTAGCTAAATTATCCTCTAAAGAAGCTTTTGTTATTACAATGCTAGATATTTTAACTAATATCACATTTTCACAAAAGCCAGATTCTTTTCTCTGCTTAACAATGGAAGTCATATTTTTTCTAATTTCAACAGATACAAGATCCGATATACTGTCTATATTACCAGTATTATATACATTTAATAGTTGAATAAAAAACTCACCAAATTCCCTTACAAAGTTAAGCTCTGTTAATTCTAAAAAATGTGCCCGAATGCACGAAAAACCCTTAACAGCTGAAGGCAGTATTAAGCTAGATACTTGTAGGTTAACAGGGTTGTAACTGTAATTTTTTTGAACTATAAGCTCGTTAATAGGTAAGGAGTCTTTATGCTTATGCTGAGCAGATTTTTTTGCGCGCCTGTTACCAATAATGTCAAATGTGATATCAATAGGCACTTTGCCTTTACCCTTTATAGGCTGTTCAGCGTCTTCTTTGCCTAGAATAGAGCGTAGTTTGAACACCAAAATCACCGCTAGTATACCGAAAAAAATTAAATCTAACATATGTAAGAAAAACTAATGTCAATAAAATGTAACAGAACCACAACACGTACTATACAAAACTAAATAAACTGATTTCATAATAAAATTTATTTGCAAATTAATTAAGTAAAAACCAAACTAACACATATTAGCACCTTTATTATTTTTTAGTTTATGGCAAAAGAGACAACAATACCAGGTTTGTTACTGGTGAGGCAATATTTAAAGTATGCCAATTTTGAGTCAAAAATTTTACCAAGTGACGCTGTTGCGAAGGCAACAAGTGATGCAACAGTAAATATAGACGTTTCAGTACGCGCTACAAACTTTCAAGAAGACGTGTACGAAGTAGTCGTAGACATTCTTGCAAGTTCGGTTGCGCCAAATGGTCGTGAATTGTTTGTTTTAGACATCTCTTACGCGGGCGTATTTGGTGTATCAAATGCACAACCAGAAGATTTAGAAATGATATTACTAATATATTGTCCAGGTATAATTTACCCCTTTGCAAGAGAAGCGGTATACAGCTTGTCTGTTAGTGGCGGATTTCCACCATTAATGTTAGACTTGATTGACTTTTCAAAGCTTTATTACGAGCAAAATGAACAGAAAGAAGCTGCAAAGGAAAAAAAATAAACCTACTTCGTTGCTATAGTAACATCTTGTCTTTACACGCTAATAACGTATCAGATGGTGTATAAGGTTTAGCGTGTAGTTTTTTGTCAAACATCACAATATACAATACATAATGTATAATAATAGTTCTAATCAAGCGGGTAAAAAAAAGCTTCCTATTGCAATGTTTATAGTTGTATCCTTATTATTGTTAATAATAATAAATACAGATAAAACTATAAACAAAAAAACAGTACAGCAAAAAGAGGATATAGCTCTTGTTTTTGCAAGACCAATTGGGGCTATGCTAAACAGCCTAGAAATGGACATAAAGGTAGAATTTTTAAGTATTAACGATGGTTGCCCAATACATAGTAACGTTGGTTTGCAAAATAATAGCATAAAAAGTATACAAAATGCAAAATGGGTAATAGGTTTATTTCCAAAATCATCTTTGCTAATCGAAAAAAGCAAAAAGCATTTTGGGTTAAAATATATTAATTTGCTGTGTGCTAATGGTCGAAATGACCTAAAATTAAATGACCATTTCTGGGTTTCACCAATGGCGACCAAAAGGGTGATGGTATTTCTTTACAATGCCTTGCGTAAGGATATTCCACCTACTGTTTTAAACACATCACAGGAGAAGGGTAAAAATTTTACTAAGCAACAAAATGCGGTAAATAAAGCTATTAATACACTAAATGAGATAGACAAAAAAATAAGAGGGCAGTTAAAAAATTGCAATAATCCAGTGTTTGACATAGATGGAGCAATAGTGCAATTTGCAGATGATTACGATATTAACTATAAGGGGCAAATTTTACATAAAGATGGTAAAATAAACTATAAAATTATCGAGGAAATTCGAAAGACGCACAATAATATTTGCATTCTTGCAGATAGTTCTCATTATAAAAATATAGACAACACAACGCTAAGTTGGTTACGTCATATAAATGATGATAAAATTGAAATAAAATTAATAGACATAGATGGGCGAAGCATTAAAATAGAGGATGGTTTGCAAGGGTATGTATTATTTACCAATAATTTGCTGCAAAATATTGAGCAGTGCATTTGCCGTGAAGACAAAGCGGAACAAGCAACCATTACACAAGCACCTAAAAGGTAAATTATTATACATATTTACACCTTATAACACACGCAACAAAGACATAAAGCGTATATTGTATGTTTAAAATAGCACATAAATAAACAATAATAGCGTTATTGCTTCCTTTGTTTAAAAAAGTGTTGTTGTGATTTTTAATAAAATCTATTTATAAGGCTGACATTCTATAGCAAATATAGAGAATATAAGGATAAAATGTTTTAAAGCGACTTATTAGTCTTGTAGGTTTATCAGTATTTATACCGCAGGCAATGGATAATAAAATGGAGAAAACAATAAAAGAAGTACTAAGAATGCAGGTAAGGGGTGACCTGTATAGTTTTTTGCGTAAGTCTTTTCACGTTATTATGCCGGGGATTAAATTTTACCCAAATTGGCATTTAGAAATGATTTGCGATGCTTTGCAAATGTGTGCTGAGAGTAAAATAAAAAGATTAATTATTAATTTACCGCCAAGAAATTTAAAATCTTTATGTGTTAGCGTTGCGTTTCCAGCTTGGTTGCTTGGTATTCGGCCAACGGAGAGAATTATTGTTTCGTCATATTCTCAGGCGCTAAGCGTTAAACACGCAACAGATTGCAGGGCAATGATGAAAAACCCATGGTATCAAAATGTTTTTCCAAGTTCTAAAATAGCAGTTGGTAGGGACACAAAAGAACGATTTGCAACCACAAAAAGAGGTTATTATTTTGCCACCTCAATAGGTGGTACTTTGTTAGGAGACGGTGGCAATATATTAATTGTAGATGACCCACAAACACCAATTAATGTCATGTCAAAAAACCAAAGAGATAGGGTAATAGATTGGTTTCAAACATCTTTAATGTCTAGATTGGACGATAAAAAAAAAGGCGTAATTATAATAGTTATGCAACGATTACATGCAGAAGATTTAAGCGGCTATTTAATAGAAAACGAACCTGATAACTGGCAGAAAATTATCCTTCCAGCAATTGGTACAGAATTAGAAGAAATTAAGTTTAACGATAAAATATACCGTGCTAGAAAAGAAAACGAATCATTAAATCAAAACAGAGAAACGCTTGAAATGTTAACATCGGTTGCCAGTACAATAGGTTCTTATCATTTTCAAGCACAATACCAACAAGCACCAATAAAAGAAGACAGCGGGTTAATAAAAAATTGCTGGATAAAATATTACAAAGACGAAGACTTACAAAACTGTACTAATTGGTATATAAGTATAGATTGCGCAAAGAGTAAAAAAGAAACCAGCGACTACAGCGCTATGTCTGTTATAGCGGTAGATAAAAATAAAAATCACCTTCTAGCCCATGTTGACAAAGGTAGGTATAATTATCCTGAATTGAGAAAGAAAGTTATGGATTTAATTGCAAAATACAAGTCTACCGCTGTCCTGATAGAAGACACGTCAAACGGTTCATCGTTAATACAAGAGCTTTGTTTTAACGGTTACCAAGGCATTATAGCAATACATCCAAAAAATGATAAAATAACCCGCTTTAACCATGCCCTTGTTGCAATAGAGTCAGGGCGATTTTTATTACCCAAGAAAGCAACCTTTTTACAAGATTTTATAGCAGAATTAATGTCGTTTCCAATGTGTAAGCACGACGATCAAGTGGACTCGATTAGCCAATATTTTTGTTGGGTATACGGTAAAAAGAACTTTAAAAACGCTACTCCAAAAATAAGAAATATATAATTTTTATATTTTTAGCAATAGTGCTAAATAAATTAGTTAATCATTTTTTAACTACGCCAAATATATTATATTGCCGTAAAAAATTAAACCTATTGGCTATTGGAAAAAAGTTTACATTTGCATATTTACAAACAAAAAATACAAAAAATCTACGATACAAATCGTTTATTTCTTAACATAAAAATAGCTAAAAACTTACAGGTTTAGCATTTGTAAAATATATTTGGCAAATCTTGACGGACACACAATGCCTGACCTTTTTAAGTTTACAAATATTACACTTTTTAACATCGTTTCCTTCTATTTACCTTTGCAGCTTTTAAAGTTTGCACTATTAAAACGCCAATCATAATTTTATTATTTATTTTATGACACATGGTAACCGTAACTAATATTTTATCTATGTTTATCCACAAAATTATCCCATTGCCAAACGATTTTCCATACATAGAAAAAATTGACAGGAAAAAAGCGATAACTTATAACTTACATTAACAAAATATACAAAAAATAGATTGATGGTACTTACCTAATTGTTAATTGTTTCTATTCCAGATGCACTTCTTGTTTAAGGATTTTCTTTTCTTTTTTTACCCTTTCTTCAATTTCTTTTTTTATTCTCTTACGGTCGTTTTTTTCCTCTTTTTTAGCAACCTTGGCTGCTTTTTTATCAGCTATAACCAAAGCAGCTTCTGCGGTATATTCTGGTGAAACATACGAAATAAGCCCCTCTATATTAAAAGAGATTGAGCCATGCAGATTTTTAACAGACTTATTAAATAAATTTCTATATTTGTCTTCTAAGATATTAATGTCTAAATCGTGATAACATTCGTATAACCTAAAATAAATTACCGGTAAAAAATCCTTCCTTTTTGTTTTTTTGTCGATAGACAGAGCGCGTAAATATCTGTTAATAGCGGCAAAGTAAGCTCTTTCGTTATGGTAAGTTTGTCCAATTAAGAATTCATTGTAAATAATTAACTTTTTTAAATACTCAACTGTTTCTTTTGCCTTTTTAGCGTAAACTGTGTCACCAAATCTCACAATAACGCTTTCCATTTCTGCAAGTGCTTTTACACGCATTTCGTAAGATTTTTGTAAACCAGTAACCTGACGATAAAAGCAAATTGCTCGCAAGTAAGCTAAATATGGCTCATATCCGCTATTTGGATGCATACTTAAAAAACCCTCTATGTTGTCAACAGCACTTCCGTATTCTCGATCCATATATAACAAATATACAATCATTATCTTTACTTGCTTCATAAAGGGAAAAGTAGGGTATCTTCGCTCAATGTCTTCAAAAGATTTTTTTGCATTAGCATATTGCCCATTAGTGTATTGGTGCATTGCTCTATAGTAGTCTTGTACGGGGGTTTCTTGATCTTCAATATTATTGCAAAAAGCTACCCTAACGTTAAGTGCTAAAAAAAATAAAAAAAGTAACAAAAAGTTTTTAAACAATCCAGCTTTGCAGTGTTGCTCTTCCATAATTATCAATTAAAAATTTAAAAACTAAGCAAGATAAAGCTGTAGCGCAATGCATAATTAAAGCCATGCAATATGTATTATCTTGATTTTAAAAAGCAATATAATAGGCAGTGTTGCTAGAATATAGCTATTAATTTGTAGTCTTGTTCATTACCTGTATGTTGTTACATATTAGTTATGTGTGTTTGGTAAATTTATACGTACTGTTACTCTATTTACATGTTAGATAAGTAAGTTTATAACACTAAATAGTGTTACTTAATAGATTTTACATGTTGTCACGTGTGTATATAGTTAGATTTACGGTTAGAAACTTGCGAAGCTTCAAAAAAAGCAAACATGCTAGTATTTTTTGTAGTTTTGGCGTTACTTAAATAAAAAAGTAAGCACTATGGTAGTGGGTATTGTTAGCATTATAAGCATTTGTAAGTTTAAATTATTAAAATATGACAAAAGAACAGAATTTGGAACAGAAATCGGAGCTGGTATTGATCGACTCGGTTCAATCTTCCAATCTAAGAATCGCAATAATAGACAACAAGGGGAAACTCGAAGAGTTGTTTTTAGAGGGGTTTAATGAAAAATCGATAAAAAACAATATATACTTAGGCACTGTTGCACGGGTAGAGCATTCTCTGCAGTGTGCATTTATTGATTTTGGTGGCGATAAAAATGGATTTCTACCGTTCTCAGAAATACACCTAGATTATTACCAATTACCATCTTGCGATAAAACAGAATTAATGGGAGAAGCAAGCAAGCATAGCGATGACGAGCATGAAGAAGACAATGAGGTAAATGATGAAGAAAATAACGCTCCTACTCCGATATCTCATGATAAAAATATTTATAAAAAGTACAACATACAAGAGGTAATAAAAAGAGGGCAAAATGTTTTGGTTCAGGTGTACAAAGACAGTAGAGGTAACAAGGGGGTATCTTTAACAACTTATGTTAGTTTGGCAGGTAGGTATTGTGTTTTTATGCCAAATAGTAGGGGAGGTTTTAATATATCTAGAAAAATATTAGATCCAAAAGAAAGACACAGGATTTTAGACATGGTTAAGCGTTTTCCAATATCAGACGGTATGAGCGTTGTAGTTAGGACAGCGGGTATGGGAATTGAGGAGAAAGAGTTAGAAAAAGATTTTTTAAGTCTTATAGGTTTATGGAATGAGATAAGGCAAACAACATTACAATCAAAAACTCAATCATTGGTTTATTCCGACTCCGACCCAATAAAGCAGGTTATGCGAGATAGATACTCTAGCACAGTAGAGAAGGTTATAATTGAAGGAAGTAAGTACCAAGAAGTTGTTAAATTATTTAACGAAATGTTTGAGTCTGAACAGAGTAAAGTTGTTGCATACAAAGGTAAAAAATCACTATTTTCCAAATACGGCATCGAAAAACAAATAGACGAACTTCTCAGTGAAAGAGTAGAATTGGAATCAGGAGGCTACTTAATTATTAACCAAACAGAAGCCCTTGTTGCGGTCGATGTTAACTCTGGTCGTGCCACTGGTGAAAAAGACGTTGAGTCAACAGCTTTACAAATTAATTTAGAAGCAGCAGTTGAAGTGGCAAGACAACTAAGGTTAAGGGAGTTAGGCGGCTTAATAGTTATTGATTTTATCGACATGCTATCCGCGGTTCATAGAAAGAACGTAGAGAATACTTTTAATAGATCGCTAGGACGTGATAGAGCAAAGACGCGAACGTCTAGAATAAGTATGTTTGGTTTGTTAGAATGCTCTCGTCAACGTTTAAGAACAAGCGTTATAGATATGTTAACTCTACAATGCCCTTCTTGTTACGGCATAGGTAGGGTACGGTCGGGTAAGTTTGTTACCAACTTAATATTGCGTTCTCTACAAAACTGCACTAGGACCGAAAATTTAACAAAGGTCGAAATACTCTGTAGCGATTTTGTAGCGCAATATTTACTATTTCAGAGCAAAGAGGCGGAATTTACAAAATTAGTAAAAGAGAAAAATTTTGAGACTCAAGTAAAAGAAAGCTCATCGTTACCTATTGACGCCTTTGTTGTAAGAGAGGTGCAAATAAATGGATCTGAAATAAAATATAAAATTTTGGACAAACATGATGGTTGTATAAAAAAACATGCAAAAAAAATATCAGACAAAAAAAAGCACCAAGCTAGTTTATGTATGCAAAAAAATCTTGTAAAAATATTAATTAAAACTGCAAAAGTCACAATAAATATTATAAAACAAATATTAGATAAAATATTTAGTTGATTAGTTAAATTAACGTGTCTACTATATCTTAGTCAATAGACTATTAGACAATGCGTTAATGCGTTAAGCAAATATCGTTTTCAATAAGTTATCAACTTTACAAAGTAAAATTATGTCATTAGAAGGTAAAAATTATTCAATCAGTTTTGGGAAAAAAGAACTATCTTTCAATATAGGTAAGATAGCAAGACAGGCGCACGGCTCAGTACTTGTTTCTTACGGTGACACAGTTGTGTTATGTGCAGCTGTTATTGGTAGTGCAGGTGAAGAAAGAGATTTTTTACCTCTAACAGTAAATTACACAGAGAAGTTTTACGCTGTTGGTAAAATACCTGGCGGTTATCTAAAAAGAGAAGGTCGTCCATCAACAGGGGAGGTTTTAACATCACGTGTGATTGATAGAACTTTACGCCCGTTATTTGCAAAAGGCTTTTCTAGAGATGTTCAAGTTTCATGTACCCTTTTGTCATACGACCCAGATAGCGACAATGAAGTTGCTACACTAATAGGTGCAGTTTTAGCTTGCGGTTTAGCAGGGGCGCCAATTGCCGGCATGATGGCAGGTTGTAGAGTTGGTTATGTAAATGGGGAATATATTCTTAATCCTGCAACAGGGTTAGCAGATAACAAATTAGATCTTTTTGTTTCATCAACAAACTCATCAATATTTATGGTTGAATCCGAAGCAAGCGAGCTTGGAGCAAAAGAAATGGTTGGCGCGTTGAAGTTTGCACAAGAATCTGTTCAAGATGTAATCAAACTAATGGAAGAAGTAGTTCAAAAACATGGTAGAAAAAAAATAGACTTCATTATTCCTGATTATTCCGAATTACGCAAACTAATTGAATCAGGGTATGCTGACAAAATTAGCAATGCCTATACGATTCCTTTACAACAGGATAGAAAAGATGCGTTACAAATCGTACGTTCAGAGATAAGCCAAAAATTTGTCTCCGAAGAATATTCCAGTATTGTTGTTAAATCAGTATATCAATCAATAGAAGGAGATTTGATGCGTAAACGTATGTTATCAAGTAAAAAACGTATAGACGGCAGATCATTTACCGAAATTAGATCATTAAACGCAGAGATAAACATTCTTCCAAGTAGCACCGTGCATGGCTCTGCTTTATTTACTCGTGGCGAAACACAAGCATTGGTAGTAACAACGCTAGGTGGTGGTCTAGATGAGCAAATGGTTAATACAGTTACAGACGTAAACAAAAAAGAATCCTTTATGTTACATTACAACTTTCCTCCATATTCTGTTGGCGAAGCAACACCGCAAAGACCAACAGGCAGACGCGAGATAGGTCACGGTAATTTAGCATACAGAGCTTTAAAAAGTGTTTTACCTAGTAAAGACGAATTTGCATACACAATTAGAGTAGTATCAGAAATTACAGAATCAAATGGTTCATCTTCGATGGCGACAGTTTGCGGAAGTACATTGTCCTTACTAGCAACTGGTGTTCCGTTAAAGGCGTCTGTTTCTGGTATAGCAATGGGGTTAATTAAAGAGGGTGACGATTTCGCAGTCCTAACAGACATTATGGGCGACGAAGATCACTTTGGAGATATGGATTTTAAAGTTGCAAAAACCAAAAAAGGAATTACAGCATTACAAATGGATATTAAAATTAGCGGTGTTAGCTTAGAAATAATGTCAATCGCAATTGACCAAGCTGTTGACGCTTGTGGTGAAATATTAAAAGTAATGGACAACACTGTGTCAAGCCCTCTTAACATTGGTGCGTCAGTACCAAAGGTAGAAGAGATTAAGATACCTGTTAAAAAGATTGCTGAACTGATTGGTAAAAGTGGTGCAAATATAAAAGCAATATGCGAAGAAACCGAAAGTAAAATTGATATAGATCAAGACGGAATGGTACGTATTTTTGCACCAAATGCAGAAAAAATGAGTATCGCAAAACAGATGGTTATTGATTCCGTAAGCGATATTGAAGTTGGTAAAATATACCCAGGTACTATTGATAGATTAATGCCTTTTGGCGCATTGGTTGTATTGCCAGGCAATAAAAATGGCATGGTTCATATTAGTGAAATTGCAAACGAAAGAATAGAAGATATAGCAGATTACCTTGGAGAAGGGGATTCTGTTATGGTAAAAGTTCTAGGTTTTGATGATCGTCGTAGAATTAAGTTGTCAATCAAGCAAGCAGAAAAACAATAATATAATATTAATGGGGCGTAGTAAATGCAACTTGCTGGTTATGTAAGCTGCATTTACTCACTCACAATACTATCATTCTTTGGTTTATTCGTAACTATTGGTTGTTGTTAATTCATTACAACACCTTAGCGTTTTGGTGTCAAAAAATAAACTGAAATATAAAGCATAACCTAGTATACAAAACAATAATAGAAGAGTTATATTTTTAACCCTAATTTTACACTAGTGTAATTTTTTTGGCAGAACTATATAGTGCAAAATTACAGTTAAAAGGTAAAATATTTGCAATAAAAAATAACTCTTCTATTATTGTTTTGTA
>JAERRN010000026.1 GCA_016735445.1 Rickettsiales bacterium | reverse complement strand
ATATAAAAACTTTAATATTTTCAATATATACATATTAATTATGTAAAATAAGACACTATATTAGTGTATTATATCATATTTACACTAATAAGTTGATAGAGTTTATTGCTGTTTTATAAACGTTTTATGTAGGTTTTGTAATATAAAAACTCTATATTCTATATAAACCCTTATAAAACGTTTATAAAACATAAATTGCCGGCTGTACTGAGATATAAGAAGAGGTTTTTTCTGTGTTAATTATACAAATTATACAAATTAAAAATAGAAAAGGGGGTAGAGGAATTTTTTATTTCTATATAGTTAATTTTGGTAGAACGGTAAATTAACCCTCTACAAATTAAGGTGCGCAGAATTTCCAATAAAAACCCAATAAAAACAAATATCAAACTTACATAAGGACAGCGTGCAAACATGCCGTAAATAAAGTATAAATGACAAAAACAGACTTTAAAACCAAGCATAACTTATATTAACAGCTTTAATAAGGTTTTAGTAAAATTTTAATAAAAATACATAAAATACGTTATTTTATATACAATTTATCATAATATATATTATGCGATATTTACAATAATACGCAGTATAACACTACACTCCATTGTTAACATTTTTACAATTTATATTTTATTCGTTAACGCGCCCCTTCTCTTCTTTTGTTTCCAATAAACCGCAACACCTTATTTAACCTAAGATGAACAACTTAGTTTTGTGTATTTTAAAAATTTAAAAATCACTCCGTTACTATTTTAAAAAACCTTTCCCATCTCTCATTTGACGCCTCAAGTTCGATAATGTAACCATCTAACTGCAATTGGTTGTTTACACATATTTTTAACGCCTCCTTATCGTTGTTTGGTTTTTTTACCATAGCAAACTTGGGCTTTAACGGTGTTGTAGGTGTTGCAATCTTTATTTTCGATGAAGGTGTGTAGACATATGTTTTTGCACATCCGTTAAGTATAAATATACAAAACAACATAAACAATACGCTACTTACTCTAGTTTTTTTATTTCTTTTATATGTATTTTTCATATCTTGATGTTTTATAATGCTTTATTAAAAAATATTTAATATTTATCTATCAATTTAATGTTTATATATCGGTATTCTGCTTTATTTTTTAATATTTTAATATTTTAATTTTAAAAGTAATGTTAACGTTTTGCACTTTTGCCAATTTTTAGAGTTAATTACTGTTTAGCAGTATAACTTTTTTTACTAGGATTTGCTCTTGTGTGACTTTTTCTTTTTTATATAAATACTCTTTCCTCTTTTCTTTTTGCTTGTCAGCAATCTGCTCGTTAACAAACGATATCTTCTCTAGTTTTTTTTGCGCCTCAATAAGAGAAAGTGTACTTATTTTATTTATTGCGTTTTCACATCTTGATAAACGTTTAGATGTGATAAAGTATATTGTGGATACAGTTATTAACGCAACTACAAGGATAATATTTAAAATTTTCTCTACCATCTTTACAAAATAACATGCATTAGTAAAATTCACTTCATACTATATTGTCGCTTAGTTTTTAACGCGGCAGCATTATTTTTACTAAATTGGCTTTAGTTGTTTTCCTTATCGTCTCTACCCTAAACGGTAGCACGGTACATATAGTAGAAATATGTAATAAATTACAATTTTAACACAACACCGACGCAATAAATATATGTAACACATAATACACAATGCGTAACGGTGCAACGGTAGTTTTTGTTTAAATATTACATTATTGTAGGTAATTTTTGCTAAAAACGTTATTGTAAATATTATTGTAAAAATAACATCTCTACCCTAAGCTTTTCTATCGTAAACTTTCTACCCTAAACGGTAGCACGGTACATATAGTAGAAATATGTAATAAATTACAATTTTAACACAACACCGACGCAATAAATATATGTAACACATAATGCACAATGCGTAACGGTGCAACGGTAGTTTTTGTTTGGGTAATTTAATTACAAAATAAGAAATAATAAGAAATTAATTTTTAATGTTTAGTTTAATTTTATAATAAGCTTAGTTATTGTATAGACTATTACTTATTGATCGTTTTTTCACTTTGCAGCACAAATTGTTATCAGAAATAAAAAACACCATATTGGGAGAGCAAATGCTAATATATAACTCTCTTTTTAAATACAATAACCGTCTCAATGACGCACATAAGCAACACCGTTCCTTACTTACTTCGGTTGGAAAAATGGTAAGAACTAATTTTACTTTACATTTTACAGATATTATTCAGTCGGTTAGAACCGCTGCAACGCACACCAATGATTGCAACTTCAACTGTTCGTTACTTACTAAGCACAATATAGCAACAGTATGTACCGCAATAGAGCTAATACACATTGCTAGCTTAATACATGATGATATAATAGATAATTCCTCAAAAAGAAGAGGATTTCAGACTTTGCACTGCCAAACTGACACAAAAACAGCTACACTAGTTGGCGACGCATTAATTGTTAGATCCATTCATATCTTAGACAATATGCAAAATGTAAGCCAAGGGGTAAAATACTCACTCACTCAGGTTGTTTTAAAACAAATAAACAATCTTATTGTTGGAGAAATGTCTGGTATATCTTTAAAAAAGCCTCTTCCTTTGACAGAGTTGGTGATGCAATATAACGCAATCGTAAACAAAAAAACCTCTTCCATGTTTACGCTTGGCGTGCAGATGGTTTGTATTTTAGCAACTACTGGTCAGCAAAACAGCTATCACACAGCTACAGCTTTTAACGTTAACAATACACCTTACGATCTTACAAACATCAGTCTTGCATTTGGTATCGCTTTCCAGATTAAAGACGACATGAGTGACTGGCAACATTGTTACAATGCAACAACGGTTGCGGTTAGTAATAAAAACAAAACCTCGTTAACGTTAAATACTTTTAAAAAACATAACAAAGTTGCCCTTAAAGAGTTATACGCTGATTTAAAGAATAAAGAAACAAATTTCCCTATTATTTTACTTAACGAACACGAACCAAAGTTAATTTCTTCCTCCATCTCTATTTTGCAAAAAACAACAGATGGCAGTGAGCAATTTAACCATCAGATATTAAAAATTAAGCAAGCTTTTATTAAGTACGATATTTGGAATAAATGTAATAAATATATAGACAAGGAAATACAAAACATTAATACCACAATTAATATTTTTTACAGTAATTTTATTGGAGAACAAAAGGTTAACAATCAAAACAATTGCAACAACACTCCCTTTTGTAATTTTTGCAATTATATACTGCAATAAAACAATATATTACAGTTACAGCAACTTAGTAAACAATAAGGCGCAAATAAGGGCAGGCAAAAATCTCATTATAAAGCAAAAAGTTGGCACACAGGTTGTAAGCTGTTATTGTAGCTATGTGTTAAGTGGGTTAACTTAACTTACATTTGGAAGTAATATAAACAATTTTACCGCTATAATTAGCATACAGCTTTGGGAGATTATATAACATCTAGCGTAAAGATAATATTTTTATGCTATATGTTAAAATATTAAAGTTTTTACATAAATAGATACAAAATATAGAATTAATTAATATTATAAAATTACACGTTAACGTTGTTACTGTTTCTTGACAATAAAAATTGCTAATACAATTACTACGCACGTCATTCTATTAAAATACATTACCCATTAGGCATTAGGTCTTTGCTTTTATCAGTTTACCTTTGTACGAGGAGGTACGGAATAAACAAGTAACACTTTTACATATTCTCATCTGTTTACTTTGTCTAGCTTTGTAACTACATAAACCGCAGAGAGATCAGAATAGACGAACCTTTAATAAAAAAACTTCCTTTTTTTGGCGCGTATATTGTGAGGTGCAAGACTTCTCTACCAAAGTTACCCCCTCCTATTGCTCGATATCCTGCGTTACAATAAGGTAAAATTTAATGGAGCCGAAAGTCGGATTTGAACCGACGACCATCTGCTTACGATGCAGGTGCTCTAGCCAGACTGAGCTATTTCGGCGCAATGGTAACACAATGATGGAAGAATATAATACAGAATGATTGCTGCAATTAAAACCAAAACCAATTAAACTGTAATAGTCTTTATAATAAAATATTGTTACAATATTACTTACATTGTGTCTTCATTTTCTAATTTTAAAATTACACACTGTGCATTATTATTTACAATATAGAAAGATGAATATATAAATAACTCTGTAAAATCACAAAAAGGAGTTGTTGTAATACCTTATAGTTACCACAACAACTCCTTTTGCTATACACTAATTTACAGTGTAATAAAATTTAATTTAACCAACTAAAAATGTAAATCAAAGCCAGTTTGTAGTACAACTCTAAAAGACGACATACCTGAAGTAGGCGTAATAGAAATCCCGTCTCTTTCTGCGATAGGAAAACCAGCCTTTGCTTCCATAACAAAGTCTATATATTGAGCAATACGTATTTTTGTACCTAATCCACCACCTAGAACAAACACACCTTTATCGTCTATTGTGTTTAGAGCCATTAGATAGTCTGTAAAAGCAATAGCGTACATTTTGTTACCTTTGTTGTTGTAACCAAATTTAAACGCTAAACCAGTATTAATTATTGGATTATCAGTTGAAGTTAAACTATCGGTAACAGCACCAGCAAGAGACCCCAATGCACCAGTAGCACCTATTTCGGTAGCAAAATATATTGCTCCTTTAGATTCAAAACCGATTCTACCACCAACACCACCAAAATATGATGTTTCTTTTTCGTTAATTCCTAGCAAGTCAAAGTTACCCTTGTTAGTAAAAGTACCACCAGATAAATGGGCACCAACGTATATTTTAGCATTTGCACTACTTGAGATTGAAGCAGAACAAACAACAGCAACAACTAGTAAACTTTTTATCAAATTTCTTTTAGACATCGAAATAGCATATTAATTTTAAACCACTTCTTAAAGCAGGTACTCAAAAACATATTTAACATAACGTAAATAAGAGTCAAGTTCCTTTGTCTACAATTTACAACATTACCATGTTATACCTATGTTAGGTTTTTAGTAATAACCTTTTAAACTGGTGCTTGCAATTGTATGTTTTAAAATTGACGCACGTATCATTGCTTGAGAACAAAACCTATCTGACACTGGTAAAGATTTAACATTTAAAGCATATACCGTAAAAATATACTCTTGCCATAAAGAATTAATTAGCGGACATGGACCAGAATACCCAAAATTATTCGAATCTGTAACTTCTGTTACGCCAACCACCTCTCCTTCTGAATTAATAATTTCTTTTTCACCAAATTTAGATGTCCCTGTTTCTATTTCATTAACTGACGCAGGAATACCGTGAACTATCCAATGCCACCAACCGCTACCGGTGTTTGAATTAGGGCTATACATTGTAACCGCATAACTCTTTATGGTGTCTATTTTATTTTCTGATAGTATTTTCCACTTTATGTTTGGTGAGATATTTTTACCACCGCAATGACCAATGTTAAAAGCGTACATTTCCGGTATAAACTGCACAGAATCCCTTTTACTTTTTCTGTAAGGAATATCATTGCTATCAATTAATAATTGAATTTTTGTTTCGCTAATAGATATTGTTTTAATTGGTTTTGGTATTTTGGTAAAAAATTTACCCGCACCAAAACTATTGCTAGGTAAAACTGTGCTAAACAGTGTTAGTAGTAAACTATATACAAAGGTAGTAAAATACAGTTTATTTAACATACAAAGCGATATTTTTATGTATTTTACAACGTTAATAATGTTATATTAGTATATACTGTTAAAATATACTTTTTACATTAAGTACTAATTTAGTCTATATCTTTTTTAGTAAAATACAACCTCAGTTTGTATTTATATCTTTTAAAATTTTTTCACATAACTCCCTACCCTTTTAAAGGTATCGTAAAATACATAGATAGATAAATCTAGATCTTTAGTTTGTACTAACGTGTTTTTAAAAACTGAAGGGGGTAAAATGGGTATAAATAATTTATCTAAACACATGCGCACAATGCACAGTTGCAATGTGCAAAACAGAAGCCATGTAGCGTGTAAACGTATATCGTAAACAAAAAAAGGTGGGTAAACTATAACGCCTCCCCACCTTTTTTGCCATATTTTGCACTACAACCTGTACTGTTGTTAATAGAACCTATGTTAAAACATACCTGCGGCAGATTCATCAGAACCTTTTGAGAAGGCATTTTTGTCATCTGGGTTTTCAGTAATCGCAACCTCACTAGTTAAAAACGTACTTGCAACAGATGCAGCTGTTTGTACACTAACGCGAACAACCTTTGCCGGATCAGTAATACCTGCTTTATACATGTCACAATATTCCATAGAACGAGCATTGTAACCGTACGATTGAGAAGATTGACTTAACAACTTACCAACAATAACAGACGGATCTAGACCAGCATTTTGCATTATTTTACGTATAGGAGCCTCCAAAGCACCCTTAACAATATCAATACCTGCATTTTGCTCTTCATTAGCTCCTTTTACTTTGTCTAATATCATTTTTGCATACAATAAAGTTATACCACCACCTGGCACAACACCCTCTTCCATAGCGGCGCGTGTAGCATTTAAAGCATCGTCAACCCTATCTCTGCGCTCTTTAACTTCTACTTCGCTACCGCCACCAACGGTTAAAACTGCAACCCCGCCGGATAACTTGCCTTTTCTCTCTTCCAACTTCTCTTTGTCGTAATCACTTTTAGATTCTTCAATCTGAAGATCAATTTGTTTACAACGCTCAGCAACATCATCTTTCGAGCCTGCACCGTCAACAATTGTCGTATTGTCTTTTGTTACAGAAACCCTTCTAGCGGATCCTAAGTTTTCAACAGTTATGTTTTCTAATTTCATACCAATTTCTTCAGATACAACTTGGCAACCAGTTAAAACCGCAATGTCGTCAAGTGTTGCTTTTTTCCTATCTCCAAACCCAGGAGCTTTGATAGCAACCACCTTTAAAGTACCGCGTAAATTATTAACCGCTAAAGCTGTTAAAGCCTCGCCCTCAACATCGTCAGCAATAATAAACAAAGGTTTCCCTGTTTGCGCAACAGCTTGTAATAACTGAAGAATCTGTTGTAAGCTAGATATTTTACCGTCAAACAATAAAATATAAGGTTTTTCCAATTCCGCTGTCATTTTTTCCCTATTTGTAGCGAAATATGTAGATAAATACCCCTTATCAAAATGCATTCCTTTTACAATGTCCAGTCCGATACCATCAACGCCTTGACCTTCTTCAACTGTAATCGGTGCACCGCCAACTTCTTTAATAGCTTCAGCAATTTTGTTACCCATTTCACTGTCACCATTTGCAGATATTGTTGCAACTTGCGCCGTCTCTTCAGAAGAAGATACTTTTTTGCTTATTGATTTAATATACTCAACTACCGATTTAGCCGCCAAGTCGATACCAATTTTTATATCTACAGGGTTCATGCCTGTGACAACGTATTTGTTACCTCTTTTTAACACCGCACGAGCAAGTATTGTTGTTGTTGTTGTTCCGTCACCAGCACGATCTGCAGCTTGACTTGCAACACT
This sequence comes from Rickettsiales bacterium, assembly GCA_016735445.1. GTDB lineage: Bacteria > Pseudomonadota > Alphaproteobacteria > Rickettsiales > Deianiraeaceae > JAERRN01. Next base: position 3,474 of record JAERRN010000026.1, on the reverse strand, counting down.
TTTAATTAACTGTGCACCTAAATTTTCCAATTTATCACTAAACTGGATCTCCTTTGCAACAGATATACCGTCTTTTGTTATTTTAGGACCACCGAAGGATTTTTCTATTACAACGTTTCTACCTTTTGGACCAAGTGTAATACTAACCGCATCAGCTAACATATCTACGCCTTTAATCATTTTTTCCCTAGCAGGTTGACCAAATGTTACTTTTTTTGAACTCATAACTTTATTATATTAATTTATTTTAATTACTTCACTTTTACAGTGATATCTAATTTATAAAACATACATGTTTTATTGTATAACTAGAAACAACTAAGTTTCCATTATCCCTAAAACATCACTTTCTTTCATGATTAAATGTTCTTTACCGTTAATTTTTGCTTCCGTACCAGACCATTTGCCAAACAAAATATCATCACCAACCTTTACAGTTAACGGTGTTTTTTTTACAGAACCACTTTCAAGAACAACATTTCTACCACTACCAACAGCAACAACTAATCCGCGCATAGGTTTCTCTTTTGAAGAATCTGGAACAATAATGCCACCAATAACCTCCTCTTTATTTTCAGTACGAAGTACTAAAATTCGATCATCCAACGGAATGAAGCCAACTTTGCTCATATTGTTTTACAATAAATTAAAATAATAAACTCTATACACTCTAATATAACCTCTTTTTTTAACTTTTCAAGCACATTTTAATTTTAATCTGTATAAGTTTACGTAAAAGCTATTACAAATGCTACGGTAAGTTAAATAAGTAAATAAGTAAAACCAGCAACACGCTGCCATATTATTTTTACCTAACAAAACAAATAACGTCAAATAAAGCTCTAAATAAAACTGTATATATTCCAGCCATTCGCTACGGTATATTTAAAGGCTTGTTACACTGTTGTGTGACCATTAAAATTTTAGTAACTTCTTAAAAAGTAAGTTAACATAGCGTATATGGTTTGCACCTGTCACTTTTAAACAAAATAACATCCCATGCTTTTACTATCTAATAACTCGATAACGTAATTAATAATTCAAAAATAAAAAAACATCACAAAAGTATCATGTAAGCAAAAAACGATATAAATTAAAACAAACGCTCTTATTGCTAAACTTGCTCTATCTTACTTTTAACAACGCTATCCTTACTACGTTTTGTTGCGCTTTTACTTTTAACAATATTACTTTTGTTACGCTTTACGCTTTTATTTGTAACTTTTTTAGACTTTAAAGAGGTAATTTGCACGTTGTCGCAGTTATTTTCATTGCCGTCTTGCAGGTTATCTTTAAATTTTTTTATCCCTTTACCTAACTCGCCCATTACTGACGGCAATTTGCCAGCACCAAATAAGATAAAAACCACTAAAGCCACTAAGACCAATTGACCAACGCCAAACATAACAAAAAAACATCAAAAAAACATTACCATATCAATATTATATATAATCTTTTATATATAATATACAATATTTATAAGCTAAATTATGTCAAAAAAACCAATAACACTTGCGCTTTGACTTTATTAGTTAACTATTGTAGCAAACGTATAATAGCTAGAGTTTGCATTTTTAATCGTTTAAGTTATGTTTAAATAATGCTTTTGCAAAAAAATTTAACAATTGGTGTCGATGAAGTCGGTAGAGGCTCGTTAATTGGTGGCGTTTTTACATGTGCGGCCGTTATGTTACCTTTTAATGATTCAAATAATTACATCAAAGGTATAACTGATTCTAAAAAAATAAACGCTGCAAAAAGAGAAAGTTTATTCTTAACAATGTTGCAATCAGAAAACCATATTTTTGCCCTATCCGTTGGCAATCAAATCGAAATAGCAAGGCAAAACATTTTGGGCGCAACATTGTCATCTATGTCTAGCTCAATAAAAGAGTTATTATTATTTATAGCTAATCCGCAAATTTTTCAAAAGATAACGCAGTGCGAATTTAGCCCACATTTACTAGAAGAGCGGTTTAAATTATTATCAAACGAGAACCTTGAAAGTGGCAATATAATGTATTTAGATAGCGATCTTAACGCAAATCAAGTATATAAAAACATTCCCCAAACTATATCACAAAAGCCCACATCGTCACCTATTTTGTTTTGTTCTAAAAATGCGTATAATCTTGCTGTACGTAATTGTCACATACTTAATTCGGTAACAAAAAATATTTTGGTAGACGGCAATAAAACACCTAAAATAAGCAATGAAGGTAAAAAAAATAACGTAAATATAAGCTCTATTATTAGAGGGGATAGAAAAGTCTACGAAATCTCCGCAGCTTCTATATTTGCAAAACTATGCAGGGATATTTTTATTAAAAAAATAATGCACCCATTACACCCAGAGTACCAATGGGACACCAATTATGGCTACGGCACGTATAAACATATTGAGGCTATAAAAAAATCCGGTATAACAAAATTTCATAGAGCAAAATTTCTACGCTCTATAACAGCAAAAATGACATCAAAATAAACAATACGACGTTTACCTGTGTCAACTTGTTACGTCATGCTTATCCTTGCAAGTTTTATTTTTACCGCACAATAAAAACCTATCACAGGTGTATAGTAACAAATACACACATAAACATGTTATTATTTTAAATTAACTTTTTAATATACAATAATAACGCTTTATAATTAACTATCTGACCGTCACCCTGTTGGCTTGGTTTTTTTACGCAACGGGCATACTGTAACTTGATAAATACAATAACCTATCTAACAACATGACCCGTATATTTGCATATATTAACAAATATAAGGTAAAACCGCAACCAATTGTTAAAAATGAAGTCGTTATAGTATAATAAGATAGAGTAACAACGACAACATAATTAAAAAAACCTTACAACAGAAACTTAGTTTTAACTGTAAGGTAAACCCGATTAGGCTTTTTTATCTAAAATGGAATTAACCCATTCTTCTAGCGCCTGTAAAGATAAAGAACCAGACTTAGTGCTGACAACTTTACCATCTTTGTAAATGACTAAAAAAGGTATACCTGCGACCTTATGTTCGGCAGAAAGATCGCTACTCTTTTCTATGTCAACTTTTGCAACTAAAATATTTGGATTATTTTTTGCAAATTCTTCCAATACTGGCGCTAACATCCTACAAGGACCGCACCAACTTGCCCAAAAATCTACCAATACAGTCCCAGAGGACTCTTTAACTTTTTTTTGAAAATCAGATTCTAAAACATCAATAACCATAAACAATATATTTATTTCAACAAACTTCACACTAGACAGTATAACAGCATAGATGAATAATAGCAAGACGAATAATTAAAAAACTTAGTTACTGATAAAATTAAAATATCAGTCTTTCTAAATAATGTTATAAAAATTATATATTGTGAATATACACAAATACACGTATTATATAACCTTTTTATAAAAAGGTGTAAATAAAAATACGCTACAATTGGATAAAACTTATACAAATATTAATTTTAAT
>JAERRN010000062.1 GCA_016735445.1 Rickettsiales bacterium | reverse complement strand
ATTTACTTCTGGCACTACCTAAAGGGGTGTTTTCGTAATCGTAAAACTTGTTACTAACCCCACCAGTGGTTTGAAATATATTAGAACTTTTATACCAAACCCTTTCACTGTACCAATCGTCAGTAGTTGCCATACCGTTGTCCTCGCCCGGAACAAAATTAGTGTTGGATTTGTAAAATAAGTCTTTAGCGCCACCTGTGTTATTAACCGACGAAAACCCCGAGGATACGACAAATAAACCATTTTCGTAATTACTGTCAGACAATGTTTCGTATATTTTTTGTGACACCTGATTGATGTCTGATATGTCAAAATTATTACCACCTTTATGCATGTATCCAGAGGATATATTGGCACCTTGTCCGCCTGTGTAAAACCGTGTACCATCAAAAAGCATTTGCAAACCAGATGCAAAAGTGCCATTTAAGAAAGATTTTGTCCCGGCAAATGCACCTTGGCAATTTATGTCATCTGGTGAACAAGTGTTAACTAACATATAAGAAACATTATTTTCACCATACTCACCAAATATGCCATTTCCAGCACTACTGGTGCCGACGGTTCGTAATATATCAAAACCATTCGCAAGTTGTCTACCATCTCTAAAACCTTCAAACCCAAGGTTTAATACAAATTTATTATTTGAATTACTTACTATGTCGACATTTTGACTTAGAAAATTTGTTATTGAAAGATTTATTTTTTCAGATAAAAACCTGTAGTTAGAACCGCTGTTCATGTCTGCTTTTGACCAACCATTAGTTGGCATTGCGCCCCCTATTACAACTTTTGTTGGATCGCTTGAGTAATTATTAAACATGACAAAGTCAAATGGATTATACGCCGCTAGACTGTCGTTAACTAGAGCATCTTTATTTGCTGACCCCATAGTTGTGTCGTTATTGTATGTGAAACCTAATATCTTGGCAACATGCGATGTACCACCTCTAGCGTAGTAATATTTACCGTCAGAACCAATAACATAATTGCTACCAGTAGGCGATATTAGAGCAACAGAGACCGGCGTGCCGCTTATTGTTATGGTTCCGTTTGCGTTCTGAAATTCACCACTAGGTAGTCTTACTTCGTCCTCCGGAAATATAATGGCATTTTGCCCCTCATATACAATTACTTTTCTTTTAATATTTTCAATCATTGTATTGTTACTGTGCCCACCAACACCTTCACCAACGTAACCAATCGCAACTTTATCTGCTGGCGTTACCCTATTAGACGCAACGACGGAAAGAAAGGCAAAACCGTTATCGCTTACCTTTGAAGCGTCTGGTGCATTTGCTGTACCAATAAATTTTTGAAATGCTGGATTTGCTTTTTGCTGATCTAATTCAGTTTGTGTTGGTAACATATTTGGATCTAAGCCATCGCACCATGAACCGTATATTGGGCTACCATGAACGCAAAACAAACGGTAACACCATAACGGTCTTTCATCGCCATCGAAGCCGCTACATTTATCGTGACAAGCTTGACTTTGACGCGCAACATTACAACTACCGTTAGTTATATTATGAACTGACGTACATGAAGATAACAAAGTGACAACCGTGATAACTAGTAACAATAACTTTGCCCTTTTTTGTTCTAAACAAAATTTTATAAACATAACGATTAGCGAGTGATAAAAATAACTAAATAACTAAAAACAAACAATGCGCTTGCTATACAATTAATGCATATTTTGTTTAATAAAGCATAAATTAAAAATAAAGTAAATAAGTATTAAATTTTATTTTATCACTATTTAGATTTATTTTTAATTATGTAAAACTTTTCCTAATGCAGATAAAATAGCCTCGTGCATTGCTTCACTAATTGTTGGATGTGGGAACATTGTGTTTGCTATTTCATCGTCTGTTAATTCGTTCTCTTTTGCTATAATAAAACCTTGTAATATTTCGGTTACTTCTGCACCGCATAAGTGCGCACCAAGAAGCTCACCAGTTTTTTTATTTACTATAACTTTTACAAATCCATCACCCTCACCTAACGCAATTGCTTTACCGTTTGCAGATAGGTTAAATCTACCAATTTTAACATCGCAATCTGCTTCAATTGCTGCCTGTTCTGTCATTCCAACAGACGCAATTTGTATACTTGTATATGTGCATGATGGAACGTTATTATAATTTACCTGATGAACATTTGATGGGGTAAATTTGTTTTCCAGTGATGCGATTTTTTCTACCACGCAAACGCCTTCGTGGGACGCTTTATGTGCTAAAGATGGAGCCTGAGAATTTACATCTCCAATTGCGAAAATATTTTCTATATTTGTTTGACAAAATGCGTTAACTTTTACCCTACTTTTTTCTAAATTTACACCAACAGTATGTAGTCCAATATTTTCTGTATTTGGGACAATCCCAACTGCCATTAAAATTTTTGAAGCAGATGTTTTTGTTAATTTACCGTCTACAAAATAATTAACTGTTACACTATTTTTTTGATTTAATAATGAGTCTAATTTTATACCTGTTGCAAACTTAATACCTTTTTTTTCAAAAACTGATTTACAATATTTGCTAATTTCTTTATCTTCCATTGGTAAGATTCCGTCCATAGCTTCCAACACCAACACGTCTACGCCAATAGAATTATAAAAGCAGGCAAACTCCATACCAATAGCGCCGCTTCCAACAACGATTAACGAACTTGGTATTTTATTTTGAGACATTGCACCTTTGTAATCTAATACATTAATATTGTCTACCTTAAATCCATTTAACTGCCTAGGTCTTGCACCGGTTGCGATAATTATATATTTTGCTTTAATTTGATCTTTTTTTCCGTTACTGTTTACAAACTCAACTAAACCTTTGCCAGCTATTGAGCCAAAGCTATTAAAAACACTAACTTTGTTTTTTTTCATTAACCCCTTTACACCATTGGCAAGCTTTTTTGAAATCTCTCTTGATCTTTTAGTCATTTTTGCTATATCTGCGGTAACATGTCCATTTACAACACCGTAGTCGTTTGCTTTTTTGCACAAATCAAAAACCTCTGCAGAGCGAAGTAGTGCCTTTGTTGGTATGCAACCCCAATTTAAACAAATACCACCCAAATGGGTTGATTCTATAACTGCAACCTTTAGACCTAATTGACTAGCTCTTATAGACGCAACGTAACCAGCTGGCCCGCCACCTAAAATGCACACATCAAAAAAATTATCTTGCATAAAAAAAGATTTTTAAATTATTATTTTTTTAGTTCACTGAATTAAAACACAATTTGCAACCCCTTTTGTTTTTTATGTATGTTATGTATGGCATAAATTAACAAACTTACAAACTTACAAACTTTACATTAATGTAAAAATGGCAAAACTATAGTTGCAAATGTAAATAAATTTATATCAAAGTGTTTTTTGTTTTTATAACATATTTTAGCTGGCAAAATATAAAACAACAAATAAAAGCAAGCATGTTGTTTATTAAAAATACCTTTTTTGTTAGTTAGGCTTTATCTAGTATTAACAACGCCTATATGTAGTACTTCTTAAATATATTAACTATTAATAACGGTTGTAATAACGTTTATTAACATTACGCTATTACGCACTTAAAACTTACTAGCGGTACTTATAATGTATCGCATTAATGCATTTAATGTACCCTACCAATATTGCAACGCCACAATGCGATATTTTATTGCATTGAATGCTTAAAATAACTTAGCTAAAAATATAATCGCATATACAAAACTTAGGTATAAAATGTTTAAATTACAATAATTACATAATTCTTTTTTTGACCAAATATTGTATAATTATAACAACTTCCTTCTATATCTCATGCAAACCATTATATTGTGTGTATTGGTATTTTTGATAATATTATGTTTTACAATTTGTTCTAACGTTGACTTTATATTTTTGTTTTGCTATACTTAAGGTGTTTTTATATTTTTACTAAAACGCTAAAATATAAAAATTAACTTTATCGCTCGGTGTTGTTTATTATGCAGTTAACGCATTTATGCTATCATCGTGTTTTTTTGTTAATACATAGTTTATTGGTTATAAATACAGTAGTTGTAATGGTTTTAAAAAAATTTAATAACTTAAAAGGTTCGGTATTTTGTTTTGTTTTTACAGTTGTACCGTTTTACTTTATTTACCTGCTTAGCTTTGCTTTGTTGTTTTCTTATCGTTTACACGCATCCGATTTTAACTGTAGTATACAGCAAAAAGATACCGGCATTGGGTTTTCAAACAATCAATCTAAAGATTTTAAACCTAACCAACCTGTTGATGTGGTTAGAGTTTTTCCTGTTAAAGATTGGTCTAGGTACCGTTGTAAAAACTGCTATTCTGGCAAAACAACTGGTAAGCTATTTTGTTATTGCCATAATAACTCTAACAAACCTAATTTTAATATCGATTTACTAAAAAGAGAACCAGATCACTTTGCACGATCACTTTGCAGGTTTTGTATTAGCGTTGGCGAAAAAAACGGCTATTCTTTAATGTGCTATTGCAAAAACATTGTTTACGTCCCGTTAAAAGTTACCCCTAAACCTGTGCGAAAAAAAGTTATACAAAAACCTGTACGCAAAAGGGAAACTCTTGGTTTGCTACCAACGGCAAAACCAAACCATATTAAATATGTACAACCTAAAGCACCTGTGCAACCTAAAGCACCTGTGCAACCTAAAGTAAAATCTACTAAACCAACCAATATTAAGTACATTGACAACCCCCCTGTAAACGAAGATATGACAATTATTAACAACTACTACTATCGTCAAAAGCGTACACATGATACTTTTTATTATGATAACGAAGATTTTTACACAGATGACGAGCAATTACCTATACATAACAATACAAGATGCGCGCCAAATGATGACAGATGTATAAAAATAAACCAAACCCACAATAAATACCGTGAGCAGGATGTTATTTTTACAAAAAACGAAAGAAGGTAACCGTTATACACTGCATTGCGCATTGTCGAATTGCGCATTATGCTTAACTGGATAGTTATGACTTTGTCGTTACTTACGTTACTTGTTGTTTACACAGGTGATAAGCAATTACCTATACATAACAATACAAGATGCGCGCCAAATGATGACAGATGTATAAGTTTAACGGGCAGTTATGACTTTATCGCTACTTACACGTTACTTGTTATTATATTGTTAAACTTGTTATAGTTGTTGCAGTTAAGTAAGTTGCAATACTTGTGCGTTACTTGGGATATTGTTTAAAACCTTTGGTGATGTCATCCATATTTGTGCAGACATACTTTGTAAACTGTCTATAGCAATCTCGATATTGTGATCATCTAAAAAAGATATTACCTCGTCTATTAGTACGATTGGTTTTCGTTTTTTTGTATCATTCATTAGTTTGCAAAAAATTTGAATCATAGAAAAAAATAGCAATTTTTGCTGCCCACTTGAAAGGGTAAAAAAAGAGATATTATTACCATTTGTTATTTGTATTTTTGACTTATGCACGCCAAATGTTGTTTGTTCAACAATGCCGTCTTTTTTTCTTCTGTTTAAAAACTCGGTTTTAACAAAGTTAATAACCTCATCATCTGTGCTGCCTTTTGTTATCATCTTCTCTGTTTCACCATCTATATGTAGTACCATTTTATCTTTAATAACGTTAAATTCACCGTCTTTTTCATGTGATAATTCGTGTAGCTGATTTATTAGTGAAACTCTATTTTTTGCAATATCTAACGCTATTATTGCAATTTGAAATTCAATTGCGTCTAAAAACTTTGGGTCAAATGTGTTTTGCTTTAAAATTGCCATTCTATCCTTTACTAACAACTCATGTTGTTTAATTTTTTCCGCATGATTATGGTTACAATGAAATGCTAATCTGTCAATTAAAGCTCTTCTTGTTTGTGCACGGTCTAAACTGTATTGTTGTTTTGCAGAAAACCATATAATATCACACCATTGTAGTAAGTCTTTTTGGGACTTGGTGTTTTTATTGCAAATTGTTATTTTTTTTCCAAATCCTGCGCCACGTTTTCTAGCTTCTATCTCAATGTCAATAACTCCATCTAGGGACGCTGTTATTGTGTACGGTTTATAAGGAATATTTTTATACAACAAAGTGTTTAACTGACTTGGTAATTTATTAGGCGCAGCATTGTTTGTTGTTTTTTTGTTTACCGTGTTTAGGTTAAATATATCATCACGATAATTTTGTTCTGCAATTTCTGCACCAAGTAAACCCTTGCCCGGCGAAAGCATTGAGATGCTTTCTAGTATAGATGTTTTACCAACGCCATTTGGGCCACAAACTAGCATCATTTTTTTAGCCGGCTCTAACAAAAAATTAATATGATTTCGAAAATTTTGTAAATGTATTTTTTTTATGAACATAATAAAATTTCTACCAACTTAACTTTACTAAACACTGATTAATTATTAAGTTTTACCAGCTATCTTACTATTGAGTAATAGCAAATAAAATATAAACAAACGTTAACTAGTGTAATGTTGTTTTGGTGGTGTATTTTTTATAATAAAAACACTATATTGTTACCTTGTTTTTTATACAACCCCAATATGGACAAACAATAACTACTTTATTATATTTTGTTATTAATATTTTTTAAAAAGTTGTTTATTTTTATTACCATAACAGACAAACTTAAAATTAAACATTTATTGCTCTATACACTTTATGCTTAAGATTGCAATCGCAGGATTTGGAAATGTTGGAAAAACAAGCTTTCTAAACGCATTTTGCGGTTTAAATTTGCAAGTTGGCAATTTTTATGGCACAACTGTTGACATAGTAGAGATTTTTACCGTACTTAAAGAACAGAAAATAACATTTTTTGATCTACCTGGTTTAAGAAGGGCGTTTTTTCAAAACTCTCAAAACAATATCTATTGCAACAATGGTAAAAATTCTACAAACAATATAGGGCAAAATATTAAAAATAATTATATTAGCAACGGCAACTTACATACCTATAGCAACAATAGCGGGGGTAACCCTGACTTATGTCACCTAGAAAAAAATGAAGTCTCAGAAGAGCAATTGACTACAGTAAATTTTTTAAATGACGAAGATAAATACAACGGTATTTTACACATCATGGATGCAAAAAATCTATTTAACGAGCTGTGTCTCTTGACGGAACTTATTAAACTTAACAAACCAATAGTAATTGGAGTAAATTTTATTGAAGAAGCTAGATGGGGCGATGTTGGGATTACATGCAAAATTTTACAATTAGCATTTGGTGTACACTTTATACCTATCGATTTAACCTACAAGATTAACTTAGACCTTGCTGTAACACAGTTAATATTGTGTTGCAAAGAAAAGACTGTGCCTTTTTGTGTTAAACCCTCAATGCAAAATATAAAACATAATAACGTAACGCCTAATAATGTATTAATACAAAATGTGTTTACAAAATTAGTTAATAAAAATGGTGCCATAATTGATTTATCAAAACCAAGTAAATTACATTCTACAATAGATAAAATTGTAATGAATAAATATTTATGTTTGCCAATATTGTTTGGCGTTCTTTTTGCAATGTTTGCAAGTATATTTACACTTGGTAACCCATTGTGCGCTTTGTTGGCAAACAGTATACGTTTTTTCTTTACACAACTTGCAAAACTCTTACCAGAAACCATTACAGTGCTTGGTAATCACCGTTTTAGCACAAAATATATTTACTTAATGATACAAGGGGGTGTTAGCCCTGGAGTTGCAACTATAGTCGAGTTTTTACCAAAAATACTAATTTTAAACATGTGGATTTCGGTGTTAGAAATAAGCGGATATACAACAAGAATCGCTATTTCTCTATCAAGGTTTATGCGTAAATTTGGCTTATCTGGGCAGACTGTCTTCCCAATTGTTAGCGGTCTTGGCTGCACAATACCTGGGTATTTATCTACAAGAATAATACCAAACGAAAAAGAACGACTTGCGTCTATGATAATGGTTAATTTTGTCCCATGCCATGCACAATTAATTGTTTGTTTGTTTTTTGTTAATATATTTTTTAAAAACAATGCGGCAATTGTTATGACAATACTATACGCTGTTTCTATTTTTATAGGTTTACTGTTTGCAAAACTATACTCTTTGTATTCGGGTTATAAATCATCAAGCTTTAACTCTGCACTACCTAAGTACAGAATGCCAAAAATCAACCTTATACTTCGTTCTTCTGTTAAATGTGCAAAAGAGTATTTTTATACTGTATTTAAAATTATTGTTATTTTATCAATGTTAATTTGGCTATTATCGCATATCCAGTATGGCAAACAAACGCCTAAGTATAAATCGGCAATAAATCAAATGTATGCAAATTTAAGATCTAGCGAAAACAACCCCACCAATTGGTTTAAAAGTGACTTTGACACCTCCACTGTTGAACAACAAACGCCACCGCTGACAGCTCAACCGTTACGTATTAACATCAGCAATAACATTAGCGACAAAGCAAATGTTATAAACTTAAATACAGAAACACGGCAAGAAATTAACGATAACAACAACGAGCGAGGTCACTGGCAAGGTCTGGATTCGCAAGAGTTTTACGACAAAACGTTATACATACCTAACTATGTCAATGTTTACAATAATCAGTATATTCTTGAAAACAGTTTACTGGGACATTTTGTTAAAAAATTTGAATTTCTATATAGATTTATTGGGTTTGACTGGAAGATGTCTTTATCAGCGTTAACCAGTATAACAGCAAGAGAGATTGCTTTAACGACAATTGGTATATTATACTTTGATCACTCTCTCCAGAAATCCCAACAATTAGACTCATCAATAACAATTGTAAACTCAATTAAAAAAGAAATTAGCATTCCGTCTGGTATATCGTACATAGTAACAATGCTACTTTTAACCCCTTGCTTAACCGCAACAACTGTATTTTTAAAAGAAAGAAAAGGGAAAAAATTGGAATCTTGGATAATGTTATTTATTGTTAACACTGTTAATTTATTTATTGTTTTTCTTTCTTACACAATAGCAAAGTTAGTTTTTTAACAGCGTTTTACAATACTTTAATAACATTAACAGCATTGTAGTGTTGTTATTGGTGTTTACATAATAGCGTTGACGATTGTTGTTATACAGTATTGTGTTGTTATTATTTCTGGTATTGTGGTAAACATTGATGATATTTGTGTGTTTAGGTAAGCTTTAGTAAACTTGGTATTTTATTATACCATTATACGTAACAATAACGCCTGTTAGTAAAAAATAATTAGTCACTTCTTGCTACTACTGTAACGATAACTAATATTACCCAATCTACCGTTAGTGCAATTTTTATCTTCAGTAACATGTTAAATCTTTTAAAGATATCTGATCCTAGAAAAAAAACAGAATCTACCGAAATGCCTAAAAATAAATACTATACAGATAGCGACATAACTATCGGTATAGATTTTGGCACTACAAACTCGCTGGGTTGTGTTGTTATTGATAACGCTGTTTATCTTGCGACCGAGCTTGGTTCTTCTATTTTAGTGCCAGAGTGTAACCAACTTTACAACTTAAACAATGCCGAAAACACAAAAAAACTAACCCCTATAACAAACACAGATTACAACGATGCAATTATACCGTCAGCAATTGCAATTAACAAAGATGGCATTTGCGCGGTTGGCCGAAAGGCGTTAATTTTGTCTAGTAGCAACAAACATGTAGTTGTAAAATCTGTTAAACGTTTAATTATGTTAGAAGGACTTGAAGAAAATGTGCGGTTTGCAAAAGAAACTTTTTTAAAAGCGCTATCTAGTAACAATACAAACGCAAAATATATTGTTTGTAACAAAACAAATTTACCATCGATTGAATTATTTGGAAAGAAATTTACCTGTCTTGAGTTAACAACCGAGATATTTAAATACATAAAACATGTTTGTGAAGAATCTTTTTGTTCTTTAGATATTGACAATGTAAAAAACTGCATTGTTACAGTGCCAGCGCATTTTAACGATAACCAAAGACGTATTGTTAAAAAATCTGCACAACTTGCTGGACTAAGTGTAAAAAGAATGGTAAATGAGCCAACAGCAGCTGGTTTAGCGTACAATATTGACGAAACAAAGTTATCTCAATTTTACTTGGTATACGATTTAGGTGGCGGTACGTTTGATGCCTCATTGGTGCGATTTAACAATGGATTATTGCAAGTAGTTGCTACAAAAGGGAATAGCTTTTTAGGTGGAGATGATTTTGATCAGTTGTTGTCTAAACTTGTACTGAATAAAATGCCAACTATTAAAACTAGTGACTCATTAGAAATTGCAAAAAAGATTAAGCATCATTTTTCTAACTATCAAAATTATAAATTACCAAATGGGGACATAATTACAGTAAGTAACTACAATGACATTATTAAACCTTTGATTGAAAAAACATTTGATATAATTAATAAGGATTTAATTGAGTTTGTAAAATATGAATCACAAGCTTTGTTTTCTTCTTCAGATGAGGAAGTGCAGCTGGTTGGCGTTATTTTAGTTGGCGGCAGTACAAAAAACAATATTGTACAGCATTTAGTTAAAAAAAACTACCCCTGCCCAATTTTAAGACAAATTAACCCAGATATAGCTGTGGTAATTGGCGCAGCTGTGCAAGGTGCAATAATAGACAAAAGGCTTAAAGATAGGGTTTTGATCGATATAACTCCGTTTTCTATTGGTATTGAAACTATTGATGGATTAGTGGAAAAAATTATCAACAGAAATACCAGTGTTCCAATTTCTGTTTACGAAACATTTACAACTTCACAAGATAACCAAACGGGGATAGATATCAATGTGTACCGCGGGGAAAGAGGGCTTGTTAAGTATAGTACTTTACTTGGTAAATTTACACTTAAAGGTATACCGCCAATGATAGCTGGGCAACCAATATTAAGGATAAATTTTACACTTGACGCTGATGGTATTTTGTCTGTTTCTGCAACAGAAGAGCGATCTAGCGTTAACAACAGTATTATAATTAACCCCGTTTACAATATAAACATTAAAAGCGTTAAAGAAGAATGCTTACTTGCGATAGAGAAAAAAAGAGAAGATGCTAGTAAAAAAATGTATTTACAAGCAATATCGGAATCGTCTATTCTTCTTGTTCACACTAATAGAATTTTAAAAAAAATGCTTAATAGCGAAGAATGGGGTAAAAATTTACAAGAAGTGATTAATGTAAAAAATCAACTTGAGCAAGCATTAAGTAACAAAGATATATTTAGCGTAATAACTGAGCTATATTGGAAAATGGAAAAAATAATGACGCCGGTTTTGGAAAACTATTTAAAAATGCAACTTACAATAAGCAATAAAATAAGTAAGGGTAAAAAAACTGATCCAAGCTAATTATGTTAACATACATATTGGCATTGTGTTTACCGTGTTAGCTTCTTTTTAGGTTATTAATTAGCTTTGTAAATATGCAATAACTTACAAAATTAGTTAAAGCTAACGGGATAGTGTTGTGTTTGTTATCGCGTCTAATAAAAATTTATATGTGTTTTTTATTTATTAAATTTTGTTATAAAAATTGTGTAGCGTTTTAACATGTAGATCGGTAAATTGTAATTTGCTAAAACGTGTAAATGCATTTTAGTAGTATTTTGTTAATAATTATTGGTTATATAATTGCATTATACTATAGAATTGTATTTTTTACTATGTTTTTCGCAATATAAAATAAATATCAACAAACATAACAACTACAATATACTGGTATTTTTTGATAAAAATTTATCGTAATTGACTTTCATTAATATTTATAATATTATTTGATATGTTTAGCTGTTTCACTTTGTTTACAAACAATGGTCATAAGGTCGGTCACTTGGTCTGTCAATAAAATATTGATAGCGTTATTAATTACCTTTGTTTTTTTATCGGCTTTCCACCAAAAAGTCGCAACTGCGACTCTTTTCCGTTCAGAATATAACAACAGAATAGCTGGAAGACCAAGGTTTTCTAAAAAAGAAACTGTTATGATGTATTTTGGGCTGGGGATCGGGATGAGTCCGCTTGATAAAATAGTTGACTTTGACAGTATGCAGTTACCATCCAGTATTATAGCGGATTTACAAGATCCTAGATATGGCGTCTCAAGCAGTGCCAGTTTTACTGGTGTACCTTCTGTGTCTTTTGGGTTTATCCCATCATCTGCAAAGTTTTTACGTAATAATATCGAGGTTAGTTTTCACCTTGGGGATTTTGCTAACAAAGTAACATCATCCAACATTGCAACGATAGATGGTATAGAATATGAAAGTTTAAATTTAAAAGTTTTTACAACACGCGCCTTATACGAATTATATCTTCAATTTGGCCCCAAAAAAGCTAAATGGTCTACCTTTATTGGTGGCGGTGCTGGTATTGCGTCCCAAATAAACTCCCTAAAAGGAAGTGAAAAACAAGTCTCTAGCGGAACCACGGCTGGTGAAGGTACTGAGGTTAATATTGCGTCAAATTATAGCTCATTTGCTCTTACGTTTTCTGGCGCTGGTGGGTTTACCTTTGATGTATTGCCTGGTCTTGCAATGGAGATTAAATGCAGATATGTCGCAATGATGAGCCCTTTTGACAGTACAAGCGGACAGTTTGACATCTATAGGAATAATGTAGAGATACTTGCTTCTATTTTGGTTAAGATGTAAAAGATTAAGCGATAATTTTATTATATCATCTTTGTAACCCTTTGCCACCGTTTGGGTTAATATACTTGCTGATCTTGTCAGCGGCCTGCATTGCTTCGTAAAAACCGTTTATAATTAGGAATAACTTACTTTCGTATTTACACGTGTCACCAATTGCAAATATTTTACTTGCGTCAGACTCCATAGTGCGAGAATTTACTAATATTCTGCCATCTTCTATGTTTACCTCTTTAATGTCGAAGGTGCTTGCTCTGTTTGCGAGGCCAAAAAACGGCAATAAACAATCTGCCTGTATTGTTTCAACTTTATCATCTAAAGAAATTATATCTATACTTTTCATGTAACCGTCTTCACTACCTGATACAGCGTGTAGCTGAAACGGTGTTTTAATATTTATCAAACCATCTTGTGCTAACTTAGTAAGTTTATCTTGGTTATACTGACTACATCTGAATTTATTTCTTCGATGAACCAACGTTATATTTTTAGCAACACCAACTAGTTCGATACACCAATCTATAGCAGAGTCGCCGCCGCCTGCTATACAAACAGATTTATCTTTAAAAAGAGACTTATTTTTAATAATATAAAATACGGATTTATCTTCAAATTTTTCTATACCTTCTAACGGAACTTTATTTGGAGTAAACATACCTTTACCTGATGCGATAATAATTGTTTTCGCAAAAACATCTGCTGTCGATGTCATAAGTTTAAAATCGCCATTTTTTTCCTTGGTTATACTTTTAAGCTCGCTACTAAGCAAAAACTTTGGGCTAAATTCGTTTGCCTGTTCAGCGAGTAAACCAACAAACTCATCACCCGTTACATTTATTAAACATGGTATCCCGTACATTGTTTTTTCTGGGTATAAAGTAGCACATTGTCCACCAACAAGTGGTAGATTTTCGATACAAACGCTTTTCATGCCTGCCATCCCGCAAGCGGTTATGGCAAATAAACCCGCTGGACCAGCACCAATAATTGCCACATCGTACACTTTTGAATTACTGCTAAAATTTGACATATTTTTATTGCTAATATTAATAAATTTAAACTCTCTCAACGTACGACAAATTCTCTGTTTTAACGGATACCCTGTCCCCTTCTTCTATAAATTGTGGCACCATAACCGTTATGCCGTTGCTAAGGATAGCTTGTTTAAGAGACATCGTTACAGTTTGATTTTTCATTTTTGGCTCTGTACTAACAACTTCAAGCTCAACTTTTTCTTGTAGTTGGATGTCGATTATTGTATCGTTAATTATCACTAACGATACCTCCATGCCGTCATTTAAAAAAACAACCTTATCACCAACTAATGACTTATCTATCGATAGTTGTTCAAAAGTATCTGTTCTTGTTATTTCTAATGAATCTTTTGATAAAAACAACACTATTGCAGGGATATTTTCGTATCTTACCTTTTCTACGTTTTCTTCTGACCTAAACCTTCTTTCTAGTTTTAAGCCTGTTTTTACGTTTTTTAGCGACGCCTGTATAAAAGCGCCACCTTTACCTGGTTTAACATGTACAGTTGAGATAACCTTATACAGCTGAGACCCAACCTCTATTATGTAACCAGACTTTAAAGAATTTGCATTAACCAACGCCATATTAAAAGTACAATAAACGCGATTTTGTAAAAAACTAAGACATTAAACATATGGAAGTCGTTTTTATCTAAAAAGCAAGTTTTATAATTAGTAAGTTAACTACGCTAATTGTAAAATTTTATGCAATTAGTTGTTTTACGTTTGTTTATAAACTGATTTACTTGTTAATTGTGTATTGGTTTATTGTTAGTTTATTTGTTAAAAGCTACTTACCAAGCAATTTAAACATTTCATCTGTGTAACCAAATAAACTAAGTAAATTATCTGTGTGTGTTTTGTCTATTTGGTCGCTGTGTTTATTGTTTGTCATTTCTTGGGATATCTTCTTTGCGACGTTAAAACTGTCTATGTCTAGCTCTGTATTTGCTATTTTAAAATTACTGTATCCACTTTGTCTAAATCCAATTAAATCGCCTGCGCCGCGCATTTTAAAGTCTTCTTCCGATATATAAAAACCGTCTGTGCTACTTCTTATTATCGATAATTTTTTTAAAGAGTCTGGGTTGCAGTTTGCGGTATAAAGCAATAAGCAGTACGACTGCGTTACCCCTCTTCCAACTCTACCCCTTAATTGATGCAACTGACTAAGGCCAAACCTATGGGATTGCTCTATTACTATAACTGTTGCCTCTGGCACGTCTATGCCAACCTCTATTACAGAAGTTGCAACAAGTAATGCGCCGTGTTTTGCATTTGTAAACTCCAGCATTATTTTGTCTTTTTGATGCTCTTTTAATTTACCATGTATAATAAAAAGTTTATCTTTGGCAATACATTTCTGTAAAGATTTAAATCTTTCTTCTACAGAAACAATACCGGAATCGTCATCGGTAACGTCTACAGCGGGGCAAATCCAATATGCCTTTACGTTTTTATCTTCAATATTGTTACTAAGTGCTGTTATTAGTTTGTCTAGTTTTCTGTCCGACATTACTTTTGTAATAATGGATTTTCTAGATTTTGGCATTTGTTTTACAGATGAAACTTTTATATTGTCGTACATTACAGATAATATTGTTCTTGGTATTGGCGTTGCGCTCATCATTAGTATGTCTGCTTGTGGGTTTTTTTCTGACAATATAGCTCTTTGCCGAACACCGAATCGATGTTGTTCGTCTATTATGCAAAAATTATAGTTTACTATGTTTTCGCTTACAATAATTGCATGTGTGCCAATTATTACATTAGCGCCATTATTGTCTATAGCTTGGTAAAGCCTTTTTCTTTCAGATGCTTTAGTTTTACCAGTTAGTAAAAAAACTTCTTTATTTGTTCCAAGTAGTAAATCTGAAATAAACCTATAGTGTTGCATTGCTAAAATGGTTGTTGGGGCAACAAACACAGCTCTTCCGCCCGCCTCTATTGTGTTTAAAATTGCACCAATTGCAACAATTGTTTTGCCAGATCCAACATCTCCTTGTAATAAACGAGACGAAACTGAAGTGCTTGACTGGTCTAACGTTATATCTTTAATTGCCGCATTTTGATCGCTTGTTAATGCAAATGGTAAGTCTTTAAAAATACTTTTCATAAAGCTGCAATTATGAGTGATTGGCTTTTTGGTAGTGTTTTTATTTTTAAAATCTGCAATTAAAATCGCTATTTTATTGGCTACAATTTCCATTACTGCAATATTTTTTTTTATCTGTCCTAGGCTTTTTAAGCAAGTTATACTTTCTGGCTGGTGTATAGCTTTAAACATAGTGTATAGGTTTTTGTTGTTACCGTTAAACGATGTAACATTTTTGCATTTAATAATCTCTAAGTCTTCTTTTAGGTAATTTAGGCTTTTTTGCACAACTTCGTAATAATCGCTTTGCTTTATTTGTTTTGGAATAAGATATAATGGCATTATTGGCACATTGTTTTGTTTTTCAATTTCTTTTACAAACCATTTTTGCTCTTCGGTTAAATTTACCGACAAAGATTGATAGCTTTTTTTATCATTTTTATCGCATTCGTCACTTTTGTTTGCACTTTGTCGCAAAATCGAAGACCATCTTGTTAAAACCTTTATACCTTCTACGTTTTTGTTTACAATTTGCGGATGTATAATTCTATATTGTTTGTCTATTATTTCTAACTTACCAGATATGATGTTTGTTTTCCCTACTGTAAATTTTGTTATTTGTGTTGGATATATTTTAAAAAAGCATAACAATATTGGCTCTTTTGAATCTGTAAATGCTGATATTTGATACATTGTTTTTCTCCCAAAGTTACGCCTATAAGAAATAAATTTACCATGCGCAACAATTGTTACCTTCATTGTAACAATTGAACCAATTGGGACTGAGACTAGATTTTGTGTTGATAATTCTAACTCGTAGCTTGCTGGTAGGCAGGTGACAATATCTGCAACGTTTGGGCTATTGCCAAATATTTCGCATAGTTTGTTAAAAAATTCATAACCAGCAATATTATTTAAAATATCACTACTTAGTTTTTCTTTCAATCTTTTATAATTTTAAATTAAAATACTTTTTTAAAAAGAACTTATATAGTTAAAAACTATTAATACATTATTGTAGTTACAGTTAACCATTGTTAAATTTATTATATACTGTAACCATAGATATATTATAATATTGCCTTTAAATTACACTTCAACAAGTATAGTTTTTGTCGTTAATATTTTTATAC
>JAERRN010000065.1 GCA_016735445.1 Rickettsiales bacterium | reverse complement strand
GTGTAGATGTTACTAGTTCCTCTACGGGTGTTAAAGGTCTAGGTGTGGAAGGTGTAGAAGGTCTAGGTGTAGAAGGTGTAGATGTTACTAGTTCCTCTACGGGTGTTAAAGGTCTAGGTGTAGAAGCTCTTTCTGGTGTAAAAGGTGTATAAGGTCTAGGTGTAGAAGGTGTAGATGTTACTAGTTCCTCTACGGGTGTTAAAGGTCTAGGTGTGGAAGGTGTAGATGTTACTAGTTCCTCTACGGGTGTTAAAGGTCTAGGTGTGGAAGGTCTTTCTGGTGTAGAAGGTGTTAAAGGTCTAGGTGTTACTAGTTCCTCTACAGATGTTAAATCTCTAGGTGTAGAAGGTGTTAAAGGTCTAGGTGTAGAAGGTCTTTCTGGTGTAGAAGGTGTATAAGGTCTAGGTGTTACTAGTTCCTCTACAGATGTTAAATCTCTAGGTGTAGAAGGTGTAGAAGGTCTAGGTGTTACTAGTTCCTCTACGGGTGTTAAAGGTCTAGGTGTGGAAGGTGTTAAAGGTCTAGGTGTAGAAGGTCTAGGTGTAGAAGGTCTAGGTGTGGAAGGTCTAGGTGTTACTAGTTCCTCTACGGGTGTTAAAGGTCTAGGTGTAGAAGCTCTAGATGTAGAAGGTCTAGATGTAGAAGGTCTAGGTGTAGAAGGTCTAGGTGTGGAAGGTGTTAAAGGTCTAGGTGTAGAAGGTGTGGAAGCTCTTTCTGGTGTAGAAGGTCTAGGTGTAGAAGCTCTAGATGTAGAAGGTCTAGGTGTAGAAGGTCTAGGTGTGGAAGGTCTAGGTGTTACTAGTTCCTCTACGGGTGTTAAAGGTCTAGGTGTGGAAGGTGTTAAAGGTCTAGGTGTAGAAGGTCTAGGTGTTACTAGTTCCTCTACGGGTGTTAAAGGTCTAGGTGTAGAAGGTGTGGAAGCTCTTTCTGGTGTAGAAGGTCTAGGTGTGAAAGCTCTAGATGTAGAAGGTCTAGGTGTTTTTTGGCTTTCTAGTGAAGGTTCCTCTACAGGCGTAATTGGTCTTTCCGTTGAAGATCCCCGCTTAGCGCGCTCATTTAACTCCTCTAACCTAACAACGTACCCCTGAACCATATCAGTCTCATCGCCTAAAGCTGGATTTTTTTCTGTAAAATCTTTAACTATTGTCCCAATATGTATTGCATCTTTTAAAAACTCATTCAAAAAATCGTAAATTATTGGTAATTCACCACGTTTTTTAACATCATCTTCACTGTACTTATGTTTTTTTAATGCAGAAAATAACATTGACTGATCTCCTCCCAGTATAGCTTTATACCTACTATCGAGACTTTTAATTAGTTCTTCTGGTAACGAATCCTGTCTTTCACTAGCGCTGTTGACGATAATTTGATTAATTTGAAATCTAAAATTTCCAAACAATCCATTTACACTAGCAACAAGCTCTTCTTTGCGTTTGTCGTTTTTATCATACATGTCCTCAACATAGCTAAATGCCCTACTGTATTTAGCTAACATAGTGTTAACTTTGTCAGTTACTGGCTCAACGTCATCAACATGAATAGCTTTTACATATTCATCAGTCATTACACTGCAAAGATCGCCATGTTCGGTAATAACAGGTGATAACTTAGAATTAGTGTATGTTTCACCAAGCTTTTTAAGAGATTTTACATACTGTTTATCGAACAAACTTTTAATATTGCGAAGTTTACCTACAGCTTTGTCCAATTTCTCTTGTTTTTCTATTGCTTTTTTTTCTACAGTTATCTTTACAGGCTTATCAACTTCATTAATCTTACTCTTAACAGCAACATCGTTACTAAGCTTTTGATTAGAATTTTCAACACCTACATCTTCAGCGTTTACCATAGCAGCTCTGTGTTTTTTATCAATACGCAGAGCTGCGTTAATATAATGGCTAACATGAGCATTTTGAACAATGTGCTCTATATAGCTTATATTGTTTTTACGTTCTTGTACGGTGTCAGGATTAGAACCATTAACAGCGTTAAGGCTGTCAATAGCGGCCTTAACGCCTGACACCTGACCATCGAGGATGTCAAATTTTTCTTTTAGTCTAATAAACGCCTGTCCTTTTTTTAAGGTATCGTCATTTTTTACAATATTGACAATATTAGTTAATATTTCAAAATCGTCAAGGAAATCTCCACCAAGACGTATTGCTGTATCGCGGCTTATTTTTTTACTAACAGTACCACTGCACGTCATGTTAAAGGAATCCAACATCTCAAAACGCGCTTCTACAACGGCAATTTTACTCGCAGCTTTATTACGTACTCCAATAATTTGAGATGAAAGTGTGTCTAAATTTATCGCTAATATGTCATCGGCATCTTTCTTGATATCTTTAATCCACCTTTTAATAAACATCCTTTGATCTTCCAGAGCTTTTGCGCTTGCAGGGTTAGTGTTTTTAACGTAATTAGATATACGTTCTACATTGTTCTTACCTTTGCTCTTGTCAATCTTTTTGTTTAACGTCTCAAACGTGCCAATAGCCAACCTAACCTTGTCAATAACGGCAAAATCTTCTTTTTTTCGCACCTTATTATACTCAATGCTAACTTTATCTTTCCATTTTTTTATTGCACTAATTTTTTGGCTTGCGTCTTTATCAAAAAGAATATCAGCTACATGGTATAGAAAAGCGTCTATATTAGAGACAGAATAACCATTAAGAAGTCTTGTCATGCTTTTTCGAACCGGACTATCTTTTGTATACTCATTAAACCATTCAGGTCCATTTTTAATAAAAAGATCCTTTACTTCTGCAACATCTTCCAAGGAAGGAACGGAGGTTAGTGAATTTTTTTTATCTTTATCTGCTTTACTAATAAGAGACTGTTTTTTACCTCTTAAAATGGCAATATTTTCTACAACAGTACGGCAATTGCTATCACCTCTGTCTATTTTACCAGAAGACGCTTTAGTCCATAGTCTGTTAGAAGGACCTCTAATACCGCTATTAACTACAGTATTTTCGGCAATAACAGACTTTCTTACATGATCAAAAACGGATAAAGAAGGATCTATGTATTCTTTTTTAGCTCTAAGATAGTTGACTTTTTCAGTTTCGATAGCGTACAAGGCGTCCCTCTTCTTTGCGGTTATTTTCCCTCTATTTCCAGACGTACCAGCGATAATATCTCTAAGTATTTTAAAAGTAATCTCTCTTTTAATAGCGTCCCCTTTGATATTTCTAATTGAGCTTGTAGCTGACGAAGATAAAACTGTACTATAAATTAAGTCATTTTTTACATGCGAATAACCGTATGTTTTGATGTAAGAATCTGATTTTGGCAAAGTTACATCTGTAACACCAGGCAAGACGCTAAAGTCTTTTATTTTAATAATATTACTATTTGCCGCAAAGTATTTATTAGCGACAAAAAACGCCATTGGGTCTACAGAAGTAAGTGGCTTTTGTGGAAAATTTCCAGACAAAGATGACATTCTTGAATAATCAGGCATCGCACCTTTGTCGTCATCAGACTTCGTAGGATTTGTATTACCCGTAGGATTGTCAGAATTTTTCATAAAAAATAACTAATCATCTAAGAAAGGTATGCTATGAAACAGAAGATCTTGAGAATTGTAAACACAATCACTACATAAACAAAGCATCTAGCGGATTTTACAAAAAAAAAATTAATTGTCAATAGAGCTAAAATCATTCGCTAATCAAGCATTTTATCTTACCACCTCCTAAAAGTTGGTTTTTTTTATAAACCGCACACACTTGCCCAGGCGCAATACCGCGACCACTTGAAGCAAGAGAAACAAATAACTGTCTTTTAACTTGTGTCTGTTGGTTATCGGTAACGGCACCATAAGAATTTATATTACTATTGTTATAACTTACAGCATTGTTTAGGTTATTTTTTTTATCAGGAATTAAACTAATTGACGCATCCAATAAAGAAGAGGAGGCGCGAATTTTAACACTAACACTGCCCTCTAAAATATCATTAATATCGTTAGTTAGTAAATTAAATTGCGTAATTAACAGTTTATTGCTATATAAATAATGCTCTTCACCAACAAATAAAATATTATTTTTGGTATCTATTTTACATACATATAATGGATTTTTATAAGAAATCCTAATCCCCTTTCTTTGTCCAACAGTGTAACGAACTAAACCGTTATGCTCGCCAAGTACCTCTTTAGTTTGTATATGTATAACAGACCCATTTAAAAACTTAACATCGCTAAAATTACGGATAACGTCAACATAATTACCATTTGGAACAAAACATATATCTTGGCTATCCTTTTTTTTGTCCACAGTCAGACCCATATTGCTTGCAATCTTTCTAACTTCTGCCTTACTATATAACCCTAAAGGGCAAATAAGTCTATTAATATCTTCTTTGTTAACAAGGGATAAAAAATATGTTTGGTCTTTTTGGGAATCTTTTGCAAGAAATAAATTAACACCATCTTTCCCGATTTCTGTATTAACATAATGACCAGTAGCAACATATTTTACACCAATAGAATTTGCAAACTTTACCATTTCTTTAATTTTAACACTCCTATTACATGTTGCACACGGAATAGGAGTTGATCCGGACAAATATTCACTGATAAACTCGTTTATAACCGTTTTTTTAAACTCATCTTCTCTATCAAGTATATAATGGTTTATACCAAGGCAATTCGCAACAGCCTGCGCATCGTAAACATCGTCAATAGAGCAACAAGTTCTCGTCTTACCAACTGTAACCGAGTTATCGTACAAATGTAACGTTACCCCAATAACTTCATAACCCTGTTTTTGCAAAAGTGCAGCAACTACAGAGCTATCAACCCCGCCAGACATACCAACAACGACTTTTTTTTTTAACACAATAATACAATAATTAACACAACTAACGCCGTTATGAGAAAAACTTATAAATAGTATAAATATATAATAAACTAAAAACAGTTAAAGTATGGCAACTATTTGTCTCTCCAAACCTCAACAAAACAGTTTGGCGTTTCCCACAGTTTTATTTTTACACAAACAACATTTTTATCCTCTATAACCAAATCGCAAATATCATGTAATAAATGATAGGCAATGTTTTCTGCCGTCGGGTTGCTTTCCATATAATAAACTTTTTGACCAAGAAGTAGCTCTATACTGTCACCTAAAGCTTTATCTTTTTTGTTTAATATTGTATTATGATCAAGACACTTGTTTATCCA
This sequence comes from Rickettsiales bacterium, assembly GCA_016735445.1. Lineage (GTDB taxonomy): Bacteria > Pseudomonadota > Alphaproteobacteria > Rickettsiales > Deianiraeaceae > JAERRN01. The sequence goes on along the minus strand of JAERRN010000065.1, from coordinate 16,258 downwards.
GCCACCTAAGCAACTATATATTGTACCAAAATCAATAACCCTACCAATATTATCTAAATTTTTAGAAATAAAATAAAATTCTGCTTTGTATCTATGGCCATGTAACTTTGCGCATTTACCCTCATGATTTACCAACCTATGGCCAGAGTCAAACTCGATTACTCGAGAGCACAACATGTTTAATGAATTTGGCAAACTTGATAAAACCACAATAAAATTACGCTAAATTAAAACTAGAACTATTACACTTTTTAAAAATTATTTAATTACATAACTGTGCACATATATAATACAATTGTGTAACTTGGTTATATAATCTAAAACTTGATAAACAAACAATTACAAACTAATACCATTAGTTAAACAATACTCCTTAACTAACAACATATTGCCCCACATTGTTTTTTTACTAATTGGGTTTCTTAGTAAAAAAGCAGGATGAAATATTGGCATTGCCTTAATAGGACTATTTAAATACCTATTGTTATAATCAAAAAATACACCCGTAAGCTTTGTTATTCCATTCATTGCTAATAAAGTCTGCAGAGCTGTAGCACCGCACGGCAATAACAAACTTGGAGCAATTAAGCTAATATGCTTTTCAACTAAAGGTTTACATATGGCAATTTCTTCATCTGTTGGTTTTCTGTTTCCAGGTGGTTTCCAAAAAACAGAATTAGAAATATAAATATTAGATGACCTTTTAACACCAATAGAAAGCAAAACCTCATCTAACAATAAACCACTTTTACCACAAAACGGAATACCCCGTAGATCCTCTTTTTCACCGGGCGCCTCGCCAATTAACATAATCTTTGCCGTTGGCTGACCGTCGCAAATAACAGTATTTGTTGTACCAAGTTTTAACTTGCATTTGTCAAAATCCAAAATATATTGTTTAAGCTGATCCAAGTTGTTAATTTTATCAACTTGGCTGTAAACCTCCTCAACAATACCACCGTAAGAAGCGTGTTTTTTTGCTACAACTTTAGTTGCAACACTAGGTTTACGTATAGTGTTTTTTTTATCGCTACAGTCTCGCAGAGCAACCTGCAAAGTGGTGCCCGAAGCGGTTAAACGGCATAACTCCTTAAAGTTGTTAGTTATGTCATTTTTTTCAAAACAAACAGAGTTACTATCGTGTTCTAAGCAAGAAGAAGAAACACCTAAATCTCGCTGAAAAGATAGAATGTCTAACAGATAAGAAACGTCCTGATCCATTACTAAGAAGAATCACTATCGTAATCATCAGAAAAACTTTCCAAATCGTCCTTAAAGTCATCAACTTGGTTTTTAGGAGCGTCCTTAACTGTAGGGGACATTGATTTAGACAAAATAGTAATAATTTTTGACTCTATATCGTTTTCAGACAAACCAAGCACAATAGCTGCCTCGCTAACAACTCTGGATAAAGCTGTTTCATAAATTACCCTTTCACTGTAAGATCTATTTGGATCTTTTGATGTTATAAAAAGATCTCTAACTATTTCGGTAGTTAATAATATACTACCAGAAGACATTTTTGTATCGTATTCCTGCGCCCTTTTGCTCCACATTCCCTTGCCGATCCTAAAAGGTTTTTCTAAGACACAAAACATCCTGTTTATAATGTCTTTAGTAGATAAATCACGCAAGCCAAACTCTTTAACCTTCGCTATAGGCACAAAGGATGAAAGGTTTTCTTTTAGATAGCGAATTTTATAGAATTTCTGATCTGGCATTTTTTCTTCAATACTAATAATAGTGCCCAAACCATGCCAAGGACAAAATATTTTTTGGTTTATTTGAAAGGAATTTTGTTTTTTAATCTTTGATGACATACCAGCAAAAAATAGTTAAGACGGTAAAAATTTTACTACCCAATTTACCCCTACCATAGAATACAGCAAAGGACATTCTATAAGCTAAAGAGGCGAATTAGGAATTGTAAACACAGTGATAAAGCAACGGCTAACGCGCGCAACAATAAAGTTGCCCATAAACTATAATAAAGATGTGCTACTTAACCTTAAAAGTCAAAACTTCTTTTGCACGCACGACTTAAACTGCACATTGTGTAAATGAGATAATTTTTTACCAAATAACGCCTCAGCTCCGCCAAAACGTCTATCATCACGAAATAAACCACTTATACATTTATTTTTACCAGCTGCAAGGTGCTCTGTTTTTATCTTTAAAATAGATGGAAAATAATACAAACGCAAAACACTGTGAACAATACCACCTAACAACTTACAGTCTTTTACAATACCGCTTTTGTTGTCGCTACTAAAGCAAATAAACTGTATTTTACCATTGTTGGTAATTAAAATATTTTTAATACTGCAAATCGCAATCTTTCTGCAAATAGGGTTTGGTAACAGTGCCGCTATTAAGCCAACAGTTGTTATAACGGTGTTAATATCTGGTTCTGATAATTTACCACAACGTAAAACAAAGTTATCTGTGCAATATTTATAAAAATTAACAACGGCATTAACAACAGAAATTAAATCCTTTATAAACAACTCTTTCTCTTTGTCGCAAAAAAATAAACAGCTGGTAACGCCATCTGTTTTATTTAAAAGACGTAATTGGTAAGACTTGTCAAAAGTGCTAGAATTAGACTGTTTATTTTTAGTTAAAAACTTATTTATTTTTTGCATATTCAACGCAATCTAACTTGTTACATTGCAAGAAACACCGTTTCTTTTTAAAGAATCACAAATGGTTACAGCGTTGTCGTTACTGCCGGCATCTACGTATAATCTGTAAGCATCCGAATTATTTCGGCTACCTTGTACTTTGTCAATATGATACCTAATGTTTTTCAAAATACCAATATTTGCATTTCTAATTCTAAACCACGCAGCAATTGCTTCGGTATGGGTTGGAAAAATATCTAATTGAACTTTTGATGAGAAATTTTTGTTATCATTATTATTTGCCGAAGAATTATTCTGGTTGTCAACAGAAACATCTCTCTGACCTGGATACAACGTAACAGAGTCACCTTTTGGCAAATTAACAATAGCTACCGCTTTGCTGCTTTTGTCTTTTACTTTACTTACCTCTTTTACTTTTTCGCTCTCTTCTGTTGCAAACTTAGATGAGTCAAGATCGTTGATAACTTTGTTAACTATATTGTTATCTTCTACAGTTTGCGCCAAATCTACCTTTACATTGTTAGCGCTACTTTTTAAACTAGGAGAGTTTTTTATAAACTTAGGAGCTTTTTGAGGCAAAACAATATTAACCTTTGAAGATGTAGAGTAATTACTCGATAACGAAGCGCTTACTTGATGATTTGATGTAACAGTTTCAACATTGCTTAGTTTGTCAAAAATCTGCTCTTTGTTTTTTATGGCTAGATCGTTGTCATTTGAGTTATCATTATAACGGTCGTCTTTGTCGCTATAATTTATTTTTGCGTCCAAAGCATCATGTAAAAAGTCATCAGAATCAATATCGTCTAAAATTGCCTGATTCTCGTTACTATTTTTATCATTGTTATCAACAATTAAAATCTGTGAATCACTTGTTTTTATAATTGCTGGATCGTTTGACCGGAAATCGTTAGAAGTGTTTCTAGCAGACATATGAGCAACAACAATTAACGAAGTAACAGAAGCGATAATTGAAATTACATTTAGTAATTTGCTAAAACGAAATTTACGTTCAGTAGGATTTTTGATCGACATGACTACGCTGCTAGAATTACTCGTATGTAGGTTAACAACAATTAGTTACACCTTTACACAAACTATGCATTATTGCAACTAATTAATTACAAGGTAGTTAAAAATTTCACTAACCACGCTAACTATAATACCAATCGCAGAGTAGCAATAAATATGTTAACGTACAATGCAAAACTAAAATAAATTATAAATTATAAAATAAAATTTCTTTAAAAAACTTGCGGTAATATTTTTTTTAATACATAAATATGTTTGCATTTTGTATTTGCTAGCATTAAAATATGATACGTAATTTTCAGCAAAATTTGTTATGTTTGTTTCTAATAAACAACAGCTTTTTTACTGTCAAAATATACACAATAGTGGCATACGTGGCGCATGTGAAAGTGGTTAAATAAAGCAACAAATGTATAGTAAATTAATTGCAAATTTTCAGCTACCCTTTACCTTCTCAGCGTCCGATTATCCAGAGCCAGATTCATTCGCAGTCTCGGTATACATGATGGGCTGTGAAAACAATTGCGCTGGCTGTTTTAATGTTAAATTCCAAGACTACAGTAACAAAGAAAATACAAAAAAAATGAACCTAAAACAATTTGTAAGCGAACTAGAAGATTTCTGTCGTAGGTCGCAAACAAATAAAGTTGTTTTACTTGGTGGTGATCCATTGTTTAAAAAAAATATAAGCTTCGTAAAAAAATTTTTAGAGATATACTCTGAACAGTTTGAAATTTGCATATACACAGGTTACAATATCCAACAGGTAAAAAACAACCAATTAGCAGGGTTTAAATTCTTAAAAACAGGTTTGTTTATTCAATCCGAGAAACAACCTTCTTTTAAAGAAGATTCCTCAATGCAATTTGCAAGTGCGAACCAAAAACTTTATGATAAAAATTATACGCTTATATCCAGTAATGGATTGTATAATTTTGTTTAGTTTAGTTTAGTTTTAGTTTAGTTTAATTAATGTTTTTAGTTTTTTATGGACAATTTCGGTATAAAAAGATATATAGAACAAAATAGCACATTAGAGTCACTGTCAAATATTATTCAGGTATTAAAAGATAGACTTAAAACAGAGTATAAAAAAAGTGACGAAGAGGCAGAAAAAATAACCGAAGAGATGTTAAACATACACGGTCTTGCTCCGAAAAATTTTGACTTTATATCTCAAATGCATTCGATTGTTGATTTTGAAGAATCAATCAACGAAATGTCAATTGATGATAATAGTAATAAAAACGAAAAAACTGTTAAAGGTGTAGTTCGCGAGTCTACAGCGCCAATAGATAAATTAATTGGATATACATTTTTGCATAGAAAAATGGAGGAGTTATACGGCACAGAAGAAGCAAAAAAATTATCTGGAATAATGTTTGACTACACCCTTGGCTTATCGGATTCAACAAATATACTGGTTCCATATTGCTGGTCTTTAGACGCATCTAAAATTGTAATACTGGGTAAAACATTCGGTAGTCTATGGTCATCTCCGCCACAAAGGCTAGACTCATACACGTCTATACTTAACGAAGTTATTCATCAAATATCAAACCACTTAGCAGGTGCTATTGCTATTGGTACTTTCTTTTTAGACATCGCGCATTTGATGATCTATAAAGAAAAAAGAAGTTTGAACGAAATTAAAAATAACCAAACATTAAAAAAATATATCACTAATCAATATCAAAAAGTTATACATGGGTTTAATTCTTTAAGTAGAACTGGTGGTCAAGAATCTCCTTTTACTAATATATCAATATTCGATCAGGTTAAATTAAAAGAGTTAATCAGCAAAGATCACTATCAATGGTATTTTCCAAAAGAAGACGCAGAAATGTCTCAAAAGGAATGGTCTAGTTATGTTGTGCAGTACATTAAAGAGTTACAATATTTATATATTAGTTTTTTTAACGAAGGGGATCAAAGTAAAGGAGGAATGCCATACCGTTTTCCTATATCAACGGTCAACCTAGCAAAAAAATATATACCAGAAAAAGAAGAATATTTTGTTGAAGATCAAGAGTTTTTAGAAAAAATATGCTCTAACGATATATATCGTTACAATATATTTGTAAGCGAAGGAACAAAAATCGCATCTTGTTGTAGGTTAATAAGTGATAGCGAAATGCTATCTCTTGCTTCACAATCAAATAGTTTTGGCGGCGGAAGTAGTGTAAGCTTAGGCAGCCATAGGGTTGTTACAATAAACTTTGTAAGAATAGCATTGCAATGCAATAGCATGGATGAAGTTTATGTAAAACTTGAAAATATGGTTGAAAATGCAGCAAAAATATTAAAAGCTCATAAAGAGATAATATTTGATATGACGAAAAAACAACTAAATATCTTTATTAGCCAAGGCTTTATATCAATGCAAAGAATGTTCTCCACTTTTGGAATGATAGGAATAGTTGAATGTTGCGAAATATTACTTAACAAACTACCAAAGGATCAAACTAAAGAAGATATATGCTACAGCATACTTAAATTCTTTAATGATCAAGTTGCTAAGTATTCTAAAGAACACAGTCTTAACGGTAATATAGAGCAAATACCAGCAGAATCTTATATGATTAGATTACCGAAAGCGGACCGTTTAATATTTGGCAATAAAGCTGCAAGATATCCAATATATGCAAATCAGTTTATATCAATGTGGAATAAAGACAAAACACCATTTGAACGCATTGAGGAAGACGGTAAGTATAACAAGCTGTTAACCGGCGGGGGGATAGTGCATATTAATATTGGCGAAAATGTTACATCTGCACAATCAAGAAAACTAATAGAATATGCTACACAAAAATCTTGTGAACATTTTTCCATAACATCAACCTTTTGTGAGTGCGAAGATGGACATGTGTTTCTTGGTGACAAATCTACCTGCCAAATATGTAGCAAAAAAGTCATCAATAAAGTAGCAAGAACGGTTGGTTTTTTTACTCCTGTATCAGATTGGAAAAAAACAAAAAGAAATTTTGATCACGATGTTAGAACGGTGTACAAAAAAATAGTCAACAAGTAATTTACAAGTTTCTACATTTATACATAAAACTACTCACAATATAATAAATTGTATTGTGAGTAGTAAATTAAATAAGTTTACAAACTAAAACAACATAACGTTAGTTATTTATTGCTTATTACATATAAGCATCATTTCAAAATTTCCCACCCAAGAATCTGTTTGAAGATTCTCGATAACGCTAGACTCTGAAGGTATTGCGTTAACTATGCTAATGCCATTTTTTACCTTTCCAATCAATATGGTTGGTAAATCAACATAAAGAGTATAAAGTAGATCCATAGATTGTTGGTTGTTCTTGTCATTATCAAAAATAGAAATATTAAAAGATCCGCTAAAACTTGAATCGTCAATTAATGGCTGACCACGCTTTGTTAGTCCATTTATTTTAACATATGGAACTTTAGATGTATTTGGAACAGATACGTACACACCAACAGCGTTACGCCAATTTGGTTCTAAATTTACAATCTCTTTGGTGTTACAAATTAAAATACTTTGTAAAATCTGCCCTATATTGTTTATGCTCATAAACTAACGTAAATAAATAATAATATCTTAACTTTCTGTTGTAAACACGTTAATATCACAAATTAACTTAATGCTTCTTGTCTATCTTCCACTATAATTTCTGTAATAAAAAGATCCTTATCGTCGTGTTTTACACTAATAATTAACATCATTCTTTTATCATATTCAGCAAAATGCCCAACCTTTATATCTTGAAACAGGCGTATTGTTATTTTATAGATAACAGCGTTATTTTTCTTTCCAAAATCTAACCACTGTTTATCTGATAAAATACTTGCAAACGCCCAAACGGTAGCAAGGTTGGTTTTTGTTTTTGCAATAGCGCCAAACTCGTCAGAAACCTCTGTAATAGAATAAAGATTTATTTTTTTATTTAATAAACCCAACAAATTGCTAGCCATAAAAGTACCAAATTAAAATTTAAAAACCCTAAACTTTGAAAGCAGATCAGCCATTGCTGGCATAATACCAACCTTAGAACCGTCACGGTTGTCGTATACATAGGCGGTTTGCATTAGTATAGCTAATTTAATATCAGAAGGTAAATCAGATAAATCTACATGCCCACAACTAATTGTAGCAACAATTTTTAATCTCTTACTATTTGGAAAAATAGATAAAACTTTATTCTGTAAAGAATACTCATCCAGCCCAAGCGTAGATTCGCCATTTTTAACTTGTGTTACAGCAATTATTGGCGAGAACGGGATTTTAACAACGCTTGATTCTTCAGGAAATATACGCACAACAACATCTGTAACAGATGGCACAATTTTAGTTATATCTATAATTTGCCTTTCAACAGATATAATAATATCCTTTATCATGTTGTCACTGTCATCTCCGCTAACTCGAATATAATCTTTTACATTGTTAATAGGCACAACCATCGATATTGGTTGTTTTATTGTAAAATCAGACATACTATAAGAACGATAAATTCATATAGTATATGATAATATAAATATTATATCTGGAAGCAAAAAAGTAAAAAGCTGTATTAAAAAACACATTACAAAATCGTAATTACCTTTTTTAATCGAATCATTAAACGCTTTATTGTTTTTCTTTTCAATCAAATCTGCGTTTGTAAGGTTGTTTTTAACATCTTGATCACAAGAGCTGTAATCTTTTAACGCAACCTCAACAACAATATTGCTAATATTTGACAACATATCAGACCAATAAAGCATTTTACACATTTGTTTATCAAAACATGCTAAATAAATAGCAGTAGGTTTAATGTTGTTTTTTATTGTGCTCTTACAAATATCCATTAATCTTTCAATACCAACAGCAAAACCAATAGCAGACACGTCTGCAGCGCCATTGGAGATGTTTTTTACAAGGCGGTTATATTTACCACCGCCTAAAATTGAATTCTGAGCAACATCATTACCAACTGCGCAAATTTCAAAAACCAAACCATCATAGTAATCCATCCCTCTGACTAAAAAAGGATCAAGCTCATAAGGTAAGCAAAATTGTTTTTTATCTAAAAAATCACCCTGTTCACCCGTAATAGACTGTAAAACTTTGTCTACATGTTGTTGGTATTCTTTTGTGTAAAATTCACTTATCTTAGGTATGTTTGCTAAAATTTTAACATCAGCAGGGTGTTTAGAGTCTAAAATCCGCAACGGATTGGTTTCAATTCTCCTTCTGCTGTCATCAGAAAGCATATTTTTATTACTAAGTAAGCTTTTAATTAATGCATCTTTGTATTTTAGTCTGATAAATTCATCACCTAAAAAATTTAATTTTAATTTCCAACCATCACCAATTTTAATCCCAACTTTTTCTAAAAATTTATTAATAAAAAATAGGGTAAAGCTTTCGTACATATAATTATCTCCAGCGCCAAAGATTTCAAAATTAAACTGGTTAAATTGTCTATAACGACCCTTTTGTGGTCTATCGTATCTAAATAAAGGGCCAAATGAGAAAAACTTTTGTGGCATTTGTTTTTTATAAAGACCATTTTGAACAAAAAAACGCACCACACCAGCGGTAAATTCTGGTCTTAATGCAATATCATCACCGCCTTTGGTTTTAAAAGAATAAATCTCTTTAGATACAATATCGCTTTCCTCACCAAGGTTGTGTACAAATAAATCTTTCTGCTCGATAATAGGTAAATTTAAAACCTTAAAACCATACTGCACAGCTAAACTAGTAGCTATATTGCATAATTTGTTAAACAAATCAGCATCTTCTCCAACAATATCTTTAGTGCCTCTAACATTTTGTATATTCATTTTAGCAGTAACTTATTTATATTATCGTCCGTAAATAAACATGACCCTTTAAGAGGTAACATTTTTTTTACAATATCTACAGCGCCTTTTGCAAAACAACTTTTATTACTTGCGGTATGTTTAATTTCTAAAACTTCAGAACCAAAAAACATTTGTATCGAATGCTCTCCACTACATAAACCGCCACGCATAGAGAACATCCCGATCTCGCTATGGCTTCTTTTTGTACCTTTTCCAACACGACCATACTGTAATGCATCATTTATATTTAAACCTTTTTGCTTAGCAACGGTCTCAGCTAAAGATAGAGCTGTACCCGATGGCGCATCGTCCTTTAAAGAGTGATGTTTTTCAACAATTTCAACCTCTGCATTTGGCACTGCGGCTAAGGCATTTTTTACCAAAGAATGCATTGCAATAATACCAGTTGTTGTATTTGACAAAACAGCAACCCTTGCAGTTTTAGAAAGATCTTCTAACTTTTGGTAAGTTTTAGAAGATAAAGCCGTTGTGCCAACTAGTAAAATACCAGAATATTTTTTTTCTAGACATAAATTTACCAACTTGGTAGTAATAGAAAAATGCGAGAAGTCAATAATACAATCGGCATTTAAAGCGTCTAATAAGTCATTAGAAAAACAAGTATCTAAATGTATATCAAGACCAAGCATACTTCCAACAACAAGGCCTTTAACCGCGCTATTATCGCTACAAAAACACCCACCAACTACCAAAGAAGAGTCGCTAATTATCTCCTTTAATATAAAATTACCCATCTTTCCAGATGCACCAACCACACTAACTACGCTAATAACAAACCAATTAAATTAATAAAACTAACCTAACCTTCCCCTAACAAATGATTTTACAAAGAAACCAGCAATAACCCATAAAACAATCGTCATTATAAAAAAAATTGCAAGTCCAAAACCTAACCCAAGAAACGAAGTGTCGGTAAAGCAGTATCTAGTTAAGTCAACACTGTAAACAAATGGGTTAAACGGGGCAATTTTGTGAAAAATAACCGGTAACTGCTGAATTGACACAAAAGTACCAGAAAGCATAGATAAAGGGGTTATTATATAACTGTTAACTGTGGATGATTGCTCAAATGTGGAACAAATCGTACCTGTAATTAAACCAATCAAGCCAAAATTAATAGCTGTTAAAGAAGTAATTAACAACAATGTCCAAAAATGTATAATTTTAACCTTAAACAGTGGCATAACTGCTAAACAGCAAAACGTTATTGCTGCACAACGAATAATTGAGCTTAAAATCATGCTAATTCTTAAATTGTTAACAGCAAAAGGTAGAGCTGTGTAATCGGTTGTATAGCCAATCATTTTTGCAATTACCAAAGGTGAGCTAGCCGCTTGAAATGCGTTCCTTGTTGACATCATCGCAACAACGCCACCAAATAAGCTAGATATAAAGTTAATATCGCCATGCGACTTATAAGAATTGACAGACGCAAATATGTTAAACAAAATAATCATTAATATCCCTTCAACAAAAGGACCTAATATAACTTGGTTCCACAATCTTACGACTCTTCCAAACTCTCTATTAAACCAACCAAATACAGCGATTAAGCGTTTTGTAAAAGTAACTTTTTTAACAACCATAATTTATAATAGTACGTTAATTATTTAATATATTTACAATATAAACCAACAATAATACCTAATAACCGTTGCTATTTGTATTTTTTACTTTGCCAAAACTAGGTATGTATACCTAAAGTTAAAATTTTATCTTTCTAAGGATAATAAAAAATAGTAAAGCAAGTAATAAACAAGATATCACCAATATCCTTACGCTAACAAACTGCCAACACTGATAAACAATAATATAAATATGTAATACCTATAATTACAATATAAAAACTAAAGATATTAACTTATTTTTTTCATCTCCACACTGATAACTTTATTTTGTCTCATCTCTGTCACAATAACAGAGTAACCAAATAATTCTAATGTTTCACCAAGCGTTGGTAATCTTTCTAACTTATCAATAATTAACCCTGCAATAGTTTTTGCGTCATTATCGCCAAGATCAATATCAAATCTGCGAGAAAAATCATGAGTAGAATAATCACCTTCAACAATTATTTTATCGTTCTTTATAAGAATATCAGGTCCATCATTTTTATCATGTTCATCTACAATTTCGCCAATAATCTCCTCAACAATATCTTCAAGGGTAATAATGCCGCTAAAAACACCAAATTCGTCAACTACTATACCTATATGGTTTCTAGTCTTTCTAAACAAACGCATTTGTTGGTATAAGCTCGCATTTTCTGTAACAAATAAAGGTTTTTGCATAAATTTTACTAGCTCATCTCTTGTTAAGATAGATGACTTATGGCAATGATAAAATTCAAAAACATCTCTAATATGCAGTACGCCAATAACGTTATCAATGGATCCTTCATAAACCGGAAACCGGCTATAACCAGACTTTAACAGATCGTCTGTTGTTTTATTGGAGGATATATTTTTAATATTAATAGCAAATACATCCGTTTTATGCTTCATAACAGAGCCAATATCTACCTCTTCTAGATTAAGTAAACCATTAAGCATATCCCTATAGTCAGTAAAAATTTTACCCTCTAAGTGCTTTGCCTCAACTGTCATTTTAAGCTCTTGCTGTGGTGAAACATCGTCAACAGAAGACGATGTTTGCATTCTTAACATTTTTTTAACTAACCAGTCGGTTAATGTAACAACTGGATACAAAACTTTGTTTAAAAGAACTACAAAAAATACAACAGAATGCCCTACTTTGTAATTTTTACTAAGTGCGGCATATTTTGGTAAAACCTCACCAAACAAAAATATAAACGATGTTACAGTTATTGTGTTTAACAACAACACGGCACCACCAGACATGTTAAATTTTGTTAGTACATTTATAGACACAAACACACCAATAGATGCAGCCATGCTATTGCAAATATTGTTACCAAGCAAAACAACCGCTAATAATGTGTCTTTATCGTTCATAAGTCGCTTTAATAGCGACTTATATTTTGACCCACCCTTAGATAAATTATGGACTATCTCGGCAGACCTGCCAACTAATAGGGTTTCAGCAAAAGAGCACAATGCAGATCCAAATATTAGTAAACACATTGATGCCAAATAAAAAGACACACTCATGAAATAAAAAAGTAAAGTTACTATGGTAAACGTATAACGCTTTAATATCTGTAATATACTAACGTATATTTAACAGATTAATTCTACAGGAAGATTTATAAAAATCTCAATATGCAATTAATTTATCCCATCAATACAATGTCTAATTGTTAACATAAAAACACTAAACAGTGCTAATGTATGTAAAATCATAATATATACAAAACACAAAAATACACCACTACAAAAGCAAAGGTTAAAAAATATAAAACGATAACCAACGAAACGCTAGGCAAAAACCAGATCCAGACAAATTCTTTCTCATGAGCTGAACCTTGTATATTAGTGCTTACAAAAAAATACTAATTATACATTACCTATAATGGCTTTTAACTTTGACGCTAGACGGCTAACCTTACGAGAAACCGCAAACCGAGATAAGATACCTCTACGACCAGCGCGAGAAGCAACCTTTTCGTACAAGCGAATAGATTTTACTGCATTCTCTACATTGCCACTTTCAATTGCTAGCAATGCCTGCTTTGAACGCGTGCTAATACTTGATTTAACCGACTTATTCGCAAGACGTCTTTTACCGCTACTACGAACTGCTTTTTTTGCTGACTGCTTATTTGCCATTAAATACTGCGAAAAACTTTTAAAAACTATCATAGCTATTACATACCGCTATCAATTATAGTCAATAAGATTTATCAACATATTAATATATTAATAAATATTATTAAAATACCACTACGACAAACAAGATTTTAGAAAATTAAGTATAAAAAGCATTATCTAAATTGTTTACCAGCGCAAAGTCATGTTTTTATTAGACTTGACACTTTATATTTCATACTAATATAATAACAATATATTTAGGTTTTTCAATAGCAACTATGGGCAGTAGTTTGGACACACTCAAAGACTCTACTAAAGAAATAATGAGTGCCAAAAATAAAAAATTAGCCGTTGCTAAGGTTGTTGCTAAATCGGTAATGAATGCAATGTTAGACCCTAGTATAATTGATGTTGTTATAATAACAACATTTCTCACTATACCAGTTGGGTTATGTATAGGAATTGCGGTAATCACGCAATCTTTTATGTATGGTAAAATATTTAACGATTCTTCCGCACAATGCTATATGGCAAGAGATTCACGTGTAACAGAAAGAATTCAATTATCATCAAAAGGGTATAATTTAAAGGGAACAATACCAAAAAATCATTCAGAAATTGGCCAAATAACGTCTTGGGTAGATACAGGACTAGTAACAACTGGAGACCCTTTAGAGGTAGCTGTTGAAGGTAAATGGTTCCCTTGGGGAGAAGAAGATTCAAAACATATATATCAGATAGTACAAAAACTTAATTCAACGTATAAGATTAAGGACTCAGATAAGGTTATGAGGAAGAGTTATGAACCTGAATATGTATCAGAATCATGTAAACTTACTAATAGTTTTGAAGCTGTAAAAGCAAATTTTAACTCTGATAGTAAATTTGATATAGCAATGAGACAAAACCAAATTTCTAGGTACGCAAGAACAGAAAACAACATTAGACGCGTTAACCAGCAAACAGAAAACATCGTAAATGCACCGTGTTATCTAGAAAATGGATATGGAGTTTATATGAAAATAGGAGAAGGTAGCCGCTTTGCTTACCACATTGTTAATCACACGGTAGAGTCTTTTGAATACCGATATGATAACAATGAAGGAGTTGTTTTAAGACCAACATTGCCATTAAACAATACAAGGTTGGGGGAAACGGTAATCCCGTTTTCTCTACCAACAAAAATTTATGACCAAACTTTTAACTTAAGCAAGCCAATTAATATTACCCATTTAAACCCAAGGTTAGTACAGGCAAATAAAATTAATACACCTTACGCAGAGCTAGCGGAAGAGTCACTATGTAATGCAGACATAGCAGATAGGTTAATGAGGCCAAACGAAACATGCTCTCCTCCGTCTAAGCAAAAAATTTATCTTGCTGTTAACGACATACTTTACACCGCTAACGAAGGAATTTTAGACATTACTTTTGCATCAGGAGTGCAAAGAGAAAACGTAGAATATGTTGGAGGATTAAGAACAAAACAAAGCTCTATACTGCAACAAATATCCTCTTTTATATTAAATCCCCTTTTTGGTAACCAAGATATTACCAGATTAGCGCCAGGGGAGCTTATAGATTTTACACAAAAAGAATCTGGTATAATTGTAAAAATAAGAAACAATTTTTTAAGAAATAGCACATTTCAAACAATTAGAATGTTACTTGTTATACTTACAATAACAATGCTTGGATACAATGTTGTAAAAGGTAGTCAAGAGTTAAATTTCGACTCCATCCTAAAGCAGATTCTTGCTATATCGATTGCATTATGGGGAACAGAACCAGACACATATGTGTTAATTGATGAAGTTATAGTGCCGTTTTTCTTTCACGGATTGGTGTCGTTATTTTCAGCATTTTTTATTGCAGCATCGCAAATTAGTGGTATGAGCATGAACACTGTAAACCCATTTGCAATTTTTGACATCATAATAGAAGAAATATTTTCGCCAGTGCTTGGGTATCGAATATTAGCCGGATTTGTATCAGAGCCAATGTTTATGGTAACAATGATTACCGTTTTTACGCTAATTATTGCATTTGCAATTTCTGCATTTAGGGCGTTTTTAACAACCATAGTAGCAGTAACACAATCAGCTATGATTGTGGCCTTTATGCCGCTTGCGTTACTATTAATGATATACTCAAAAACTTCTGAGTATATGCAAAAATTGATATCAACTATTGAAGCAGGAATTGTAAAAACAATGTTATTTCTGCTGATGATGACTATATTGTTTTTTATAGCAATTGGAGAATTTAATAAAACATTGGGTTATAGTATTTGTTGGCAAGAAATATTTTCTATCAATATATTTGAAATATTTTCTATCAAATTTTATGGATGGAAAACTATCGGAACATTCTCTCGAGAATATTTTATATTACATCTTGTTACTTTTGCAATATCTGTTTCAATATGCACAAAGGCAGATATAATAATGTCCCATCTTGCAGATCTAACAGGCGGAACGGGTCTTTACTCAAGCGGATCGTCTATGATACAAAGTTTTTTAGGCGCAGCACAGGTAGTTTTTAAACCTATACAGTTTATTTTACCCAAAAAACTAGGAGGTGATTATATTGGAGATAACTTATTTGAAGTTGCCAAAACAGCGCTACGACCAACATCTCCAACAGGCGACCCTAGGTCTATAAGTAGAATTAAATTGCCATTTCAAAATATACAACACAAATCACCAAATAGCAAAAATAAAGACGGGAAGAAAAATAAAGAAGATGAATCTTTCCAACCTGAAGATGTCACAAAAGCTAGCATCCCAAGAAGAAACTCTACCGGTGCTGACGTTGACAGCGGAAATGCTAGCGGCAGAAACGCTGGTAACGTTGGCGCTGGTGTTGGTGATATTGGTGAAAAGGTTGGCGCTGGTGTTGGTGATATGGGTGGAAAGGTTAGCGCTGGTGACATAGGTAGAGCTGGTGTTAGAGCTAGCGGTATTGCTGGTGTTGGTGATATGG
>JAERRN010000033.1 GCA_016735445.1 Rickettsiales bacterium | reverse complement strand
TTTAACTTAACGTTATAAGGTGAAATGACTGATTATTTTGTAAGTTTTATTAATTTTAAAAAACCAAATAGTAATTTTATCCCTATCAATTTTATCAATTTGTTATCTGTTATTTATAGTTTATATAATGATTTAATCACTTTAATAACCGTACGTAATTAGATGCATGTTTAAAAAAATATTATTTTTACAATAAAGAACTTGATTATAAAAAAACGAATACTAATCAGTTGTGTGGTCGCACTATGTTTTTAGCTTCTTTTGTAGTTTGCTATTTACTGTGTTTTATGTTTTATTAGCTCTTAACTAATGTCTGATTTAGTTGCTTTGATTGGCAAGAAGGTTGGTATGTTGGGTATGTACGATGAAAAAATGGGTCATATACTACCCGTTACCATCGTTCAGGTAGACAGGAATATCATTCACGATATTAAGACAGTTGAGATAGATGGCTATGATGCTGTCGTCGTAGCTTCTTGTGAAACGCAAAAAGAAGATAAATTAAAAAAACCACAGGTTGGTATTTTTAAGAAAAAAAATTCATCATTATTTAGAAAGGTTAAAGAGTTTAGATCTCCTTCATCGTTAGAAGAGTTTCGTTCTTTGATTGGTTCTGATTGTTTTGTTACCGATGTTTTTAAGGGTAAATATTTAGATATTACCGGCGTTAGTATAGGTAAAGGTTTTCAAGGTCCTATGAAAAGATGGGGTTTTCACGGTTTACGTGCCTCTCATGGTGTTTCTGTTTCTCACCGTTCACATGGTAGTATTGGGCACAGGACTGACCCAGGAAAGGTTTTTAAAGGTAAAAAAATGGCTGGTCATATGGGTCACTCCGTTATTGTTCAGCAGAATGTTTTAGTTTCGAGTGTCGACGTTAACGATGGCTTGCTTTTTTTACATGGTAGTTTACCTGGTAAAAATGGCTCATTAGTTTTAATTAGGGATGCGGTTAGAAAAAGGGGCCTTAGCAAGCCTTCTTCTATAAATGGGTTATTGTTACATAGTAACAATAACGCTTCTAGCGTGTCAGAGTAGTTTAGTTTATTAATTATTATATATCATGAAGTTTACATTATACAACTTTACAAATAAAGAGGTTGTTGGAGATGTGGATATTGATATGTCTAACATTGAAGGCTTAAGCGTTAGTAAAAAGTTTTTATCCATGCACATAACAAGGATGAAAGCTGCACATTGCGGACAACGTAATGCTAAGGTTAAAAATCGTGCCGAGGTTAGTGGTACCACGGCAAAACCTTTCAAACAAAAAGGCACAGGTAAAGCTAGACAAGGTACAAGAAGAGCTCCTCATCATGTTGGTGGTGGTGTAGCATTTGGCCCGCGTGGTACTTTTCGTTTTGTAAAAATACCAAAAAAAGAAGCACGCTTAGCTAAAAGAACTTTACTTTCTATGGTAATTGAAAAAGGCAGCTTTTACGTTGTTTCTGATGTACAATTGCCCGATTGTAAGACAAAAACATCTATAAAATGTTTAGAGAATTTTGGTGGCGCTGTTGACGGTAGAACTAAGTTTTTAATCTTATTTGATGGTGAATTGCCTAAAAACAATGTTTTATCCTCTAGCAATTTAAGGTGTGTTAAATACGCTGCTGTATGTGATTTTACAACAAATGATTTACTACGCGCTGACGTTGTTGTGATAGCAAAAGATGCTGCTGAGAATTTATCTAAGTGTCTAAAATGAAAAAGTTTGTTCCAATTTACAATATCATAAGGGGCGTTATGTCTACTGAGAAGTCATTTAGTCTTTCCAGTAAGGGTATTGTAACTGTTATCATTGACAAAAGAAGCGACAAACCTGCCGTTAAGAAGGCTTTTGAGTCTATTTACGGTGTTAAAGTTTTATCTGTTAGGGTTTTAAACACATCTGACAAGAAGAGACTTGTAAAAGGTAAAGTTGGTATTAAATCTGGCTTTAAAAAGGCAATGGTTAGCATTGGCGGCGATGGTGCAGTTAATTTTAGTAAGATTTCTTAGAGATGGGTGCGATAAATAGCGGTACATTAGTAAGATGCGCTCCAACAACTCCTGGTAGAAGGGATGCTGTGTTGTATCGTCCTAATGTCGACAAGGTAAAACCTTACAAACCTCTACTAACTGCTTTGAAGTCTACCGGTGGTAGAAATTCTCATGGTAGAATAACAAGTAGATTTAGAGGTGGCGGTCATAAACGTAAATACAGAATAATCAACTTTAAAAGGAAGAGAGATTTAATGGATATACCTGCTAAAGTTATGTCTATTGAGTATGATCCAAACAGAACAGCTAGTATTGCGCTAATTGAGTATCAAAATGGTGTAAAAGAGTATATGATTGCTCCTGAGGGTTTGGTAAAAGGTCAGGAAGTTTTAGCTTCTTTATCTGAGATTGAGCCAAACATTGGTAACACTATGCCAATTAAGTTTGTCCCTATTGGTAGCATGGTTTGTTGTGTTGAAATGAAACCTATGGCAGGTGCTAAAATTGCAAGATCTGCAGGTGCTTATATTGTTATTAACGGCAAAGAAGGTGGCGTTGTAAATGTAACAACAACATCTAAAGAAAAAAGATTACTTAGTGGCGATGTGTTAGTGACTGTTGGTATAGTTTCTAATCAGTTGCTAAAAAATGTAAAACTTGGTAAAGCTGGTAAAAATGTTTGGAAGGGTCGCAGACCTCATCAAAGAGGTGTGTCGATGAACCCAGTAGATCATCCATTAGGTGGTGGTGAAGGTAAAACATCGGGTGGAAGACATCCTGTGTCTCCTTGGGGTCAACTTGCTAAAGGTTACCGTACTAGAAGAAATAAACGTACATCTAAGTTTATTTTGAGTAGACGGGTTAGTAGTAGGAAAAAGAAATAATAAGATAATTTTGTTATGCGTTCATTAAAAAAAGCTGTATATGTATCTTTTTCTCTTTTGAAAAAGGTTTTGAGATCTATTGCGGACGGAGGGAAGAAGCAGTTAAAAACATTTTCCCGTAGGTCAACAATTGTGCCAGATATGGTTGGTTTAACTATCGCGGTTTATAATGGCAAGAAGTTTATTCCTGTATTTATAACCGAAAACATGATAGGTCATAAGTTGGGCGAGTTTTCTCCCACCAGAAGGTCTCCTGTTAGAAAAGTTAGTTCTTCTGTTAAGAATAGAAAGTAATATTTATTTTGTATGAATACCGATATTGACACTTGTTCTGCTACATTAAAGTATGTACCATCTTCTACTTACAAGTGGGAATTGGTTGCTACTTTAATTAGAAACATGACTACAGAAAAAGCATTGGAACAACTTTCTGTTTCCAAAAAGGCTTGCGCTGTTCCAATGATTAAATTAGTAAAATCCTGCATTGCTAACGCTGTTAACAATAATGGTTTTGACAGAGAAAAACTTATAGTGTATAAAGTTTTTGTTGGTAAAGCTTTTACCCTTCGTAGATTTATGGCTTGTGGTAGAGGTAGGTCAACGAGGATTGAAAAGAGATATTCTAAGATTACAGTTGTGCTAAAAAAAGCCGATATAGTGGTTAGCGCTGTTGACTTAAAAAGTTTAAATGTTACTGCTTCAAAACGTAGTGGTGTAAAGTCTTCAAAAAAGACTGTTAATATAAGTAGTGGAAATTGATTTAGTTTATTATGGGTCAAAAGATTAATCCTGTTATTTTTAGAATCACCGGCGGGCAAACTAGGTGGTTGTGCGATTGGTACGCAAGGGATAAAGCTGTATATGAGAGGAATATTTTTGAAGATATTGTTATCTTGAAATACCTTCGACGTTGCGCTGTCTCGCAATATATAGGTGATGTGTTAATTGAGAGAAAATCAACAACTCCTCATATTACAATTAAAACTGGTAAACAAGTTGCTATATTTGGAAAGAAAGGTGTTTTCTTGGAGAAGATGCAGAAAGATATCCAAAATTTAATAGACAAAAGACCATCTATTTCTGTTTCTGATATTAAAAAACCGGATTTAGTTGCTAGAGTTTTAGGTAACAATGTTGCAAATCAGGTTGTTAAAAGAGTTTCTTATAAACGAGCTGTTAAAGGAGCTATAGAGGCAGCAATGAAAGCTGGTGCTTTAGGTGTAAAAGTTTCTATAGCGGGACGTTTAAACGGTGCAGAGATTGCTCGTTCTGAAACTTTTAAAGAGGGCTCTATGCCGCTTCATACTATTAGAGCTAATATTAATTACGCTGTAGTAGAAGCATTCTCCATTTATGGGGTGATAGGTATAAAGGTTTGGGTGCATTCTAATGCTAGGATGAATTAATTACTTTTAAGTATATGGTTGCGAAATTTGCAAAATACAGGAAAGTTCGTGCTGACGGTGTTGCCACTAGAGGTACAAGCTTAGAATTTGGGAAGGTTGGATTGAAAGCTATTGTGTGTGGTAAGATCACCAAGAAGCAGATTGAGTCCGCAAGGGTTGTTGTTAACAGAGCTTGCGGTAAAAGAGGTAGGTTTTTTATCAGGAAGAATGTTTTTTTTCCTGTTACAAGAAAACCTTTGGAGGTTCGTATGGGTGGCGGAAAAGGTTCGGTAGATTTTTACGTTGCAGCTGTTAAGAAAGGTTCAATATTATTTGAAATTGATAATGTTCCTTTAGATGTTGCCGTTTCGGCTTTGAAGAAGGCAAATTACAAACTGAATATCGATTGTAAGATCGTTTTTAGGAGGTTTGTTAAGTTGCTAGGTTAAAATAATCTTGACTTTAATTTATGAGTAGGATCAAATTTGCTCAGTTGACTGAGATGAAAACTGATGAGCTAGTATCTACACTTAGTAGCGCTAGAAAGGAGTTGATGGCTGTGCGTTTATCTAATAGCGATTCTCAGGCTGAGAAGAGTTCTAGAGTGCATTCCGTGAAAAATGCGAGAAAGAAAGTTGCTCGTGTTTTAACAGCGTTAAATGTTTTAAAAAAGTAGTATTTTTATAGTTATGTTATGGTTGCAAAAGTTTTAGAAGGGACAATAGTTAAACTATCTGGTAAAAAGACCGTAAAGGTGTCTGTAAGGACTCTATTTCGTCATCCTTTATATAGAAAATCTACTGCTAGAAAAAAGTGCTTTTTATGTCATAGCGAAATAGAAGATTTATCTGTTGGTTCTATTGTAAAAATAATTGAGTGTAGACCAAGGTCTAAACTCAAGTCTTGGTTGGTTTTAAAATTAGTTGGAGTTTAGTTTCTTTAGTTATGATTTTAGTTGAAACACAGTTAAGAGTTGCTGATAACTCAGGAGCTACACGGGTACGTTGCATCGGTATGATTACCGCTTCTGGTTCTCGTGTTGCTAAAGTTGGCGATGCTATTTTGGTTAGTGTCCGCTCATGTAACTCTGGTGGTAAAGCAAAAAAAGGCTCCGTTTATGGCGCAATTGTTGTTCGTACTGTTAGTTCGGTACGAAGAAAAGACGGAATGAATATTAGGTTTGACGATAATGCCGTTGTACTTGTTGACAGAAAAACACTTGAGCCAGCTGGAACAAGAGTTTTAGGACCTATCGCTAGAGAGGTTAGATCTATTTCTGGAAAAATCGTTTCTTTAGCTGATGAAGTTTTATAATTGTTTATAATGACTAGTAAAAAAATACAAAATTACCGCACTAGGGTTGTTGAAAGGAAGAGGTTGAAATTAAAAATAAAACATGGTGATAAAGTTATTGTTGTCTGTGGAGACGACAAAGGTAAACAGGGTGAAGTTGTTTTAATTTTACGTAAAGTTATGAGAGTTTTGATTAAGGGTATTAATTTACATAAAAAAGTTGTCACGGGTGAGGGTGGTGTTCGTCGTTTTGAAACGGTCGAGATGCCTATTCATATTTCTAATGTTAAAAAAGTTTAATGTTTTTGGTTTTACATGTCTACAGATAAAAAGAAAATGACATTTTTAGAGAAGGAATATATTTCTAAGGTTATTCCATTGCTAAAAGAGCGTTTTAGTATTACAAATCCTCATTCTATTCCAAAAATAGAAAAGATTGTAGTTTCTATGAGGTTTGGCAAGGAGTTAGGAGATAAAAGAGCTATAGAGTCAGGAATTAAGGAACTTTCTTTAATTACTGGCAGAAAACCAGCTCAGTCGAAGGCAAGAAAATCAATAGCTGGTTTTAAATTGCGTGAGGGTCAGGTTATTGGTGCATATTGTACTTTACGTAGAGATGATTTATATAGAATATTAGAAAACCTTATATATGTTTCTTTGCCAAGGATTAGGGATTTTAAGGGTTTTAGTAATTCTATGTTTGACAGAGGCATGAACTTTAGTTTTGGTATTTCAGATCATCTAATTTTTCAAGAATTGAGTTATGATCAAGTTTACAGAACTCGTGGTTTAGATGTTTCTATTGTTATTAAAAATGCAAAGAATAAAGAGATGGCTATCTGTTTGTTGCAGAGTTTAAATTTTCCAGTAAGAAGTTAGTTTATGGATAAGTATTTAGTTGCGAAGTTTGTTTCGAGAAGTAAAAAAGATGATATTGTAAAACTGAAGGTACAGTCTGCGCGTAAGCGTCGTAAATCTTTATCTAAAAAGTTGATAGAGATGAATCGTAGGACCAGAGATGAAGTAATGCCAGATGACGAAAGAGCATTACTGCAAAAAGAAATGCTTATGATTAGTGCTTTTCTTGATAAGACTGCAAAGGTTTCTATTACTCGTTATCGCAAGCGTTGCCCTATCACTGGTTGGGCTCGTGGTTTAAAATGTGGTATCAGGAGGAATCAGTTTCGTGAGTATGCAAGTTTTGGCCAGATTGCTGGTTTAATTAAAGCTTAGTAGGGGTTTATTTTTTTAACTTATGTCTAGTAACTATATAATTGCAGATGTGTTTTCTGCATTAAGAAATATAAGAAATCGTTACATGAAAAGAACGACAGTGGTTCCTTATAGTATTTTTGCTGAGAAGCTTTTAAAGCTTTTACAGGAAAATGGCTATATTATCAATTATAAGGTTTCTGAGATTCGCAAAAATGTGAAGGTTATTTCTGTGCAGATTCGTTTTGACGCTAGTGGTTTTAATGTAATTTCTAATGTGAAATTTTATTCAAAACCAAGCAGAAGGTTTTACGTTGGCATTGACGAGTTAAGAACTTATACTTGCAAAAGTAAAGCTGGTTTAGTTGTTGTTTCGACCGATAAGGGTGTAAAAAGTGGCTATGAAGCGATTCGCGCTGGCATAGGTGGTGAATTGATTTGTATTATACTTTAAATTTATTAAATAATTTTGTATGTCGTCTTTTTCCAAACTTGCAAAAAAACCTATATTGATACCAGAAGGTGTACGGTTAAAAGTTGTTAACAACGTTGTTATCGCTGAGTACGGCTCAGTCTCTCGATCTTTAGAGGTGTCTTCTGACGTTATTCTAGAAATTATTGATGGCACTTGTAAGGTTGACGCAGCAAGGAAGGTTAAAAATTGTGCAATGATAGGAACTTTTGTTGCTAAATTAAAAAATTTATTGCGTGATATAAAAAACCCTTACAAGGTTTGTTTAGTTTTAATTGGAGTTGGTTATAAAGCTTTTAAGGTTGACGGTGACATCATTGCTTTAAGTATTGGTTACAGTCATTTGGTTGCTTTTCAAATTCCTGACGGAATTATGTATAACATTAAAGACAATACTGAGATTGAGTTATCTGGTTTTGTTGACGATGTTACCGCTTTTGCGGATGATGTTTGCAAGTCGTCTCCTTGGGATCCTTGTTTACAAAGTGGCATTGTTATTAAAGGTTCTTTTTTGAGAAGAAAAGAAGGTAAGAAGAAATAATATAATTAAAAGTAATATTTATTGCGTTATGATCATTCATCGTTCAAAAAGAAAGAAAAAGATTATTTCTATTCGCTCTAAGTTCGGCAGACCTGAGTCGCACGAGCTATTGCTTTTTAGAAGTAACGAATATATTTATGGCTTTGTATCCTCATTGTCTGATATGAAAACCGTTTTTAGCGTATCGACTGTTAACCTAAAAAAAGATGGGGTTCAGACAAAAGGATGCGGAAAGGTTGCGATATCTAGGCTTGTTGGTGAAAGAATAGGTAAGAAGTGTAAAGAACTAGGGATAAAACCCGCCGTTAATGTTGCACAGTATAAGTACCATGGCCGTATAAAGGCGTTGGTGGATGGTTTTATGGAAATGGTTAAGTAGTAGTGGTATGTCGGTTTTAGTTAGTAAAAAAGTACATAGAAGGGATAGAATTCGCAATGTTGAGTTTGAAGAAAGACTTTTAAAACTTGCACGTGTTACTAAAGTTGTTGAGGGTGGTAGAATATTTTCTTTTAGCGCTTTAATAACAATTGGCAACAAAAACGGATGCATAGGTATTGGTTTAGGTAAGTCTTTGGATGTTAATGGTGCAAAACGTAAAGCAATTAACGATGCAAAAAATAACCTTTATAATATTGTTGTAACTAAGTTAAACACTATTCCTCATGAGGTTAAAGCTAGTTTTGGTGGTGCAAAAGTTATGATTAAACCTGCAAGACCTGGTACAGGTATTATTGCTGGCGGATCTATGAGGTTGATGTTTGAATGTTTAGGATTAAAAGATGTTATTGCAAAGTCTTTTGGTTCCAATAACCCTTATAATGTTACTAAAGCAACAATTAACGCGCTTATGATGTTAAAGTCTGATAAGTTTTTACGTATGTTTAGGGAGAGTGCTATCTCTAAACAATCTGTTGCTCAGTTTTCTAACAGCGTTGCGGAAGCGGAAAAGTCTTTACAGGGTTAACTTTATTTGTTAGGTTTATGTTTGTAAAAAGTATTAAGTGTTAATAAAAAATAAATTTTTTAGGTATGTCTATTTTAAAATTAAATGAACTTGATAAAGTTGTCAGGAACAGGAAAAGAGTAGGAAGAGGGTATTCGTCTGGTAAGGGTAAGACTTGCGGAAGAGGGCATAAAGGTCAAAAATCTCGCTCTGGCGCTAGACCTGCTTCTATGTTTAGAAAAACAGGACAAACTCCACTATACCGTAGAATACCTCATAGAGGATTTAGCTCTTTGGCGCAAATTCGTGGCAGAGTACCTATGGGTTTGTCTATAGAAATTATAGTATCTTTAATTGATAAGGGCACTATAAAAGACAACATTACAAAGTCTGATCTTGTATCAGTCGGTTTAATGAAGTCTGTAAAACGTAAAGTTAAGCTATTAGGTGGCGAGAAAGTTTGCAAAAAGTTTACCATAGAAGTTGACGCTGTTTCTGTAGAAGCTAAAAAGAGACTTGAAAATAAAGGTGGTAAGGTATTAATTGTTGGGTCTGGTAAATAATTCGGGTTTTATATAGGTATGAATATGAGTTCTGTTGATAAAATTTCACAAAGTAGTGTGATACGCCTTTTCGGCGTTCACTTACCTAGTAAGAAGAAAGTTCGCGCTGGTTTGCCGTATATATATGGTATTGGTAAAAATAATGTTTTTGATTTATGTAAAGCTTTAGGCATTGATCCTGAATCAAGAATGTACGAATTGTCTGATGATAGTCTTAACTCTATAAGGGTTTACGTTGAGGAGAATTTAAAAGTTGAAGGAGATCTTCGTGCTGAAAAAAGTTCAAACATTAAGAGGCTTGTTGCTATAGGCTGTTATAGAGGTCGTATGCATAAAAGTGGTTTACCTGTTCGTGGTCAAAGAACAAAAACCAATGCTAGAACAAGAAAGGGTCCGAAAAAATCTTTTGGTAAGAAGTAGTTTAGTTTTATTTTTTGTATTATGTCTAAGGTTATTAACAAAAGAAGAAAAAAGAAGAACGTGAGTAAGGTTCCAAATGGTGTTGTGTATATTGGTACCACTTTTAACAATATTATCATTACAGTAACAGATATGTTTGGTAATGCTTTGGTTTCTAGTTCTGCTGGTGGTCGTGGTTTTAAAGGTGCAAAAAAAAGCACTCCATTTGCTGCTCAGATTGTCGCTGATTCAGTTGCAAGAGAAGCCCAAGAGTTATTTTCTCTTAAAACGATTGCTATAATTGTTAGAGGTCCCGGTGCTGGCAGAGAGTCTGCTATCAGAGCGCTTGGTTCTAGTGGTTTAATAGTTACCGTGATTAAAGACGTCACTCCATTACCTCATAACGGCTGTCGTATGCCAAGGAGGCGAAGGGTTTGACCTTGTGTTAATTGTTAAGTTTTAATTTTTAATTTTACTAATAATGTATAAATCTTATTCTCAAATCGTTAAACCCAATCGGGTAGAACCGTTATTTTTAAGTGAAGATGGTTCGAATGGATCGTTTTTAGTCCAACCTATACAGAGAGGTTTTGGCGTTACTATAGGGAACTCTTTGCGTCGAGTTTTACTGTCGTCTATAAGAGGTACTCTAATATCTTCCGTTACCATCAACGATATTGAACAGGAATTTTCTGTTATACCTGGTGTTAAACAGGACGTTGCAAGGATTTGTTTAAGCTTGAGAAATGTTATTATTAAGAGTGAACAAGAATCGTGTGAGGGCTTGTTAGAGGTTAAAGGTCCAATTGTGGTTACCGCTTCTATGATACAGTTAAAAGAAGGTTTTGAAATTCTTAATGGCGATCTTCCATTGTTTGAAGTAGAAAAGGATGTACCTGTAAAAATGAAATTTAAAATCGAATCAGGCGTAGGTACTTCTTTTAAAGAGATAGACAGTAAGAACCAAAATTTAGGAGAAATTGACTTAGATTGTCATTTTAGTCCAGTTAAAAGTGTTAAATTTTCTGTTAAAGATGCTCGTGTAGATAAGTTTACCGATTATGACAGTCTTAATATTTCTGTTGAAACTAATGGCTCTATTAAAGCTGATGACGCACTTGGGTTGGCAAGTGGTATTCTTAGGGATATGTTAGAAATATTTATTAATTTTGACGCAACTAGGGTTTTATCTGTTGAGGAGACGGCTGTTGTTGATGATAGTGATGTTTATAATTTAAATCTTCTTCGTAAAACTGAAGATTTAGAACTCTCTGTTCGTTCTGTTAATTGCTTTTCTAGCGCTAGTATTAAATATATTGGTGATTTGGTTAGAAAAACAGAGTCCGAGATGTTAAAAATGAACAATTTTGGCAGAAAGTCTCTGGAAGAAATTAAAACTTGCTTATCTCATATGGGTTTAAGTTTGGGTATGGATATTGGAGAATGGCCACCAAAAGATATGCCGGAATTGCTTATATTGACTAAAAAGAGATTTGGCAATTAGGTTTTACCATTATTTGGGTTGTAGTTTTAGTTAATAAGTTATTATATGAAACACGGTAAGAAGTACAAAAAACTTTGCAGACGTTCTGAACATAGGTTGTCTTTGTTAAACAACATGGTTTGCTCTTTGTTGTTAAGTAATAAAATAGTAACAACCATTACTAAGGCAAAGTCTTTAAGACCATATTTGGAGAGAGAGTTTATCACACCTATAAAGAGAAATAGTTCTTCTTTGGCTGTTACTCGTCCCATTCGTGTTTTATTAAAGAATAAAACAGCTTTTGAAAAGTTAATTGATCTTTCTGTTAAGTTTAAAGACAGGAAAGGTGGTTATTCTAGAATTATTAAACTTGGTCGCCGTGCATCTGATCAGGCTGAAATGGCATTGATAGAGTTTGTTGAGTAAGTAACGGTAGAGGCGGATATATATCCTTTTACTTTTTCTATTTTTTACTTTTCGTTTGAGGTTAAGTTGCCTGACATGTTGTAGTGTATGTTGGTTTATTACTTTGTCTGATTAGTTTTAATCGTAAATATTGTTTACATTTGAAGGTAGTTAGTTAAAAAGTTAATTCGGGACAATTTATCGTTATAAGCTTTTGTTACGAGGGTTTATTATAACACAATACCTATCTGTAAATGATTTACCTTTTTATAAAAATATTAAGGTAAACTGCACGCTAAAATACATAAATATATATAGTAGACAAACAAACTTATTTGTAGTAATTAGTATTATGTTGATTAACTAAGCTGTTATTTATAATATCAGTGTGTGTTTTGTGTAGATATTTGCGATTAATTCGATGTTTTTTCAGTTTTTAACAAGAACACTTGCGTTAACGATGTTCCTTCCTTATGTATGTTGGACATCTATTTTTGGCAAGAATGAGCACTTAAATAAGGTATCTTTTTTATCGATATTAGCCGTTATTGGTGTTGTAAACTTTATATTTTTATTTTTTAGCTTTGAATTAGTTAATGAAGGAAGTTTTTTTACTGATAAAGATATCGGTAAGATATTGATGGTGAAAGCTGCTAATGTTAGCAGTGACAAAACAACTGGCGATGAAAAGATGCGTAGCAATTTAGTTATTAATTCTGGTCAAACATTAAGCCATATTTTGGGTGAGCTGGGTATTGGCAGTAGACAAATATTTGCTATTACTAACAACGACAAGATTAAAGGGATAACATTAATTAGCGGTCAAACAGTTAGAACGGTTTATAATTGTAATATACAATATAAGGAATCTGAGATTGACAGTGCGTTTGCAAAAGATTCTTTTTGTCCTCCACGATACAGAATGTGCAAAAATTGCGTTATTCATGAGATGCAAATACCTTTAAAGGATAAAGTTTTAGTATACAAAAACAACAACGGTAGTCATGTTGTTGATTTAAAAAAATTAAACACAAAAAAAGTTTACAGAATCGTGAGAGATAAAGTTCATAGCAATTTATACGGTGACGCATTACGTAATAATGTTCCTGTCG
Source organism: Rickettsiales bacterium (assembly GCA_016735445.1). Taxonomy (GTDB): domain Bacteria; phylum Pseudomonadota; class Alphaproteobacteria; order Rickettsiales; family Deianiraeaceae; genus JAERRN01. The sequence goes on along the minus strand of JAERRN010000033.1, from coordinate 7,843 downwards.
GAATTATATCCAAGATGTTAAAGGAGTACAGTTATATTCTTGATTTTCAAAGAGATATACGGCAAAACGATACTTTTTCTTTAATTTTTGAAGAAATCAGATCTGAAAATGATGAATTAATTCGACATGGTGATTTATTGTTTGCCGACATTGTATTGCAAGGTAGAAATCACCAAGTATATTTATTTAAAAATCAATATTACAATGAAAAAGGTGAGTCAATTAAAAAGACAATACTAAAAACTCCCATTGACGGAGCTAGGATTTCTTCTAACTTTGGTAGAAGAACACACCCTGTGTTAGGATACACAAGGGAGCATAGAGGTATAGATTTTGCCGCCCCAACTGGTACGCCTATTTACTCTGCTGGTGATGGTGTTGTTGAGTTTGTTGGTTTAAAATCTGGCTATGGCAATTTTATAACCATCAGACATAATAAAGAGTTAAAAACCAATTATGCGCATTTAAGTAAATTTGGTAAAATTAAAAAGGGTGGAAAAGTTGTGCAAAGAGATATAATTGGTTACGTTGGCTCAACTGGTATGGTTACGGGACCACATTTACATTTTGAAATGGTCGTTATGGGTAAGAAGGTTAATCCAAAATCTAGATACCTTAATGAAAGCAAAAAGCTTAATTACGCAGAGATGTCGAAATTTAATAAATTTAAAAAAGATATAGCAAAGGCATTTAGCTCTTAACAAATTAACATTGTTTAACACTTGTTAAAATAAGCTTTGTTTGCTATTTATAATTTTATAACCTGTTGTAGATACTATATTGGGTATTGTTTACTTTGTTAAGTAACTTGTTAAATTTTATATTGGCACTTTAATGCGTGCCGATTACGTACATACGTAACTTATGTTTTTACAATTTGGAAAATTGTCACCACTTATTTACTAATACCCGTTTGTAAGCTTTTTGTATTATAGTTTTATTAGTGATTATTTTTTGTCATGATATCTTCTTTATGTATAGAAAATGTATTATTAATAGATAAATTGGAGTTGTGTTTTGACTCTGGTATGTCTGTTATTACTGGCGAAACTGGAGCTGGTAAGTCGATAGTTGTTGATTGTTTATCTATTGTTTTAGGTGGGAAGTTAAAGGGCAATATTTTACGTTCTAAGCATAAAAAAGGCGTTATAGTTGGGGTTTTTCGTGTTTCCAGTGGCGGTAAATTGGCAGAAATTTTAACAGACAGAGGTGTTATACTTGAAGATGACAGTATTGTTATTAGAAGAGTAATTGATATAAACGGTAGTAGTAAAATATTTGTTTGCGATATTCCGTCTACTGTTAGTTTTGTTTCTACAATTGCGCCTTTATTGGTAGAGATTAGAAATCAATCCTCATCCCTTAGAAATAGAGACAATCACCTTTGGATTGACATTTTAGACAGGTGTGTAGGTTGCGGTGACAAGGTAAAAGAGGTTTCGTGTTTATTTAGTAAATTTGTTAAAATTGGTAATATTCTTAACAAAAAAGAGGAGGAGTTGAAATCTTGGCAACAAGAAAGAGGTAGGTTGTCTAGAATGATTGAAGACTTAGAGCGGGTTGACGTTAAGTTAGGAGAAGAAGAGCAAATTATTGAACAAAGAAACAGTGTAAAAACAAAAGCACGTATATTAGATGAGTTACTTATGTTTAGCAACCTATTAAACAAGACGGACGCGATTGATGTTTTAAAAAAGGGTATTTCGTCTACCTCTCGTTTGTTGTGTGACTGCACGTTTAATACATCTGTTCCTAATAACACAGAGAAAGAGCTAAATAATTTATCGCAAATATGCGAAGAGGCTCTTATTTTGTTTAGAGAGGTTAGTGGTTCTGTTGACGATTTAACTTCCAAGCTTTGGGACAGCAATCAAGAGTTTGACGAGCAGGAAGATCGTTTACATGTTATTAGGTCTATTGCTAGAAAATACGAAACAATATCGTCTATCTTACCTGAAAAGCTTAAAAGTGCAAGAGAGTTTGCCGATAAAAACGATAACTTACTTAAAGAAGTTGAGAGTTTGAAGGGTGAGTTATCTACCGCAAAGGATGATTGTCTAAAAAGCGCACAGGAGCTATCTGGTATCCGTATTAGTTTTGCCAAAAAGTTGTCTAGCGCTGTTTTGTTACATATGGGCGATTTACATTTACCAAATGCTAAGTTTGAAGCAAGTGTTGTTACCAACAAAGGGTATTTAACAAGTAAAGGTATTGATGCGGTAGAATTTTTAGTCTCTTTAAATGAGGGCTTTGACATGACAAAGGTGGAAAATGTATCCGGTGGTGAGATGTCTAGAATTATGCTAGCGTTAACATTGTCAATTTCTCGCTATTGCGGTGTTAATTGTATTGTATTTGATGAAATCGATTCTGGCGTAAGCGGGGCTGTTGCGATTGCTATTGGTAAAAAAATTCTTAAGCTGTCAAAAGATGTGCAAGTAATTGTTATCACTCACAACCATAATGTTGCTGCTTGTGGTGAGTGTCATTTTAGCGTTTGTAAATCGGCAATAGACAATATTGCAACTATTTTTGTTAAAAAATTAGAAAAAAAAGAAAGAATTGCAGCTATTGCGTCTATAGTTGGTAACGGAACAAAAGACAGTAACGCACACAGTTTTGCGCAAGGTATTATACTTGGTCTTGATACCGAAAATAACAACAATAACGATTAACTTGTTTATAGTGCGGTTTATTTAACTTTACCGTATATAAAATTACAGCATTACTGTTACACGTTAAAAGGGTAGTTGTAAGCATTGTTGGGCCTGTTAGGTGCTTAGGTTACTCGACTGTTATCGATTTTGCTAAGTTTCTTGGTTTGTCTATTTCTCTGTTAAGTTTTGCCGCTATATGGTACGCTAATAATTGTTGCGTTACAATTATACTAAAGATTAGCTCGAAATTATTATTTACATCAGCGGTAACGCAATGGCAATTTGTATAGTTTTTTATATTTGCAATATCGATTTTATTAGAAGATATAATTAAGACATTACCTTTTCTAACAATTATTTCGTTGATATTTCCGATAGACTTGTTAGTTAATTTGTTATCTAACAGTGGGCAAACACACCACACATTTTTACTTACAACAGCTAAGTGTCCATGTTTCAGTTCTCCACCAAATAACGGTTCGGAAGGTATATATGATAACTCTTTTGCTTTTAAACTACCTTCTAGAGATAAACCAAAAGATAATCCTCTACCTATAAAGTGTAGAAATTTTGCTTTTGTCATTTTTTCTGCTATTTGTTGTATTTCGTTCTCTTGCATAATTGTATTTACAATTACCGTTGGTATGTTTTGCAATTTTTTAATTTCTTGTTTTATTTCGTTTGTATTTTTAGCTTTTATTTGCGAGCAAAAGCTTAACATAAAAAACAATCCAGACATTATTTGGGAAGAAAAAGATTTTGTTGCCGCAACGCCAATTTCTTTTTTCCCTTCACAAAACATTTTGTAATCGGCCATTTCCGCCATTGTGTTGTCTTTTGTATTTAAAATACATAAAACTTTCATTCCTAGCCATTTTGCTCTTTTAACTGACACAATGGAGTCCATTGTTTCGCCTGATTGCGATATAAACACACATAACTCTTGTATTTTGGAATTTTGTTTTGCGTTTGGGTGGCAATAGGCAAATTCTGAACCAAAATAGCACGATGTTTCTATATCGATTTCATCTTCGATAATTTTAGATATAATAAAGCCAGCATTGTACGAACTACCTGAGGCGATAAAGTTAATTTTTTTTATTTCTTTAGGTTTTTTTATTTGCGGTATATTATTGGTGTCTAGTTCTTCATTTTTATTTACATAAAACTGCATTATTTGTTTAAGTATCTCGGTTTGCTCTTGTATTTCTTGTCTTGTTATATGTTTGTATGTATGTTTGTTGTGACTCGGTAAGCATTTACTTGTGTTGTCGTTTTGTTTTTTTATATTAAATATAACATCGTTTTGCTGTGTGTGTAAAAAAGCTGCTTGTATGTTGGTAATTTTTGTTACCCTTATTTGATTGTTTGTGTTTTTATCGCTTTTAACACTGTTATGTATTAACAATGTTTCCTCTTCGCCAACTTTGTATATTTCTTGGCACTGTGATAATGTAAATAGGTCGGAAGAAATTGAGATATTATTTTTAGATTTACCAATATAAACGGACGCACCTTTAGAGGCTATTGCTATTTGTGCGTTTTTATCGCCATACAATGCTACTATTGCAGAGTTACCTTTTAACATTTGGTGTGCTTGAAAAAAACCTGCACAAAAATTATTACCGTTTTGCCGCATTGTGTAGCTTATAAGCGCAGGTAGCAATGTGGTGTCTGATGTAATATTGCTATATTTATGTTTTACATTGTTTTGGTTTAAAAAGTTTAATATCTCGGTTGTGTTTTCTACTATCCCATTATGCACAACCGATATATTTTGTAAACATATTGGTTGTGTGTTTGTTATGTTTATTTTGCCATGCGTTGCCCATCTGGTATGACCAATGCCAACGTAACCTTGAAGGGGGTAACTTTGTTTTGTTTCCAAGTTTGATACCGAACCTATTGTTTTAACGGTTTGTATTTGACCATTATTTGCAATTGATATCCCGCATGAATCGTAACCTCTATATTCTAGATCTAATAATCCCTTTTTTATTTCACAGCATGCGTTGCTAGATTGAACGCTTTTATAAATTCCAAAGATACCACACATGGCTATAGATGTATTATTTGTATTACTTAAGGCTACCAGTTTAGCGAGTACAGGTTGAGAGTTACAGTCAACAACCAAGTAACCATTATTGGCAATTAATTAATAACCGCAAATATTGTTTTGTTATTTATAAACCTATTATATAGGTTATGTGTTTAAGATGATAATCAAACTCTTATAACGGTTACAAATTGCATATTACCGATTATTATCGTGCATAGCGTTAGTTTTACACATGGTGTTTAGTTGCGAGTTTTTGATGCGCTATTATATTATGATAGCGGTTTTTTTACAATATCGATAGTGTCCGATAGACCGTTTATAAATTCCTCAGAGCTAAAGTCTTGTAAATCTTCAACTCCGGCACCTATTCCTATTCCGTGAATTGGTATTTGTAATTGATCGCATGCTGAGATAACGATACCTGCTTTTTGCGTTGTGTCTACTTTTGTTATTACCATTCCGTTTACACCGAGCAAGGTGACAATTTGCTTAATTTGGTTAATAGCGTTTTGTCCACCAGATGAGTCGATTGTTACAACGATATTACAAGTGATATCTGGAATTATATCTGAGATAGTGTCGACAATCATTTTTAGGTCTTTAATTGCGTAATGATGCTCTGGATAATATCCGGGTGTGTCTATTAAGACAACATCAACATCTGACGAGATGGCCGTTTTTAACGCTCTTGTAACAATAGATGTTGGTTTTTCGGATTGATTCTTTTGTGCGAATACTGATATATCGAGTTGATTTGTGAATAAGCGCAGTTGGTTAGCTGCCGCTTTTCTTGTTACATCGCATGCTACAACAATAGCGTTCCAGTGGTATTTTTTTAACATATAGGATATTTTTCCTATAGTTGTTGTTTTACCAGACCCATTTAAACCACATAGCAAAACTACTTGCGGTTTGTTGTTGTAGTCAATATCTATTGGTCGTATTAGGGGGTCTATTATGTTTCGTATTTCTTGTAATACAGTTTGTTTAATGCTTTCTGATGTGGTTCTTGTGTTTAGTATTTTTTCTCGAACGCTATGCATTATTTTTGTTGTTGTACTTCTGCATATGTCTGTAGATATAATGCTTGTTTCTATAGAGTTTAAAAGCTCTTCGGTAACAAATATTTTACGAGATCCAGTACCAAGCAGTTTACTAAACATTAAGTCTGCAGTGTTTTTTAATACCGCTTTTAACTCTGCTCCAAATCTATCTGAAGATTGATTTAACGACATAGCTATAATTAATAAACAAGTTAATATTTTATACAGACTATTTGTGATTTAGTTTTGTAAAAGTAAAGAATAAAGACATGTTTGTAACTATTTTTTGTAACCACTTTGCCAATATATTGGCAATATAACATTATTTTATTTAATAAGTACGTAAAAACATATTATTTATACTGTATTTTTAATTGCAGACCTAACTACTGCTATTTGTATGGTTTAGTTACTGTTATTTTGCAAAACCTTCCTTATGGAGGTTTTTATTTAGGTAGCTTTACTTATTTTTTTTGTATCTTTCCTGCAACATTTTTGTCGACACTTTTATTTATATTTTTTTTAGGTGACTTACTTGTGTTGCTTGATTGAAGTACTTCTAATGCTGTGCATAAACGGTCTATTACCGATTGCATGTCTACCATAACTACATCAATTGTTTTTTGCATAGACGAATGGTTGCTATTTATGTCAACAATTTTTGAACTCATATTATGAAGTTTAGTTGCAATATTGTGTCTTAGTTCTTCAAATCTACGCATTAACTCTTTTACCTCTACTTCATTTGGGCTAGTGGTGTATTCTTCCTCTTTTTTGCTAAAGGTTTGCAAAATTATTGCAACAAAAAAGTACATAGTAGACATAATTGCAAAGAACGCGCACCTTTGAATTACAATTATGTAGTCTAAATCTGAGCTAAGGACAAAATATTTTACCACTTCTGACGCAATAACTATAATGTTTATTTGGCTATATATCATGCTTTCTGTTGCCAAAGATATTTTACTTGTAATTCTTGCAAGAAAAAAAGCCATTACAGAAAGAAGTGCGCCAATTATTAAAATTAAATCTATTGTATTTCCCATGTTAGTATTGTGTTAATACTTATTTATTTTTAATTTAGTACCAGCTTAAAGCATTGTACTAAAACGCGAAAACAGCAAAAAAACAACAGCAAAGCACAAAGTTTTTAGTTGCCACAGTGCAACTGTGCAACTTTTAAAAATCTTTAAGTTAAATAAGGAAGGGAAAAAAGTTTTTGCCTTGGGTTGTTTTAAACTAACAAGCTAATGTATAGCAGGTTGTTAACAACAATATAATTGACACTAAAATAGTGTTTTTGTCAATTTGCAAGCTTTTTTATATTTAGGTTATATTTAGCGTTTGTGTTTGCAAAAAATAACTATATGCGTTGCAAGAAGTGGTATTTTTATTTATTTCTCATCTTTTACCGGTTTTACTGCTGATTGTTAAGTTTTTTAAAATTTAAACTTTTAACTTAAAATGGCAACTACAATTATAACAACTGCTAACTGTAAAATATTTAACAAGTATAACGTAAAATAAAAATAAACATGAAGAACCAAAACCAGCCTAAACAGCTAATAAACAACCATGAAATTTAAAATTAAAAAAGTTCCAGCTACATTTGGATTAAACAAATAGGATGAAGTATTTTTTGTTGTTAACCGTGTTAGGGTGCGTTGCCAGACATGAAGCTAATAAAAAAACAACCGTTTACGTGTAACATTGTTAAGATAATAATTTGCTGACAAGTATTAACTAAATAGGTTTTACGTGTTTTTACGCATTGTATTATATACTGTATATACAAAAAGTGATGTTATTTTTTTAGCTTTTTAATTATTATAATTATTTAATTTTTGGCAGTTTTACAAAACATAAATAATTAAAGGTTTTTTAAGGAGCTTTTTTACCGTGTTTATTGTTTATGAAGGGATATTTACAAAGTTACATAAGACAACAACTAAGCATTACAATTCTTATTCCGTTCTTTATAACAAGTTAATATATTTTTTCCCGTACAATAATAACAATAAGTAGTAAAAAAGGGGTGTATTTTAAATTTAAATGAATCTAGCATAATTTTTATGTTTTGTAAA
>JAERRN010000010.1 GCA_016735445.1 Rickettsiales bacterium | reverse complement strand
CCTTTCTACTTTGTCTTATTTATTTTGTATTACAATTAAAACCGTAAAGGTAAAAATTTTGCAATGTTAATTTTTTTACAATATACGTATATTCTTTGTTACTTTGTGTTTGCTTTATTTTTTTATTTGGCACTTTTTATATTTAAATTTTATGTTAAAAGATTTATTAACCGCGGTAAAGAAAAACAAAATACTTGATATTGAACCAAAAACAGCAGTACGCGCGAGAAGGCTTACTAGTTTTATTAGCGGGTTTGTAGATTTTATTGTTCTTGGTGTTGTTAGGGTGATATTTCTTATGCTTGCCGCTTTGTATGCAAATAAATATAGGATTGATTTACTGTCTGATATTAAAAGAGACTATGGAGGGATAGAGAATTTTAACCTTACAAAGAAGGATGACTTTTTATATTTTGCCAATTCTGAGTTTGCAGATGTGTTATTTACCAGTATTGTTGTTATTGTCGCAATAGGTTTTTTTTATAGGGTCTTTATGTGGATCTCTCCTTGGCGCGCTACTGTTGGTCAGCGATTTACTAAAACAATTGTTGTTAGAGAAATTGATGGGTCTAACTTAAGTGTGTTTGATGCACTTTCTAGGGCAATATTGTTATATGCGGTTTGGTTGTTTCCGTTTTTTATAATTTTGTACTGGAAAACAAAAAAGTATATTTCTATTATATTTTTAGTACTAACATCTGTTTGGAGTGACACTTCTTTTTTATTTAATAAGTCAAGAAGTCTTACAGATGTTATAACAGGTACTGTGTGTATTTATGGATCATCTAGATCTGTAAGTTTTTTTTATTGGTTTGGTGGTATTTTTGGCAATAAAAAAAGAAGTTAAAAATTTACCAACTATGACTTTGCTTTGCTTATTTTTGTAATGTTGATTTTTTTATATCATTTAAAAAAGCTTTTTAAGATACCAAATTTGGTTTTGCGTTTTATTTTTCTGTTTAATTTTTGTTTTTCAATTTATACATACGCATACGCTAAGGAGTGTAATGACCAATTTAACAACAACACCGATAACACCGATAACGCAAAAAACCTTACCCAAAATAAAACAATTTTAAAAAGAACAACAAGAAATTTTGTTATAAGGAAGAGACCGTTTGTTTCTGAGTCGGATTATATGGATTATTTGTCTAATTTAAGTAAGGACTATAATTTTAATACTGTAAAAACATCTTCTAATTCTTTATTACATGAATTTGACAGAAGTAACAATATTAAACAAAAGATTGACCCTAGAGAGATTAGTGAAAATATTTACCCGTTGATTTCCGCAGAGATGCCGGTTATGGATGTGATTAAAGAAGCTTTGTATCCGTCCAATAAAGAAAACATAATAAACAAAGATAACCAAGAAAATGTTGATAACGACCCTAGCTTTACTATGGCAGACATAGAAAAGGCGCAGTTGTCTAAAAAAAATAAGGAAAAGAAAAAACAAGACGCAACAGTTGAGGCAACCGTTAAAGGTATTTTACGCAATGACAGAGTTGTAAAAACGAAGTCGTATTTTGGTATTGGTGGTAGCGCAATTGCGTTTGGTAATGTTGATATTTTTGGCTCAGAGACTTCTACTAGCGCAGGTCCTTCACCGCCAATTGTAAAAACATTTACTGGATCAATGGAGTATAAACCAATGTTTGCTCTTTCTTTGCGTTTTGGTCGTTCTTTTCCTGCATTTTCTGGTATTCAATATCCTGCATTTTACAGAGCCGAACTGGAGATAGAGTATAACAGACTTGTGTCAACTCTTAACAATATTGGGGTTTCTCCAGACTATCCAACAAATGGTAGTGCTGGCAATAATTACCCCACAGATCCAACTTTTACTTTGCCTAACAACCTTGGAAATGGTCATTTACTTTCTATTAATGTAAATGGTTATGTCGATTTAATTAAGCTTGGCCCTGGGTTTCCTTATTTAGGTGCAGGGTTTGGTTTTGGTGCTTATATTTTTGATAACTTTATAAAAATTGGATTTATTGGACCTGTTTTTAATGTATTTGCTGGTTATATTTTTCATATTAACAATCGCTTTGATTTATCTATTGGTTATAGGTTTTCTATGCTTTACAATATGACTTTTATTAATAATTTTGTTGTACCAATAAATGGCGACACTGGCAGACCGGTAATTGACAACCTGACACATTTTGATTTTGGGATGATTCATAAAGTGGAGTTTGTTTTTTGGTTTTTTTAATTTTAGTTTACTGTATTTACCGATTGTACATATTTACTTATAACTTTGTATTGTAATAAAAACTATGAATCATTGACATTTTTATTTACTCTTATTTGCTTATATTTTATACGCACGATGTTACAATGTGGTAAGCTTTTACTATTACACATCAATAGCTTATGCTATCTTTCACTTAAGTAATATTTTTAAATGAAGATCACATCTGCGAAATTTCAAAACAATATTACAAACTTGATGCGATTAAATGACGAAACTTGGTCTTGCTTACTGTACGGTTTAAATAGCGGACTTATTGATGTAATAAACCAAAATATAATTGAAACGTTTAGTGACGCTGGTAAAGATTGTAAGGTAGTTAAAATATACTCTAGCAATATTGAGAAAGACCCAACAGATTTTTACAACACTGTATTAAATATGTCTTTATTTTCTCAATATCATGTTATTATAATTAAAGAGTCTTCAAATAAAATTGCTACTAATATGCTTAAACTTTTTACAATGGCACAGCAAAGCGGGGTCGATATTAAAAAAAATTCTTTTATAATTTTAAACGCTGACCCTTTAGACGCTAAGTCGAAATTACGGTCTTTGTACGAAAAGGAGTTAAACATTTTTAGCGTTCCTTGTTATGATGACGATAAAAATACAACAATAACCGTTATAAAAGACTTTTTTGGCAAAAATGGTATTAGTTATGATAGTGATTTAGTTAATAAAATATCTTTATATTCTACTGGAAACAGGGGTGAGTTAATAAACGATTTATCTATATTTTTACTTTATCTTGGTGATAGAAAAGAATTTAACATTGAAGACGTGGAAAGTGTTTTTTACGACTCTACTTCTGCCGTGATGGATGAGTTAATTGATGCTGTATTTAATGGCACGGTTAACGATGCGGACATTGCTTTATATAAAATAGTTAATTCAGGTAGTCAAATTACTACTGTTGTTCGTGGAATGGTGAACCATTTAAATACTGTTAGGTCTATAAAAGAATCTATTTTAAAAGGCTCTTCAGAAAGTTACGCTATTCAGTCTTCTAGGGTATTTTTTAAGAGGATTGAAAATTATAAAAGGTGTTTAAGTTTTCCTATTGAGGTTATAGATTTAATTTTGTATAAGTTAGCTAATTTAGAGATTAACGTTAAGAGAAACTCTAAGTACGAAGATCACTGCCTTGCTATGGTAAACCAAATGATTTCGTGGATTTGCAATATTGTTAAACCATTACGTTAGGTTTGTTTTTGATTCTGTTTGCTAGTGATGTTAATTGTTTATTGTTGCGATGATTGAAAAAGAGGAAATCTCTTTATTGTTGGATAAATTGACTAAAATTGGTTTACGTCTTAATATAAGTGAAAATCAAAAATTACTTATAGAAGTTAATAACAAATTAGAGGATAAATCTATTTGGGAAGATGCAAAAGAATTAGCTAATTTGTCTAAAAAACGGTCTGATTTATTAGGTAAGGTTTGTTTTTTTGAAGATATATCGAAAAAAAGTACGGACTTAATGATATTATTTTTACTTGCCCAAGAAGAAGAAGACAGTCGTGTGATGGATGAAGTCGTTGAGATGTATGATGCGCTTTTTAAAGAAGTGGAAAACTTATTTGTAAGGTCGTTATTTTTTTCCTCTGATGACAAAAAAAGCTGCTTTATCGACATTAAAGCAGGTGCTGGTGGGACTGATAGCCAAGATCTTGCTCAAATGGTTGTTAGAATGTACACCATGTGGGCACAAAAAAAAGGTTATAAAGTAAAAAATATCGATACACAATTTGGGGAGGAATATGGTATAAAAAGTGCCACTTTAGAAATTGACGGATATTTAGCATTTGGACATTTAAGCAATGAGAATGGGGTGCATAGATTTGTGCGTATTTCACCATTTAACACAAATGGTAAGAGACAAACAAGTTTTATTAGCGTTTTTGCGTACCCAGTTGCTGATTTTGAAAGCGATAGTGTGGAATTGCTAGATAAGGATTTAAGAATAGATACTTATCGCAGCAGTGGCGCGGGTGGACAGCATGTTAACACAACCGATTCGGCTGTTAGAATTGTCCATTTACCAACTGGTATTGTTTCGCAGTCTCAATCACAACGCTCGCAGATGCAAAACAAAACAGAGGCAATGCGAATGTTGCGTGCAAAAATAATAAAAGTACAAGAAGATAAAAAAAACAAAGCCAAAAAAGATGCCGATAATATAAAAGCTGATATTTCGTGGGGTAACCAAATTAGAAATTATGTTTTCCAGCCATATAGGATGGTAAAAGATTTACGTAGTGGGTACGAGACTGCCCGTGTAGACGATGTTATTAATGGTGACCTTGATGATATTATAAATAGCGTTATTAGGTTAAAAAATGGACACGATTTGTAGTTATTAACTTATTGGTGTGTAATTGGTTATCGATTACAGGTTTATGTATGTTTGTAGGGCTGATGGCTTTGTTAATTGTTTGTTAATCTATCAGCAGTATCCATAGGCAGTTTTTTACCGGTTGGTTTAGAAGATAGTACCTAGCCTAAGTTTTAAAGTGTACAATTTCTTCGAAGAAGACTTTTTGCGTTATTTTCCCTTTATTAACTGACACTTCTAAAATTGACAATGTTTTTAATTTACTTGATTGATCTTGGTCGCAATGCTGTTTGCGACATGTGTTGTTGTTATTTAAATAATTACCATTATGTTTGTGTGTTTGGCGTTTTGTTTGCGAGCTTCTGCAATGATTTTTTGACATACTATTAAGCCATACTATTGGTGAGTTTTTATTATACTTTGGAGTTAAAGTTTTAAAGTGTACAGTTTTATTTGTTAGCTCTTGCGCTGTTTGCTCTATTTGTTTATTTGGCTGAATTTTTGTTTGTTTTATTGTTAGGTTAATTCCTATTATAGGGTTGTTACTTTTGTTATCTAAATTTTGTTTTGTATATATGCAGGCTATTTTTGTCTTTTGCCATTTTTGGTAATTACCGTCATTGGCGTTATTGTTATATTTTTTTAATAAGGTACTGGGTGAGTTCTTTTTATGTTTTTTATATGTATATGGCTTAATTTTTTGGTTGTTTGCTTTATTATTTCTTTTTGTTTTTTGCTTGGTTATAGTTGGTAATGTGTAACAATTAATTGCTGCATTTTTGCCCTTTTCGTTACCATTGCCTTTGTGTATTTTAGTGCTTAGTTTTCTGGATATCCTGTCTAACGTTTGTTTGTTATCGTTACCAACTAGATAATATTTATTATCTATTTTGTAAAACAACATATTGGTTTTTTTACTAAATATTAAGTCTGGTTTGTTTATTTGGTGCGTTTCAACAGTTGCACCTATTATAATTATAGTTATACCAAAGATAAAACTAACTAGGTTAAATCTTGACAAAATAATTAGACCAAACATACTTATAAAATACGATATACCAGACATGCTTTGTATTTGTATTTGCGACATTGGAGTGCTAGAGACTAGCTCTGCCATTAGTAGTACTAAGTTTGCAAGGTACGATGTAGTGGCGTATATAATTGTGTCCAACCCTGTACCACTTAACATAATACCGCAAAAGCTTATTGGTAATATAACGAACTCAACCAATGGTATGGCAATTATATTTGTAACAAATCCCCCAATAGAGATGTATCCAAAGTGAAATATCTCTATAATTGACAGAGGAACCGTAACTAAAAAAGATCCGATAATTGTATTTTTAGTATATAGCGTTATGAGTTGCAATGCTTTAAATATAACTCTAAAGGTTTTTTTACGTTTTATTTGCTCAATAATAAGTTTTACAATGACGTTAATATTTTTACTTTTTATTACATTATATTTCTGCTCTTCTCCCTTATTTTTTTTATTTAGACATTCTTTTATCCGGTCTTTTTTAATAAGTTCTTTTGATTCTTCTTTATCTTCTTCTTTTGTGTATATTCCTATCATTAAGTTGATTTTTGGTTTAATTATACCAAACCCAACTATTAATGCAAATGTTGCCATAAAAGACATTTGGAACGATGCTAAGAATAGTTTTTCTGGAAAAAGCACCAGTATGGAACATGCTATTACCGTCCAAGACCTGAGTGGTATAACTTTTTTATTTAACAATATGCCAAATATTACAATTGCAAAACCGCAAAAACTTCTTACAGCAGATATTGGCTTGTTTGCTAATAATAAGTATAAAAGACCAAACAGTAGCGCAATAATGGCTGCTATTTTTTTTGTATTATAAAATAAATGTATATTTGTAAACCTTGCGAAACCATACCTAAGCAAGAAAAAAACAAAGGATGCTATAATTGTAATATGTAGACCTGATATTGCTAGCAAGTGCGCTAATCCGGAGGATCTCATATTGTTTAAGTTTTGTTTACTTAACAAAGATTGACTACCCGTTGAAACTGCCAGTATTAACCCTTTACCATTTTTATCACCTCTAGAATTTTCGATTCTGTATTTTATATATTTTCTTACCTTATGTACTGCGTTGTGAGTTATTGCGCTATTTATGCTATATGTTGTTATTTGTTTAATTTTACCTTTTATTTGTGGTTTTATAATTTGATGCACAAGTGAGTTTGTTTTAGAATTATACTGATTATAAAACATTGGTTGCGCATTCCCAACAAACGTAACTGTGCTGTTGATTAACATATTGTTACATATTTTGTAGCAAAAAAACTGACCATTACGGTGCTGTTTACCATTTATGTTAAGATTTTTTAAAAATATATTTGCTGAGTTATTTTTTAGAGTATCTATTTTTACAACTGTTCCTGTAATACTGGCGTCTTTTGTATAATAAAAGTGCAAAGGTTGATTGCTTTTGTGTGACTTTATTCTTTCATTTGACGTTATTAGACCAATTGATAGCCCAACACAAAAAACACAGAGTGACATAGCTATGTTGTATGCAAACCTGTTTATTGGGTTAGTTTTTAACTTTAACTTAGCACACTTTTTGCTTTTAATAAAGGCAATCAACAGAGTTGTTACCGCTATTAAAATGCCAATTAATATTGATGACAAACTACCCTTTAACGGCGTTAACTGGTTTAGTTTTAAGTAAAATTTAAATAAAATCGTTATTCCTGTTGATAGTCCAAGAAAGAAATAAATTGAATTCCATGTTTGGTTTGTTTGTGCACTTTGCACGCTGTTGGCTTTATTGGTTTTTTGTAGATACAATTTTGCGTTTGGTTTATTTTTTGTAGTTTTGTGCATTTATTTGCTGCATTTACAGCCTGTTTAATTTTAATTATTGTAGCTAATATACTTTTATAAATGCAATATATTATATTTATTATGGTATGTTTTTGTTTATTTGTTGTGTACTTAATATTACTAAGAGTTGTTTACGTAACATGCTTATTAAGTGTAACTTGGCTAGTTTTTTTTGAGTTATTACCTTATTTTAAATGTACTATATGTACATTTATTAAAACAAGCAAGGCAAGCGGTAAATGTGCGTCCAATATTTAAATATTTTTTAAAGCAAAGGGAAGGGTAAAATATTTAAAAGTTTTACTAAGTTAAACAACAAGGGAGGGCGTGATAATTTTGCCATTACGTAGAGGTTTACTGTTGTTTATAGATGGCTTTATAGGATGTAAAAACGCCAGTTATATTTTTGCGTTTTTTGTTTACAACTTTGCTATTTTTTAAAATAGTAGGCATTGTATTTTACGGTATTTTGTTAATTATTTGTGTGGGTAAAAACAAAAGTTACAGAGTTTTTTTGACAAGGTTGCCATGCGAAACCTACAACATTGTAACATAGTTAACAATATAACAAATAAGTAAAAACGCATAAATTATGCAATAGAGGTCAAAATGCACAACGGTATAAAATTAAGATATCTACCTTATGTGCGATAGCGCGTAACTATTACTGTCTTTTGTTGGAGACGTTAAATATTTATACTTTTTTTTCAAGTTTTTGCTTTGCGGTGTCTTCGCCAATGCCTTCTATAAAATTGTGCACAATATGATTGTTTGTTTTTTCAAATTCATCTGGCGTACCTATCCATTCAAATTTACCTTGGTGCATTAATCCAATTCTATCTCCAACATATTTGGCTAATTTTAAATTATGTGTAACCGTAATAGATGTGGCTTTCATTTTTTTTATTTGTTTTAACGATACATTGCTAATTTTTTGCGACGATATAGTATCCAAACCAGATGTTGGTTCGTCTAATAATATAAGCTCTGGGTTACCCACAAGCACCCTTGCTAGTCCTATTCTTTTTTGCATACCTAAAGATGCGCTAGATGGCTTTATGTAAGCGGACAACTCTGTTATACCGACATCTTCTAAGTGTTTTAATGCTAGTTTTTGGGCATCTTTTTTATTGTATCCAAGTACTTCTGTGTAGTGAAACGCTACGTTTTCCCAAACATTCATAAAATCAAATAAACCTATTTCTTGAAACAGAATACCTATTTTACTAATTGGATACGCGTCTTGCTTGATACCTTGTATGTTTATATTATTTAATAAAATCTGACCTTTGTCTGGTCTTACTAATTTTGCTATATGTTTTAAAAGAACCGATTTACCGCATCCGCTTCCCCCAAGTATGACAAAAGATTCGGATGGTTCGATTTTTAAATTAACCCCTTGCAACACTTGTTTATTGCCAAACGATTTATATACATTTTTTACCTCTACTGATATCCCCATAACTATGTTAAATTATATTAAATAAATATACGTTATATTTTGTTTACCATACGATGCTGTTGTTACAATAATATGCGCAAAATACAATAATAAATGTTATCGCATTTTGCGATTTACATTTATTTACTAGTGCAATGATGTAATGTGTGTTTAAAATATTTAAATGTGCAAACATTGTTACCGTAGGCAATAATGTTGTTTTATGGTGTAAAAGTTACAATAATTGTTTTTGGTATTTTTACACTGGTTTAGTTGATTTAGCACCTAAACGAAATTTGTTACGGTTTTTAGAAAGTAGCTTTTTTGTTTCTTCGTCAATTGCGACAGACATAGAAATTACAATATCTGGCTCGATTACTAGATCTTTATTTGTTCTATCGCCTTTTTTTAGGTCATCTATTAATTCTATTCCTTCTCTTACAAATCCAAAGACTGTATATTTTTGGTCTAAAAATCTAGCCTCTGATGTTGTGATAAAAAATTGGTTAGTTGCGCTATCTATGTCTTCCATTCTTGCCATAGAGACGGTGCCGCGAATATGTGGCAGGTTAGATATCTCTGCAGGTAATGTCGAGTTTTTTATTTGTGTTGTGTTTTCGTTTCTTTTACAACACTGTGCAAATAGGTTGTCAACAACTCTATGCCATGATGCGCCGTTATAAAATTTAGACCGTACTAATTTTTTTATTCTATCAACATGTAATGGGGCGATTTCTGGATATAGCTCTATAACGACTCTACCACTTTTTAGATTAATATATATAGTGTTCTCGAGTAGTGTTTTTGTTTTTTTGCTAATTTTTATTTTTGGCTCGACATTTAAATGGTATAAAAATGACAAAGAAACGCAGATCCAAAACAGCGATACGGGCTTTAAAATTTTTTGACCAAGTTTGGACAATTTTTTATAATCTTAAAATTAAAACACAGCTACAAACGCTGATAACAAAACTATTTATTATCCAGTTTATTTTTATGCCATTTATAATGACATTGTGGCAGATTGTTTGTGTTTGTCAATGTATATGATTAATCATTTGCGCTACTATTACTTAGTACACACTTAATAAGTGTTTAATGTTTACTACTTATTATGTTAGTTTAAGGTAGTTTAAAATATATTATTAGCGTTGTTTTGCAATTTTATAATATGTGCGTATATAATATATGTTATTTTTGTAAGGACTTCGCATACTGTTATTATTAAAATGTTTGCAAATAATTATTATAAATATATTTATTTTTATGTTGTTATTGGCGATAGTTTTATGTTATTTATGTTTTAGATGGCCTTATTAAAGATAGGTAAACTCGCCAAAAAGAAGCCTAGCGTTAACAAACCTAAAACAAACGTTAGAAAGCGAAAAATAACTAATTGGTACGTTGACAGGTACTTAGCGATAGCGGTGCAACGGAATGTGTTATTTTTATTTAGCGCCTTAGCTTCTATTGGGGTACTAATAGGACTTATATTAATTAAAGTTATGTATGACCAAAGAGCAATTGACCCTTATTTAATAGAGGTTGAACCAGATACTGGTATCGCAACTATTGTAGATTATAAAACTAAAAAAGAATACACAGCGCAAGAAGCGTTAAAAGAGTCTTTGTTGGTTTCGTATGTATCGGCTAAAGAAGCGTACGATGTTAATGCGGTTGAGAGAAATATGGATTACGTTAGGGTGTTTTCCACTAAGGCATCGTATGAGGAACATGTAAAGAATTATGATGAATCTATAAAACTTGTTAGACGGTATGGTCAAAGACCTTCTGCACAAATAAAAATAAGGTCTTTAAATTATATAACACCAACTAGGGTTGCGTTAAGGTTTGCTAAAATTGTAAGCGCAGAAAACAAACCACAAACTAAAGAGTATAAGTATATGGCGATTGTTAGTTTTCAATTTTCCGATTTGGAATTAAATCTGGAGGATAGACGGTTAAATCCATTTGGCTTTCAGGTTGTTTCTTATATGTTGCAAATAGAATATGTTGAAGATTAGTAGCGATTTTGGTTATGTTTGTTTACTGGACAATACAATATATTTTTGTGACGATTATGTCTTGTATGCATAATTTGTTTTGGCGTTTCAGGTTTTTTAATCACCTCACGCGCTTTCTTCTTTTTTGCTTCGTGTATGTTTCACCGTCGTCTTCTTTGTGCTTTGGGTTTACCATTGGTAACAATAGTCACCCTATCGCAATAGACAGTAGAATTAAAACACTAGTTTATAACTCGAACGAGATATTTCGCTTAAAGTTTGCCGTTGGTTATCAATCTATTATAGAAATGGAAGATGATGAAGATGTTGAATTGATTGCGTTTGGTGATCCAATTCCTTGGAGCGTTAAAGTTTTTGGTCGTTTGCTTTTTATAAAAGCATTAGACCCTGGAGCAATGACTAATATGACAATTGTTACGACAAAAAGAATTTACTTAAGTGAAATACATTCTGGTGGATACATGGATGACGAAGTGGACGACCAATTAGTGTATGTGGTGCGCTTTTTTTACCCAGAGCTTAACCCAGATTCGACTAGACCATTTCATGTTCGTAATCCAAGTATTAATTTACCGCTTTCTCCAGTGCCTGACCAAATGGAAGATACAAAAGGATTGCCAATTAATTATTTATACACTTTTGCTGGTAGTAGTGATATAATTTTACCAATTAAAGTGTTTGACGATGGAAAGAAAACATATTTTCAGTTTTCCAATCAAAACAGCATTGTTCCTGGTGTTTATTCTGTGTCTCACGATGGAAAAGAGAGAAGGTTAAAGGTTTCTTTGGAAAATGAGTACGTTGTTGTTGAGGGAATTGAGTATCAGTTTTCTTTAAGGTGGGATAGGGAGCTTGTATGTATATTTAACGAATCACTACTTGAGTCTTTTGACGGGTTGATTGATTTTAAAAAATAATTTTGACTGCTCGATTTATAAATAACGGTTGTCATTGTGATTAAATTTGTTGGTAGTATTTTTATATTATACTGTATGCATTTATGAACTCTTGGAAAGATTTTACAGAACAGGTGAGGTCGGTTGTAAAATTGTCAAATATTGTAAGCAGATATGCTAAGCTTGAATCTAATGGATCTCATAAATATAAATGTAAATGTCCTTTTCATAGCGAGAAAACTGCCTCTTTTCATATTGATGATCAGAAAGGAGCATTTCATTGTTTCGGTTGTCATGTTTACGGTGATGTTTTTAACTTTGTGCAAAAAAAAGATGGGATTGTAGATTTTAAAAACGCCGTTAAAGAGCTTGCAAGAAGATTTTCGATACCTATCCCTGAATATAAAGCGTACAATAGTAGTGATTTGTCTAAATTTTCCGCTATGTATGACACACTCGAGAAGGCAACTTTGTTTTTTAAAAACTGCTTAAAAAGCCAAGAGAATGTTTTTGCAATGAATTACTTACGCGGTAAAAGAAAGCTGGACAGTGATGTTATTGATGAGTTTAATATTGGTTTTGCTCCTGCTGGTTTTAACTCTTTGTCATTAGTGAGTTATTTGCGGCAATTAGGTTGTAAAGATACATGGATTATTGCAACTGGTTTGGCAAGAGATCGAAATGGTAGCTTGTTAGACTTTTTTTATAATAGAATTATGATTCCTATTACCGATAAAAATAGTAAAGTTATTGGTTTTGGCGGTAGGTTAATTAACGATTCACCTAATGCGCCGAAGTATTTAAATACCTCAGATAAAGAGTTGTTTCGCAAAGGAAATATATTGTTTAATTTCGCTCGGGCAAGGTTGTCGTTTTTTACAACTAAACAACATATTTTAGTTGTTGAGGGGTATATGGATGTTATTGCAATGAGTATGATTGGGTATAAATCTTGCGTAGCGCCACTTGGTACAGCAATAACAGTTGGGCAAATACGTTTAATTTTAAGCATCGATAAATCGCCAATTGTTTGTTTTAACTCTGACAACGCGGGAGTTAATGCTGCTTGTAGATGTGCAAAAATATGCTTACCTTTGTTAAGCGCAGGAACTGTCGTAAGGTTTGCTTTTCCGATTGATCAACAGGCAAAAGATTTAGACGACGTAAGAGTGGCAGCTGGCAGCAAAAAGAACGCTAAACTAAAATTGCAAACAATTATAAACTCATCTTTAGAGTTGCAAGACTTTTTATGGAACGATATGGTAAAAGGTTTTGATTTACAAAACGCAAACGAACTTGCAAAGTTGGAAAAATTAGTTCGTGAGATGGTTACATCTATTAACGACGAGGATGTTAAGGTAAGTTATAAAAACTTTTTTAAATCAAAGATGTATACTTTGTATAGACAAAAACAAAGTAGCAACTTTAAACAAAATAATACTAATAAATTATTAATTACTAACAAAAGAGTTAGGAAAATTTACGATAAAGACGATAGTATTGTATGTTTTGGCAAAAATAATATACTTTCAAATTCAAATATCACACCTGACTCTTCAACTTTTCAAAAGAGTCCTTTATATCGCTCGGTTGGTATATTGTATATGGTTTGTAAATTTCCTTATTTATTTACAAATAGTTTTAACTTTTGCGCAAAAGACAGCAAAAATCAACTAAAGGATTTTGTGATTAAAATTGGTTCATCATCGGTAGATTTTTCTAATGTTGATCTTTCATGTATTTTATTAGATATTGAAAAAAGTGCCAACATTGCACCAGAAGAGCTAAAAGATGAGATTAACGCTGAAATAGGTAACATACTTACCGCTGCAGAAAAAGATTTTAAAACCTTTGATCGTGGCGATATAGTTGGTTTATTTCGTTTTTATGCTGAAAAAGCATATGATGATTTAATTTACGAAGATGTAATTTTAAATACCGAGATAGTTAATTCGTTGCATAAATACGCAAATCAAAATTATCGTTCTCAAGATGCATTTACAAACTTTGTTCGTGATGTTTTGTTATATCCTAAAAAACAGTTACAAATTACGGTTCTTACTCTTTATATTGATAATTTAGACAGAGAAATAGAGCAACAAGATGTTAATAATGCAGATTTTGCCGCAATTAACAATAAGCTAAAAAACGAACTTATAGCGAACAGGGAAAAGTTAATAAAATTAACAGAATACAATAGAGAGGATTGAACATAGGGTTTATTTTTTCAAAACAAACACCTGTCAACCTATGTTAATTTACAGTTGATTGGTAACAATGTTATTATTTCTTCTTCTGTGCGGATTATTATTAACTTTTACATATTTACCGCAATTTACTGTTGTGTAACTAATAACTGCTTAAAACTAGATTCTGGATTTTTTGGTTTTTAATAAACGGTAAATATGGTTTTGAATTACCGACAATTAATTAACCTATTAATCTTGTAAATTGCTGCGTCGCTGGCGAAGAAACAAATAAAATAATAAATAAATAGTAATTAATTTATTGATGTATTATTTCATTAACTTCGTTTGGTTTTAGGCTTAATATTGTTTTTCTACTTTCATTTATAATATTGCACTATGTTGTTGTTTTTGCGTAAGTTTAAAGGTTGTTTTAATAGCTCATCTGCCGTTGTTAATTATTGTTTAGCGATATTGTTTTTTTTACAACCTTACCATTCTTCGTTTGCTAACAATGTTGGCGTTGGTGTTACGGCTAATATTACATCCGACGCTGTAGCTGTAACCGATATTACAACCGATATTACAACCGATATTACAACCGATATTACAACCGATATTGACCTTGCGGCTAACATTACATCCGACGCTGTAGCTGTAACCGATATTACAACCGATATTGCAACCGTAGCCGACCTTGCGGCTAATGTTACATCTGATGCTGTAGTTGTAACTAATGCTGTATCTATAGCTAATGTTGCGACTAATACCGACCTTGCGGCTAATGTTGCATCCGACGCTGTGGCGGATGTTGCAGTTGCAGTTGACGGTCAGTGTGTTTGCGAGAAGCACAACATTCCTTCACTTGTTAGTAAAATTATTCCTACTGTTGTAAATCTTTCGGTATCAGCAACGAGACCAATGTTTATTTCCAATATTTTACCTGCAGATTTTCCTCTTTTACGGTTTCGTGTATTTGGTGACTTTGGTAAGATTATCAGGAAGCGGGTTAAAACTATCGGCTCTGGTTTTTTTATTGATAAAAACGGTATTATAGCTACTAGTTATCATGTTGTTAAGAACGCTAATAACATTACTGTAACTACTTACGATGGAAAGGAATTTAGTGCTAAGATTTTTGGCTACGATGAAAGAACAGATGTTGCGCTTTTAAAAATTTCTTCCAAAGAGGTTTTTCCATTTTTAGCATTCACTGATTCGGACAAAGTATTGGTTGGTGAGGACGTTATTACTGTTGGTAATCCTTTTGGTTTAGGCGGAACTGTCACACGTGGTATTGTGTCTGCAAAATCTAGAGAAATCGGAAAAGTTGTATATGAAGATTTTATACAAACCGACGCGCCAGTTAATGCTGGTAATTCTGGCGGTCCTTTACTTAACTATAATGGTAACGTTGTTGGGGTTATAGCTGCTGGTAACAGGGGTTTTGCGGCTGATGGTAATATAGGGTTAAATTTTGCTGTGTCTTCTAATTTGTTTAAATCTATTGTTGATAGATTGTTAAAAGGTGAAAAAATTAAAAGACCTTGGCTTGGTATTTCGTTTACTGTTGTTGATAAAAAAATTGCTGATGCGGTTAGTTTAAAACGTATCGATGGTATTTTTATTACCGATATTGTTCGTGGCTCTCCCGCTGACAACGGAGGATTGAAAATTGGTGATGTAATTTTGTCTTACAAAGGAGATAAAATTAAAAAGGATACTAAATTTAACAAATTATTTTTAGACACACCTATTGGTACTAAAGTTGAGATTTCTATTTGGAGATACGGTAAATTACTAAGCATTATATTACCGCCTTTGAAAGAAAAACAGAGTCGCGATCTTGATCATAAAATTAAAACCACTTCCAAATCAAAATTCTCCGTTGTGTCGGTTTTGTCAATAACCCCATCTGTTGCTGAAAGGATTGGCTTAAGAGATGACACGCATGGTGTATTGGTAAACAATATTGTAAGTAAGTTTATTCAAGACAATGATGAATTGCACGTTGGTGACGTTATATTAAAGTGCAATGGCGTTAATATGGTTAATGTAGAGGATTTTGATGTGTTTTTACAAAAGCTACGCAAGGATGGTAAAAAAGTTGCAATAGTTGAATCTTTAAATAGTAGAAATGGTAAAAAAACTGTGGATCCTATTAAGTTTTTCGAGTAACTTTTTGGTAAATTTACAATTTGTTTAATTATAATTTTATAATTAGATTCTTGAAGCTTTGTATTTTTTGGTCTAGAATTTATATTTTTATAGTTAAAGCGTATGAAAAATTCTGCTAAGGGAAAATCTACTAGGGGAAAAGTTTTGTCTCACAACAGAAAAGCAACATTTAACTACAAAATAGAAGATACTTTTGAGGCTGGGATTGCTTTAATAGGTGAAGAGGTCAAAAGCTCTAGGCTTGGTGGCGCAAATATTGCTGACGCGTATGTTGGTTTTGACTCTTTGGGTATGGTTTTGTTTAATATGAATATTTCTACGTACAAATATGCGCAGAAGAATTTAACCACATCGTATGATCCAACTAGAAATAGGAGGCTTTTATTGCATAAAAAAGAAATAACTAAAATACAAACAAGAATAAAGCAAAAAGGTGGAACGGTAATACCTTTAAAGCTTTATTTTAATAGAAGACAGAAAATAAAAATTGAAATCGCAATTGCTGTTGGTAAAAAGACACACGACAAACGTGCTACGATTAAAGAGCGAGATCTCGCAAGAGAAGCTCGAAAAGAGAACTTTTAATATATCCATTTTAAGGTCTTAATAAAAAGTTTTTGCAAATTGACTTTTGTTTGTTATTGTTTCATCAATTAATACTTGACGTGGTGTCGTAAGGTGACAATTTTATTGCATTTGTATTGTGAGTTTAGTGCGCATTGTTTTTACGGCTCATTTGCTTTTTTTTAGTTTCTGGAGACATGAAGCTTTTTCATATGAGTTACGGGAAAAAAATGGCTTAACAAGAAGGGGTAAGTTTCTTTGCACTCCTGACGGAAAAATAGTTATATCTAGAAATATAAGAAAGGACGGAGCTACGGATATTTTTTGTATTACTAATGATGGTCGTAAATATAACGCTACAACTGGCGAGTTGTTAGGTAGGACAGCGTTAAAAAATAATCACTATATTGGCTCAGATGGTAACTATGTTGCTGATAGATCTGCAAAACATAGAGGTGGTAAAAAAGTTTTGATAGTTAATAATTACGAAGAAGAGGAAGAAGTTGCAGCGCCGCCAAAGAACGATTTTCTTCACAAAAATAGAGGACCTATAAAACCTTTTAATGGGTTTTATCTTGGTTTACGCGCTGGTTCTGGTTTTAGCCAGATTCACCAGATTATAAGCGAAGTAAACAATAAAAACCCCAGCGTTGGACCCGGTACGGATCCAGGTCTGAGATATAGTTACACTAGTCAATCTGTTAACACCTTAAGAATTCATGCTATAACAGGTATTAACTGGCAAATTACAAGAAGGCTACTTTTTGGTATTGATACGGGTTTTGCAATTATGTCAAATGACAATTTAGCAATACCACTTGACGATAATAATGTTCTTTTTCCTTATTTTTTACAAAGCTCTCGTGGCATTATGGATGCTCAGTTTCGTGTTGGTGTTGTTGCTGCTAATACTGTATTATTATACACTGGCGTTGGGTTTGATCTTTTTATGTTTAAAGAGGTGAACTCGTACGCAGGTGGGTCTAGTAGCGGATTTAGCGTTGCAGAGAATTTTAATTACTCTATTGCTCCTAGGTTTTCAATTGGCGCTGAATGGTTAGTTAAAGGTCATATTGGTCTTCGTGTTGAATACGCGTTTACCTATATGTCGGATCACAATACAAACGCTGTTCATGTAGACGATAAAGTGTCTTGGTCTTTATTGTACGGAAGCATGAGACATGTTGTTACTGGAGGTATTTATTATAAATTTTAACGCTTTAACATTACGTAGTTACACTATAGTTAATTTACTGTTGTTACGTTTGTTACATTTAGTAACTTATTATTTTTGCTGATTTTTATTTTTTCTTGCAAATAAATTGCTGTTCTGTTTTTATCTTTTTGTTGGCGTTGTTGCATAATGCGTTTATTTTCGTTTATTTTTACAACTTCTGTCTTACCTCGGGTTATTATATGCAAAAAAATGCAAAAAAATAAACTTTCTCGGAAGATATTATTTACTTTATTTACCGTTTGTGTGTATCGTGTTGGTACTTACATACCTGTTCCGTTTATCGATCTTAGCAAACTTGCTGATTTTGCATCTGTTGCAAAGTCGGGTATTTTTGGCATGTTAAATACTTTTTCTGGCGGTTCTATTTCTAGGGCTGCTATATTTGGTTTAGGTGTCATGCCTTATATTACGTCTTCGATTGTTGCACAGTTAGTTATTTCTAGTTTTCCGTCTCTAAAAAAGCTACGCTCTGAGGGTGGTGACGGAAGTAAAAAAATCGCCTTTTGGACCCGAGCACTTACATTATTTGTTGGTTTTACGCAGGGTATGGTTTTTGCTAATAGCTTTGTTAGTGCTGGTCTTTATTCCAACGTTGTGTCTCTATCTGTGTTTAAGTTATCTGTTGCTTTTACAATGGTTGTTGGAACTTCTATTTTAATTTGGTTGGGCGATATTTGTTCGAAATTGGGCATTGTTAACGGTGTTTCTTTGATAATATTCTCTGGAATTATCGCTGAAGTTCCTAGCGATATTGCGGGAGTTTTAGATTTAGCAAGAAACGGCAGTATAACGATTATTGATTTATTATTTTTGTTTATTATTTTTGCTACCGCAATGAGTTTTGTGGTTTTTGTGGAACGATCTCATAGGTTAATATATGTTCAGTATCCTCGTCAAGAGCAAAGTTTTGCAATGTCTCGTCGCAGTTTACCAAAGGACAACTTTATACCTTTAAAACTTAACACTGCTGGTATTATACCGCCAATTTTTGCATCTGCTATTTTACTTTTACCTATTACAATAGTTACGGCATTTAGCTCCTCAGGATCATCTTTATCTAGATTTTTAGCTACAAATTTGGTACATGGGAAGCCATTTTTTATTCTTTGCGATGTTATAGCGATTGTCTTTTTTAGCTTTTTTTATAACATAACTATTTTTGATACGGATGAGATTGCAGAAAATTTACGAAGAGGTAATGTTTTTATACCAGGCTGCAGGCCGGGTGCTTCGACAGCGCAATTATTACGCTCTATCGTGTTAAGGTTATCTTTGATAGGTTCTTTGTATTTGTCTATTTTGTGTTTGGTACCAGAATTATTTAGTGGAAAGTATGGTAATACTTTTTTATTAGGCGGTACAAGTTCTTTAATAGTTGTTGGCGTTATAATGGACGCGATATCTAACGTACAAACCAGCTTGTTACCAGCTAAATATGATAGATCTAATAAGAGATATGATAAAGTCTAAATTTGCAATATTATTATTTGGCCTTGCTGGTTCCGGTAAGGGTACTCAGGGTAGGTTAATATGTGATAATTTTAATTTGCTTGATGTATCTGCTGGTGATTTATTGCGTTCTAAAATTGCGTCTGGCAACATTGGTTTAGAAGCTGTTAAGGCTATTGCTGCTGGGCATTTAATTCCCGCTAACGAGGTAGTGCATACTGTTTTTGATAAAATATCTAATTCCAATTTAGAAGGGTTTACAGGTTTTTTATTGGATGGCTTTCCAAGAAATCTTGAACAAGACGATTTATTTAGAAATAAGTTAGAAGGTGACGATGCTATTGACCTTGCTATATGGCTTGATGTTGAAGAAAAAGAGTTATTTTCTCGTTTATCTTCTCGTTTGTATTGTTCAAAATGTTCTAAAATGTACTATTCCGATGGCGATTCAAGTGAATCGACTAAGAAAATTTGTAAGTTTTGCGGAAATACCGAATTTGTTTGTAGAAATGATGATAAAAAATTATCTTCTATACAAAAAAGGTTTGAAATTTTTAGATTGGAGACGTTTAAAGTTATAGAGCGTTACCGTAAAGATGGTGTTCTTGCGATATTTAATGGTTTAGGTGATATAAAAGACATCGCTAAAAAAATAGAAGCCGTTGTAAGAGATGTTGTAAAAAAATAATACATTAGCAACAATATTATTGATGACTTACAGAATGCGCAACAGTGCTGATTATTTTAGTTTATTTGTAAGTATTTTTTACAGTAATATGTTGTTTTTAGGTTTAACTGTTACATTTGCTGAAGAGTTAACCTTACCAAATTTGGACGATATTACCGTTTACACTAATCATAACAGTAATAAAGATAGCAACAACGAAGACACAGCAAACAACAACAGGAGAGAACAAGGTGTTGGACATGGCAGCGATAACGCTTTCGTGCAATACAATCAAAACAAAGATCATCCAACATATTCTGCACAAAGCAACAGCGCCGTTGCTCCTTTTTCAACTAATAATCAAAATAGTGGCTCACAAGTGGATTCTTCCGCATTAGATGAGTTTGGTAATTTTTATGGAAAGAATGTATCTGTAATTCATAAAGTTCCTCCGATTCCATCTTTAGAAAAGGTAATTGGGAATTGGTTTGTTTTAAAGACAAGCAAAGACAGCCCTAGAGACAGGGGAAGGTGTTATATCGTGTCTTACCCATACGAGACCATTAGTAACCATAAAACCAATAGAAAACCATATTTAATGATTGTTCTTGATAAAAAGAAAGTTAACGTATTTATGGCAGCTGGTTATGAGTTTGCAAAAGGATCTAAAGCGTTTGTTAGCATTGATGGTAACCAATTTTTATTAAACACTAATATATATATTGCAATGCCCAATACTATGGAAGTAGAGCGTGATTTTAATAATAATTTATTATATGGTGCGAAGGTGTTAATTTACAGCAGATCTTCGGTTGGTACGTATTCTGTTGATTCTTATTCATTAGAGAATTTTCTTGATGCATATAAGAAGATGATGGATCTTTGTAGGGATGGTGATAAATAGGTTTATGTTATTTTTGTATGAGTAGTAGGTATTTTGAGTCGATGATTGGTTTTTTAGTAGTACTTGCATCTTGTCTTTTTTGTTTTCGGGTTTACAAGTTTAGTTCTGGTGGCTCTATTACAAAACCGTATACAGTTTTAAGGGCTCGTTTTTCTGATATTGAGGGTGTTAATATTGGTACACCTGTAAAGATTGGAGGTGTTAAAGTTGGTATGGTTAAGGATTTAAAATTGGATGATAATTTGCAGGTGATTGTTTATATTATTGTTAGCAATGGTGTTAATTTACCGGAGGATTCATCTATTTCTGTTATCTCTTCTGGATTATTAGGAGCTAAATACTTAAGTGTTGAGATTGGCGGTGACGATGAGATGTTACAGAATAATGATTTTTTCCAATCTACTAAGTCAGCTCTTAACTTTGAAGGCCTAGTTGGGAGTTTTGTGTCTGGAAAGACTAAAAAATAAGTATTTCACTTTATGTCTTGGATTGAAAATATTTCTAATTCTTTGCTTGCCTTTGCTAGCGATACTGGTTATTGGGGTTTTTTTGTTATAATGGCAATAGAAAGCACTTCTATTCCTGTTTTTTTTCCTGCTGAAATAGTGTTATTTTCTGCAGGTTACTTAATTGGTTGCGATCAATTAAATTATTATATTACATTAGGTATTTGTACTCTAGGCTCTATTGTAGGTGCCTTGCTAAACTACGCTATCGCCTTTTATTTTGGTCGCGATATGATAAAAAAATATGGGAAGTATTTTTTTATTAATTATAAAAAATTTCATAATTTTGAAAAAGCTTTCAATAGACACTCTTCATTGTTTACTTTTATTGGTCGTTTTTTGCCATTTGTTAAACATGTTGCCTCGTTGCCACCAGGGTTATCTAAAATGAATATTTTTAAATTTATATTTTATACATTTTTAGGTGCATTAATATTTAATACAGCAATAATTAGTGTTGGAATAAGAATTGGAGAAACGCATGACAAGCGGGTTATTCTCTATTATTTAGAAATTGCTGGTTTATTGCTTGTTGCGTTTGTTGCTATTACTTATTATTTTCGCAATAGATTAGTTAAAAATACAATTAACGATAAATAATATTACGGTTACAGTGGGGGCTTTACGTTGTTACGGTATTGTTAAAAAGGTTTATTAATTAAAATGTCTAGTAGGTTATTTTGTTTTTATTATCCTTACTGTTATATTTTTCTTTGTTGTTTATTTCTACAATGCGTTGCATTGCGGTTTAATTATGGTAACTATTTTTACTTTTGATATTCTATTATGTCTTATCAGGTAGGTACCGAATCTAGGGTTCGTACAATTTTAGTTTCTCTTAAGGGTGTAGCTGGCGTTATTTGGCCATATGTAGCTATACAGTTAGTTTTAAGGATTTTACTTTTTTGCTTTGCTGCAAAGCGCTTTTTTTCTTATAAAATACTTCTTGTACCTTTGTCTTTGGCTATTGGTTCGATGTACGATATAATAGTGGCCGCACATATAGCCTTATTTTTGTTTGCGCTTATTGCGATAATACCTATCGAGTTAAGAAAGTCAATTATTGGTAAAATTGGGTTATTATTTTTTGTTACAACAGTGTCTGCATTTGTTGTTTTAGTTTTTTGGCTAGAGTTATTTGTTTGGCTAAAAAGCGGAGATAGGCTTTATTACGATTTTACTATTTATATTAGCGAGGTGGTGTCTTATGTTTTTAAGTTTAACCGAAGCTATGGTTGGTATATAGTGGTTTTACTTTTTATAATATTAATTTGCGCACCATCAATTGCATTTAGCAGAGTTGTAAAAAGGTATAATATGTCTTTTACAAATAGCGATTATACGCCTTATCTGGACGTTACCTCTGTAAAATATTTACTTATTAGCTTAGCTTTTTTGTTTAGTTTAGACATTTATAATAGCAGATTTGACATTACTAGCGTTTTTGGTGGCTATAATATTAACAGCGTTAACAATAAATATGTCATAAATTTATCTAAAAACGGATTATACGAATTATTTGCCAGAAAATTTGCAGTTATATGGAAGTTTGAAGATAGATACGTTTCTTTTCCTACATCACAAGATAGAATAAGACGCGCTTTGGTTGAGAACGTAAATAACGAAAAAAATGTTTTTTTTGTTGGTGGTGATTCTGATTTTAAATCAGATTTAGGTGCAAAAGTGTTTAAACTTAAAGACAGCGATAGACGTCCAAATATGATTATTGTGCAGTTAGACAATTTAAATTGTATTAATCATTTTAACGGTGTCCGGTTTAAATCAATGGCATATTTATCTTCTTTAGTGGACAGTAGTTTGGTTTTTAGTCGTGCATTTGCTATGTCTAACCGTAAAAGCGAATCTTTGTTTAGTATGTTATTTTCTGTTGTACCGATAAACGCTGACAAGTCGTTATCTGGTAGCGGAAGTTTGTTTTCGTTCCCAAATATTTTAAAAGGTCAGGGTTACTCTGTTAAAGCGTTTACAAATAAGTCTTTAGAAAAAATTGAAGATATTGATATATTTTATAGATCTGGTTTTGAGCTAAATTACCTTGAGTCTCTATACCGCAATGTTGACGAATTACCGCAATTGAATAACGGTAAAAGCGGTAGGTCGGTTAATTTTAACGGGAATGTTGGCGATGAATCAATAGAGCTTTTAGCAAGGGTAATTACAAAAAAAGCACTGCATGATTTTAAAAATGGCAATAATTTTGTTTACTATATTTCTTCTAATTTATTTTCCACTTCCAGTGGTAGCGTTTCTCCAAATACTGTAGATGGAAATATTATGCATCTTTTAAATGTTATAAAAAAGGAGGATTGTCTTCGTGACACTATTGTTGTGTTTATTGGTTCTTCTGGAAAGGTAAATGCAACTTCACTTTTTATTTCGCCAGATTTAAATAAAATACCATGGATTATTGTAAATTCAAAAGAAGAGCCTCGCACAATAGGGGCTTTAGTTAGTCACTTAGACTTTGCGCCGACGTTGCTTTCTTTACTTAATATTGGTTATATTAGCAAGTTTCAGGGCATAAATGTAACGTCAGATCCTTCTTATTTTAGCAATAGGGGTATTGTTATTAAAAATAGAGATCTATTTGGGTATTTTAACGAAAGTAAAATGTTTGTTTTAGCTCCATATAAGCGTTTTTTTGTTTACACTACTGGTTACGAATCTAGCAATAACGGGGTTATTTCTAATGTAGTTATTGTTCGCAATGAAACTTGGTTACCGGATGGAAGTCTTAATTCTTTTGCGGAGCGAAGAAAGTTATATGGTTTATTAACCAATTCTAACGATAACAAGTTTACATTAGGTATTTGTGATAAATGTCTATACACAACTGTATCGATAGATGAAAGTGATATTGGATGGAGTTGTGGAAAACCATACTCTCGTTTAATAAGTAAGCATATTTTAAAGAAGAAAAAAAAGCGATTATCCGAAAAACAGGTGGAGTTTTCTTTTATGGAGGCGGTTGCTTTTTTACAAAATAATGTGGCAGCTGGTAAGGCAATGGGGTCGATCGATTATAACATGATAAATGATGATGATTTTTCGTAGCTATCGTGCATTGTTTGTTTTTATCAATATTTATTACTCATAATTGTTATTGATTAACAACATTAAACAATGTTTACCTCGTTTAATTCGCTTAATTTTTCAATTATTTGCGTTGCTATATTTTCATTGTTACAATGCATTAAAATATACACTGTTTCTATTTTTTCCTCTTACATCTTTTATTGTTACGTTTAACGTTGTAAGTGTGCCAAGCTGTACCTTTAAAAACTACATCTCTAAACTTATGTAGGGCTTTTAGTGTTTCATTTTTTACATTATTTCCATTTTCTGACTTACTATTATTTTGTTTATCAGTTATTATTTGCGCTAATATTACCAGTTTGTATTGTTACCGCTCTCTAGTGAGTTAGCTTTTTGTTTGGGTTACGAATGTAAGATATGTAATTACTTACGATAACGATTTAAGCTTTGTCGTTATTTGTTTGTTGCCACACATACTCCGTAGCGGTTACAATGTGGTAGATTTGTTTAGATCTTATCAAAAATTTATATTGCACTCCCCGTTTATGTTATTAGCTTTTGCTTTGTACGTTACTTTATCTTTCTCTGTTTTTTATCTTTAATATGTGTTAAGGTGCATTTTTGACACAGTTTACGTATTTGCAGTATAATATCTCTTCTTTCATTTGGTGATATTGCATTTCTTGCATCCAATAAATTAAGATTATGACCGGCAAATAGGCATTTACGGTACGCAGGTAGCACCATTGGGTTTATAGTGTCATCTAGCATTTTTAAACCTTCAGTGATATCTTTGTCAATTCTTAGTCTTAATTCTTTTGTATCTGAACTATAATAACTGTTATACTTAGACCGTTGCACCTCTTCTTGTCTTGTGTGAATATCGCTATATAGTATCTTGCTACCGTCTGGTTTGTTGGTGTAAATTATATCGAAGATAGAGTTTTTATTTTGCAAACACATTGCAATTCTCTCTAGTCCATATGTTAGCTCGCAAGACACAATTGCGCAGTCAATACCTCCAATAGCTTGCATGTATGTAAATTGTGCAATTTCCATTCCGTCATACCAAACTTCATAGCCAAGTCCGTATGCACCGATTGATTCATTCTTCCAATCATCTTCAACAAATTTTATATCGTGCAATGGTAACTCCACACCGATTTGACTAAGGCTTTTAAGGAATAAATTTTGTATATTGCCAAAGTCTTCCATTGGCTTTAGCAAGACTTGAAATTGATAATAACTGCTAGATCTGTTTGAGTCTTGACCAAATCTTGCATCTGTTGGTCTTGACGATATTTGTACGTAACATACACTAAATTTATCTTCCGTTATTGCGTGTAGCGCAGTGTACGGGCTTAGCGTTCCAGCGCCAATTTCTTGGTCAAACGATGGCAGCATTACGCATCCAAGCCCTGCCCAATAATTTTGCAAAGATTGCATAATTTCTTGGAATGTTGGGATATTTTGTGATTCACTTTTTTTAATTTTACTATTACTCATAATTATCATTAATTAGTAACTTGACAATTATTTATGACAAATCTTTTTTTGTACACACGTTTACCGTTGTTAATAACAAAAGTGCATTAACAACATGCATAGCTTATATAAATATATAAGCAACTTATAGTTTGCGTTGTTATGGCAAAACTATAACTCATCAGAGTGTTTGTTGTCGGCAATGTTTACCTCACTTAATTCGCTTAATTTTTCCATCATTTGCGTTGCTATATTTTTATTATTACAATGCATTAAAATATACACTGTTTCATTTTCTTCCTCTACAACTTCTATTGTTGCGTTTAACGTTGCAAGTGTACTTTTAAGCTTATGTAGGGCTTTTTTTAGTGTTTCATTTTTTACATTACTTCCGTTTTTTGACTTACTATTATTTTGTTTATCAGTTATTATTTGCGCTAATTTTACTGGTTTGCAATTTTGCTGCTCTCTGGTATGTGTTTGTTCTTTGTTTGGATTATTTTGGTTTTCCAACATTGTGTTACATTCGTCACTTTGTCGCTTGGTTATTATTCCACATTGTAATATTTCCTTTTCTTTTAAAATTTCCTTTTCAAGCATTCTAATGGTTAGGTTTTTTTCAATTACCATTTGTGCCCAAAAAGACTGATCTTCCAGCCCCGCTATTACCTTAGCATGTCCAAAAGAGATTTGGTTAGATTCTATTAAATTTAACACAAAATCTGGCATTTTTAATATTCTTATCGAGTTTGTGATATGAGATCGACTTTTACTAAGTTTTTTAGAAATCATTTCATGTGTACAACGGAAATCTTCTATTAACGATGCATAGGCGCGTGCTTCTTCTACGATTGATAAATCTGTTCTTTGTATATTTTCTAACAAGGCAAGCTCTAGAATTTTTCTTTCGTTTGGGACTGAAATAACGATTGCTTGGATATTTTTTAAACCTGCTATTTTTACCGCTCTAAATCTTCGTTCACCTGCGATAATTCTGTACTTCTCGTTATCAAATTTTTGTAATAATATTGGTTGCAATAACCCATTTTCAACAATAGAATCGGATAACTCCTTTAACTTCACTTCGTCAAAATGTTTTCTTGGCTGATCTTTGTTTCCGAACACAGTGGAGACGTTTACCGTCATAACTATCTGCTCCCCTTTACCTATATTTTGTGTATCGTTCTGTGTGTTAATTGCTGTATGCGACTTTATATTAGAGCTAAATAATGCATCCAAACCACGTCCCAACCCCAATCTTTTTTCTTTTTTTACTTTGCACTGGTCTTCGTTTGATACCGAGTTTTGATCTTGTTCTTTTTTCATGTGTGTATTAAAAAAAACTTTTTTATTTTAACAATAAATCAGCAAAATAACCTTAATGGTTATTTATGATAATCTACGACCTATTATTTATTATTACAACTCAATGCCATTTTGCTTTATTACCTCTCTTGCTAACGATACATAAGAAATTGCACCTTGACAGTGAAGATCGTAAGTTAAAATTGGCTTTCCATGAGATGGTGCCTCCGCTATTTTAACATTTCTTGGTATAATTGTGTTATAAACAAGGTTACCAAAATAATTTCTTACATTATTATTTACCTCATTACTTAGGTTGTTTCTTTTGTCGTACATTGTTAATAATATACCCTCTATTTTTAGTGATGGGTTAAACTTCTCTTTAATTGTGTCGAATGTTTTTACAAAATGCACTAAACCCTCTAGTGCAAAAAATTCGCATTGTACCGGTATAATGGTTGATGTGGAAGATGTCATCGCGTTAATTGTTAGCATTCCTAAAGATGGCGGGCAATCGATTAGTATGAAATCGTATTTATTAAGTATAGGTTGTAATTTTTCGGATAAAATTAAATGTTTATCTTTCATTCCAAAAAGCTCCACTTCTGCCGCTGCTAAGTCTTGGTTTGCTGGTATTATGTCTAGCAATGGTATACTTGTTTGACGTATAACACTTTCTGGATCTGCGTCAAACAATAGATCGTATACTGTTGCGTTTTGTGTGCTTTTGTTAATCCCCAAACCAGTAGCGATATTACCTTGAGGGTCAAAGTCTACTACTAGCACCTTTTGCCTTACTGCAGCAAGAGCGGTTGATAGATTGATTACGGTTGTTGTTTTACCAACGCCACCCTTTTGGTTTGCAACAGATATAACCTTTGCACATTCTCGCATCTGCATGTTAAAAATATTGAAAAAAGTAATAGCCGTTAGGTCACTGCTGTTTAATATGTAAATAAATAAAGTTTATATGTCAAGAAGTAAGATATTTGATTTGAGAATTATTTTTTCTTTTAAAATTATACCTATGTTTGGGTTTATTTTTTACATTATAACAATATAACGTATGTTGTTTGTGGCGCAATAAACAACATACGTTTACAACCTTTGTAAAGTTACTAAACCACAAGACAACTAGTTACTAACGCAGTGCAAGCTAAAAATAACCAAAGGAAGGTTAAATTAGGTAGGTTAAATATTGCAATGCGCTACTTTGTTGATATATTTATTGTTGGTATTAATATTGTATAATTATTATAAAATAATTAAAAAACACCATACGAATGCAGCCCTTTGTAAAAAGTTTTATTTTGCCCACCGTTGCACTTTTGCAGTTTTACCATTAAAATCTCTATAGCTAGAGGTTCTTTTTTTGTTAAAAGCATGCCGGCACCGTGAAAAAAGACTGCGAAAAGTACAATTCTAAAATCAGATGTCACAACAAAGTATGAGACGGATATCATCATGTTTAAGCCAAAGAATAAAAAAGATACCCCAAACACCATTGCTGGCCTTGTTAAACCTAAAAATAATGGATCGGTTTTTAGTTTACCCATAATAAAATTTATAATATAAAGTTATAACAACTATAACAACGTAGTAAAATTACAAAACGTCACCAGTGGCACAGCGGTTATTTTATATTTACTGCGTTTAAGTGCGGTGTCTGTTTGTTTACACGATACGGTTACATAATAATGCTATTACAAAATTGCAAAACAGTCAACTATCATTATAGTGTTATAGTATTTTAAGTAAACAATTGCTTGAGTTACTTAATTATACGCAGTAATATTTGTTATATAGTTGCAATTACAGCAATTAAGTTTTTATTATAGATAAGCTAATATTTTAACATTTGCTTTGTTGGGCAATGTAATAAAAGACTTATTTAAGGTAAGATGGTAAAATATTAAAGTAGTACATCTTCGTTGTAAATTGGGAATTTGTGACAAAGTTCCAATGTTTTTACCTTTATTTTTTTTATTATATTTTGTAATTTTACTTCCTGTATTTCTTGCTTGTTTTGCAAGTTTTCTATATCTGACGCTATATTAATTATTTCTGATATATAAACACCTAATTCATACGCTTCTTTCTCCCCCATTCCCATAGACGTTATATAAGGAGAGCCAAATCTAATTCCAGATGTTTCTGTAACGCCTAGTTTGTCGAACGGTATTGCATTTTTATTTGCAACTATGCCAGCTTGCTCTAGCAATTTACATGCTTTTGCGCCACTTATTTTTTTATCACTTAAGTCTACAAGTATAAGGTGACACTCTGTTCCTCCGCCAATCATTTTAATATTATTATCTTTAAATGCTTTTTCAATTGCTTTAGCATTTTTAATAATTTGCGCAGTATAGTTTTTAAACTCTTGTGTGCTTGCTTTTTTAAAAGCTACAGCTTTTGCTGCTATAACATGCATTAACGGACCACCTTGTGTAGCTGGAAAAACGGCGGAGTTTAGTTTTTTTGCATATGTCATATTTTTTGCCATAATAATACCACCCCTAGGCCCTTTAAGCGTTTTATGTGTTGTAGCTGTTACCACATCGGCAAATTCCATTGGAGAATCTATAACTCCTCCTGCTATTAAACCTGCAATATGCGCGATATCGCAATGTAAAATTGCCCCAACATCGTCCGCAATTTCTCTAAAGCGTTTCCAGTTTATTAATTTTGGGTACGCAGAACATCCTGCGATTATTAATTTAGGTTTTACCTCTCTTGCTTGTTGCAATATAGCGTCGTAGTCCAAACAATGGTCGCTTAACCTTGCTTTATATTGTTGTGCGTTAAAAAATTTACCAGAAATAGAAACTTTACTTCCGTGTGTTAAATGTCCCCCGAAGTCTAAAGACATACCAAGCAAGGTGTCATGTGGTTGTAAAAAGGCGGTTAACACTGCCATATTAGCGTTAGTTCCAGAATGTGGTTGGACATTAACATATTCGCATTTAAACAATTTTCTTAGCCTATCCATTGCGATTTTTTCTATTTGGTCAACATTACCGCAACCGTTGTAATACCTTTTTTCCGGATACCCTTCTGCATATTTGTTTGTTAACACAGAACCTTGAGCAAGCATTACCTCTGGCCAAGTTGCGTTTTCCGATGCTATCATTTGTATGTATTTTTTTTGTCTACTTAGTTCGTTTTTAATTTGACCAAACAATTCGTCATCTGTGTTTGCAATTTTATTTATATATTCTTTATACGTTGTGCTGTTTTTGTTATTTTGTTGATCCATCTGTAAAAAAGCGTTAATTATATATGACAATAAATATATGACAATAACATAAGTAAGTCAACCAGCCAACTGTTAAGGTGGTATATTTGACAAAACTAAAATGCTAGTAAATTTTTGATTTAGTTGTTATAGGTTTGTTGTGTTTTTATAAGTATTTAATATTGACGCGATTTTAATTATACACAGTAAAAGAGTAAAAAATTATTAGCGTTATCAGTGCTGAAAAAAAATAATTAAACGAAATATTTAATACAATAAAATGTTATAACCTTTTTGGCAAACGTTACAACGTCGCCTTACTGGTTTGTTTTTATTATGTAGTTTGTTTTATGTGTTATTTTAATATTATATATGTAGTTTTTGTACAGTTTGTACAAATTATAAAATAGTAAATTGGATGGAATATTGTTATTAGACAAAGTTGCTGGTAGGTCGTCTAACGCTTGTTTAAAGTTGGTAAAAAAAATATTTAATGTAAAAAAATGCGGTTACGCTGGCACATTAGACCCTTTTGCAACGGGATTGCTTGTTGTTGGCTGCGGTAAGGCAACAAAATTACTACATAACGCATCTAACATGGAAAAAGAGTATTTGTTTTGTGTAAAATTTGGCGAAGAAACTGACTCAGGCGATATTGATGGTAAAATTATTGCCAAAAAACAAAAAGATATAACAATTGATGATGTAAAAAAAGAAATAAAAACCAACTTTATTGGAGTTATTAACCAAATTCCACCCATATACTCTGCTTTGAAAAAAAACGGAAAAAGATTGTGCGATTTAGCAAGGGAAGGTTGTGACGGTAATATTTTAGATGCTATAACAAAAGAAAAAACAAGACAGGTTGAAATTATAACTTTTGACACTGTTTATTGGGATGGTGGAAATGTTTTTGATTTTAGAGTTTTGTGCTCAAAGGGTACGTATATAAGAAAACTTGCCGTAGATTTAGCAAGGAATTTAGGGACATTTGGACATGTTGTGTCTTTGCGTAGGGTTTCTGTTGGACCATTTAATTTAACGTCTAGTGAGTACAATGTGTTAAATCTTAGCAATTTAGCAAATTGTAACGTGGTAGATGGTAAAAACTTAATATCTAGTTTACCGTTAAGTAATTTTATAATTAACCTTTCTCGGTCTGATGATGTAATACGTAAATATAAAACATTTAACACTATAACGGCGTGACGTTATAGTGTTAAATTAACGCATATATAAGCACAATAGCAATGTTTGGCAAGGTTGCAAAATGTGTTAGCGTCATTATAAGTAAAACTATTTTGGCAATTTATAAGTACCTAGCGTTGATTCGTTTAGCCTTGTGTAAACAGGTGTTATCTTTATGTTCTTTGTGTAAACAACCAAACTCAAACAGTAACGCACTAAGTGTGCAGTTTACCTATAAAGGGCTTGTTTTGCTTGCTATTTTATGGTTACTTGGCAAAAGTTTGTTTTTATATTTCTAATTTTTTTATTCACTATATATCTCACTATATATCTATTTTAGCGTTATCTTTTGTACTTTCTTTAACTTTATACCAAAATACCTGTTGACAACTATTATTTTGTCGTTACACGTTTTTAATACGTTCGGTTTGTGTTAGTAAACTTATTAATACTTGTACCGACGTGTTGTTGGTTTTGTACCAACATACATCGTGAAGAGAAAGAATAGTAAAGCTTATTGTGAGTTATTAAAACTTTTTGTTTTAAAGCCGCAATGAGTGTATTAGGTAATGTACTGCATTTAGGCTTTTGTATCTACTTTTTGTTGATACTTAAGTTAATATTAATTAGCGGTTTGTAGCCTTATTGGTTACTCACTGCGCTAAATCAGCTTCAAATTCAGACCTAATACCTTAGTTAAAAAAATACGAAGAGCAATCAACGGATGCCTAGGCGCTAGAAGGCGATGAAGGACGTGTAAAGCTGCGATAAGCTGCGGGGAGTGGCTAATATACTCTGATCCGCAGATTTCCGAATGGGGGAACCCACCCGTTAAGGGTGCCCGTGCTGAATAAATAAGGTACGGTGCGCGAGACTCAGGGAACTGAAACATCTAAGTACCTGAAGGAAAAGAAATCGAAGAGATTCCGTTAGTAGCGGCGAGCGAAAACGGAGCAGCCCAGTGCATACAGTGTAATAACCAGAATTAAATGGAAAGTTAAGCAATATAGGGTGATAGCCCCGTAAGGGTAAAAAACACTGGATGACTTGAGTAGGGCGGGACACGTGCAATCCCGTTCGAATATGGGGAGACCTCTCTCCAAGGCTAAATACTAGCTAGCGACCGATAGTGAACAAGTACCGTGAGGGAAAGGTGAAAAGAACCCCGAGAGGGGAGTGAAATAGAACTGAAATTGATTGCTTACAATGCAGTCGGAGCCCTTAGTTTTCTAGGGGTGACGGCGTACCTTTTGCATAATGAGTTGACGACTTATTCTGAGTGGCAAGCTTAAACCAATTGAAGGTGTAGGCGAAGAGAAATCGAGTCTTGAAAGGGCGTTTAGTCGTTCGGAATATACCCGAAACCAAGTGAGCTACCTATGGTCAGGCTGAAGATGGAGTAATTCCCATTGGAGGGCCGAACCGGTTGATGTTGCAATATCATCGGATGAACTGTGGGTAGGGGTGAAAAGCCAAGCGAACTTGGAGATAGCTGGTTCTACGCGAAATCTATTTAGGTAGAGCGTTATGTGTTTCCTAAAAGGGGTAGAGCTCCAATTAACTGATGGGGACGGAATGTCTTACTGAAGTTAGCTGAACTACGAATACTTTTAGGTTATAGCATGGCAGACAGACTGTGGGTGAGAAGATCCATGGTCGAGAGGGAAACAGCCCAGATTGTCGTATAAGGTCCCTAAGTCATCACTAAGTGGTAAAGGATGTGAGGAAGTGAATACACCCAGGAGGTTGGCTTAGAAGCAGCCATCCTTTAAAGAAAGCGTAATAGCTCACTGGTCTATTGTTTCCTTGCGCCGAAAATGTAACGGGGCTAAAGTGATGCACCGAAGACACAAGTCTGTTGCCTTTAGGCAATGGGCGGTAGCGTAGCGTTCTGTAGGTCTATGAAGGTATCTCGTGAGGGATACTGGAGATATCAGAAGTGCGAATGTCAACATGAGTAACGTAAATGAGAGTGAGATGCTCTCACACCGTAAACCCAAGGTTTCCCGAGCTATGGTAGTCATCTCGGGGTTAGCCGGCCCCTAAGGCAAAGCCGAAAGGCGTAGTCGATGGGAACTAGGTTAATATTCCTAGGCCAGCTGAAAGTGACGGAGGAAACTGCTTGCGAGCGCTTATTGGATTGAGCTTCGCAGTCTTTTTCTTTCCAAGAAATAGCTTCAGCATAGACCGTACCGATAACCGACACAGGTGGGTGGGTTGAGTAAACTAAGGTGTTGGGCTAAGTATCCTGAAGGAACTCGGCAAAATTCATCCGTAACTTCGGAAGAAGGATGGCCAGCGTTAATTTGCGTTTTCGTTGGTAGCATAGAAGTGGGGGTTGCGACTGTTTACTAAAAACACAGGACTCTGCAAACTCGTAAGAGGACGTATAGGGTCTGACACCTGCCCGGTGCTCGAAGGTTA
Source organism: Rickettsiales bacterium (assembly GCA_016735445.1). Lineage (GTDB taxonomy): Bacteria > Pseudomonadota > Alphaproteobacteria > Rickettsiales > Deianiraeaceae > JAERRN01. The sequence goes on along the minus strand of JAERRN010000010.1, from coordinate 1,659 downwards.
AGTGGAGGGGTTCACGCTCCGAAATGAAGCCCGAGTAAACGGCGGCTGTAAACATGACGGTCCTTAGGTAGCGAATTTCCTTGTCGGGTAAGTTCCGACCTGCATGAATGGTGTAACGACAGCCCCGCTGTCTCCAGGATATGCCCAGTGAAGTTGAATTGGCTGTGAATATGCAGTCTACCCGCAGATAGACGGAAAGACCCCGTGCAGCTTTACTGTAGCTTTGTATTGAGTTTAGCGGCAAGATGTGCAGGATAGGTGGGAGATGTTGATGTCGTGACGCTAGTTGCGATTTAGTCATCCTTGAGATACCACCCTTCTTGCTTCTGAATTCTAACCAAGTGCCATTTCAGTGGTACTGGGACAGTGCATGGTGGGCAGTTTGACTGGGGCGGTCGCCTCCTAAAGAGTAACGGAGGCGCGCAAAGGTACGCTCGGTCGGGTTGGAAACCCGGCTTTTGAGTGCAAAGGCATAAGCGTGCCTGACTGCAAGACTGACAAGTCGAGCGGATACGAAAGTAGGTCTTAGTGATCTGGTGGTTCCAAGAGGTTGGGCCATCACTTAACGGATAAAAGCTACGCCGGGGATAACAGGCTGATCCCTCCCAAGAGTTCATATCGACGGGGGGGTTTGGCACCTCGATGTCGGCTCATCGCATCCTGGAGCTGGAGAAGGTTCCAAGGGTTGGGCTGTTCGCCCATTAAAGCGGTACGTGAGCTGGGTTTAGAACGTCGTGAGACAGTTTGGACCCTATCTTCTGTGGGCGCAAGGAAATTTGAGCGAACTCACCTTCAGTACGAGAGGACCGAGGTGAACATGCCAATGGTGTACCAATTGTTTCGCCAGAAGCAACGTTGGGTAGCTAAGCATGGACTGGATAAACGCTGAAAGCATCTAAGTGTGAAGCCAATCGCGAGATTAGATTTCCCAATTAGGACCGTGGAAGACCACCACGTTGATAGGATGGATGTGTAAGCGCAGTAATGCGTTTAGCTGACCATTACTAATAGTCCGATTGTTTTTTAACTAAATAAAAGTATTATGTCTGGATGATGTGATGCTGGTTTGCGTAGTGGGTAGCTTATAAGCTATCATTTGCTTGCACTACATTACCTTTACTTCTGTAGCCTTTGTAAGGCAGCTGTTTTAGCGATAGGGAAACACGTGATACCATTCCGAACTCAACTGTGAAACCTATTCAGCGCCGATGGTACTAGGCTTGAGCTTTGGGAGAGTAGGTCATGGCTGCTTTACAAAGGCTATAGTTTTATTATTCTTTTTTCTTTATGATTCATTATTAGGACATTAATATCCATTCTCTGGTAATAAATTTTTATTCGCAAAAATTTTACCATACGTCTCTACTGGTTTACTATTTAACTTGTTACAGTGTTTACTCATTTTACTACCTCTCTTGTTTTTTTGGAGTTTTAAATAAATATTAAACCTATTTTATTCGATCCACTTTATAATTAAAACCGGCTTATGTTTTGCGTTAAATAGGTTTAATACCATAATCTAACCAGTGTTGCACATTAGTGTGATAAAATATATTTTTAAAATATTAATAAATATTAAACTAAGCAATTAACATAAGTTTATTTAATATTTTATCTTTATTTAGGTTAAACATTACTAAGGTTAAAAATTGCTAATTT
>JAERRN010000060.1 GCA_016735445.1 Rickettsiales bacterium | reverse complement strand
ATATTTAGAATATCTAACAATGTTTAACAAATAAGCAGATTAATAATTTTTTTTGTTATCAATTTTATAAATACTTACATATAATCGCATTTGCATTGTAAGTATTTTGTTTTTTACCGCAATAAGGGGTAAAAAGGTGCATATATTGTAACGAACAATAAATAAAATTGCGTTTATTTAATAATTTTTTTCTTGGTTTACAATGGTACGCTTTTTAATTAGACATTGTTATTTAGGGGTTATTGCTTACTTGAAAAAGATAGAAAAAAGACAGTTTACAAAAGTTATTTTCTAAGTTAACTATATTGTTTATAGCAATTACAAGCTTTGCTATGATTAACGCGGTGTAAATGTATTGTTTATCATGGTGTATTAACGTTAAATTATATAATTTTAGCTAGCCTTTTTATTTTAATGTACATTATTTTGTACATACAATACTGAATATTTATTTCTTTAATTAAGATTGTTAGGCTATATTATTTGCAGTTTATTTGTTGCTTTTTTATTTCTATTTTATTATTGACATCATTTGGTTGATTTGTGAATAAAAATTTAACAACCACAAATCCCATTCCAAAAATTTGCATCAGATCCTCAACCATAATTGTATTAAGAAACGAAGGGTAGTCTTTAAAATTAAATACACCTAAACCAATAAGTGGAACTATTAGAATATGAAATACAATTATCATTGTTATCCATCCAATAATACACCAACTATACCTATTTCTTAGTTTAAAAAAAGACTCTCTTCCACTTACCTCGATTGCGTTAGAACGAAAAGATAACTCACCTCTTAACCAAACATCTTCTTTTGAATGATTTGACCAAAAGCTTTCTGAGTCTACCTTTGTTAGGGTTGGTTCTATTTTTTTTAATATATCATCTATATTTTTTTTATTTTGCATTTTTTTGCTTTCTCATTCGTGTTGTTGCTATAATTTATTTTGTCTTTTCCCGCTGTAATGCTTGTTAATTTTGTTTCTTATTATAAGACTTGGTACGCAAAAAAGAACAGATAGCTCTTCATGTGTAGCTATTTGGTAGTATTTGCTTAACATTTTACATGGAACTAACAAATTTGCGGCAAATGTATCCGCTTCTAGTTCTTGTTGGTTATCGTTAAAGCTATTTAGTTTTAGTATTATGTTGCCATTTTTTGACTTAACCCACTTTGAGTGTAGTATAAAATGACCTATCTCGTGTGCTATTGTAAAGTTTTGTTTGTCAATGGGGTCTTGTTTGTTTATGATGATTCTTTTATTTTCGTAATCTAATAATCCAGATATACTGTTTGGCAGTGTGCCTTTAAAAACATTTATACCTAGCCCGTTAGCAATGTCTATACTGTTTATTGGTGGCTCGTGGTACAAATGTGAATTTAGCAATTTTGTCGCCTTTTCTTTTGCTATAGCGTAGTTTATGCTCATGTTTAATATATCTAATATTGATAGTGTTAATTTACCTCTTTTTGCAGTGCGTTTTATTGTGTTTAAATTTTATTTTTATCCGCATGGTTTATTTTTACGCGGTACAGCTTTTTAAATAACCGATTTTTAAGGTTTTTTATTGCAATATTTATACTAGTGATGGTGTTTTGTTTATGGAAGCAAAATTTACCAGAATGGCTTTACTAATTTTACAATTTTACTTATAACCGTATTGCGGTGATGTAAAAATGTAACTAGCTACAAGATTTTACAACTCTAGATACCTCTGTATATATTTTTGGTAACTCCGTTCGTAACCTACAGGGTGCAAATGTTTTGTCTTTTTTACCAATTACTGCTGCCATTTTGTACTCTGCTTTACAAATTATCCTATCGGATTCATCTTTTATTTGTTGGTTAAACACAAAACCTGTACCCGTTAAAGAGTGCACTTTTGTATAAACCGTTAATTTTTGCTCTAACAATGCTGGTTTTACAAATTTTATTTGCATTTGCGATATTACTAAAAATTTACTTTCTCTACTCATTTGACCGTTTGATGAGCCAATTGAAATTAACCATTCACCTCTTGCCCTATCTAACATTCTAACATAAGAAACATGGTATGCGGTTTGGTCAAAATGTATGTCCTCAAGAGCAACGGTTACTTTGTAAAGAACTGCCTGCTGTTTTGAAAGTGGTAAATCTATTTTTATAGTTTCCTGTTTTTGCTCCATTGTAATATTTTATAATCGCTGTTTAACCGCTATATTATTTGGCAAGTTATTTTACAACACGTAACATGCTTTGTTTTTAATGCAAATTGTTGCGCAACTAACGTTAGTTACGTAGGTAAATAACCAATTATAATAAAAAGCAATTGTTATATATTTCTGGTTGTTGGTTTTTGTTTTACATGTACTTTATTTACGTATTGTTACATGGTTTATTGTTGTAGGTTTGTAGGTATGTAAAAATATAAAAATGCAAGAGTGGATAAAATATAAAAATGCAATTTAGTGCTTCGCTGTAAATATTTTTTAACTAAACATATGATGCGCGTAATAGTTTTATGATTTATTTTTAAGTATTTTATGGCATTCAATCAAATTATAAATGCAATTGCTTATTCTGGCAATTCGTCTATTTTAGATTCGATAGAGGGTATTTTTGACGATAAGTTAGCGCATACTGTTTATGTTGATAATTTAATTGGCGTAGATAAAAATGGGACAGGTAGTTTAATTCGTCCTGTAAAGTCGTTACATAGTGCTTTGTTGTTTTCTCGTAATTATTCTAAGCTTGTTGTTGCCGCTGGCAATTATAGTTTACCAACCAATATAACAGAGGATTACGCTTTGTTTGTGCAAGGCGACAGGGCAATAATTAATGATAACGGTATTAAGTTTGTTGGTCAAATAATTTTTAACAGCCAATGTAAGGACTGTTATTTTAGAGATATTATTTTTGTTGATGACTTTGTTTACTCAAACGGTGCAAACCCCACAAAGCCAATTTTACTGTTTGGTGGTTATGGCGGAAATGCTGTATTTGAAAATTGCACTTTTATCGCTGGTGACGGTGATACGGTTGTATCTTTTGATAGTAATTTTTTAGGTAACTGCACCTTTAAAAATTGTAATTTTAGTACGAGATCTGTTATTACAACTTCTGGCGCTAGTGCTAATATTTATTTTATTAACAATGGGTGTACTACGCCTGTAATTACGCTTTTAGAGGGTATTTACAATGTAAGGATAGACGGTGGTAACTGTAGCAAAATTGAACACATAGGAGGTGTTTTAGTGCTAGACAGAGTGCGTTTTTTTTCTTTTGAAGATGCTGAAAATTGCCTTGTTAGCTCGGCGGTTGCTAGTGAGGACAGTGCTTTATCTTTACTATTTGTTAATACTCAAAATTTAAATGATGGTTCTAAGTTTGGCAAAATCAACAAAACTGGCAATTGTGTTTCGTGGCACTGTAATGTTGTAAAACCAATTAACTTTAATCACGATTTTGGTAATTCGGTAAATATTAGCGGGTAATTTGCGTTTGTTTTATATTTTTTAGTATAAGGTAATTATATTAATATAATAAATAGTTTTTTGCTTAGGCATAGATAAATAATCAAAAAATAACTTAATTTAGGTAGTAAAATTTACCGTTTTATTACCTTTAATATATAGCGTTTTAATAC
>JAERRN010000077.1 GCA_016735445.1 Rickettsiales bacterium | reverse complement strand
ATATATCTGCTAAAATATTTTTAATACTATTTATAGTTGATTTTAGTTTTTTAAATACACAATTTTGCTACTTTGCTTTTTTATATAAATATAAAGTATATGGAAATTAAAAAAAACATCAAAACAATACACATTCCGGAAGAGTTACCTTTTTGCATAACAAATATTGTTGAGCATTCGAACCTTGCAAACTTTTTAATTATTACTAATTCTGTATTGGAAATGCACAATATGGAAGATGATCTTAAATTTTTATTACAACCAAACAACTTCTGTATAACAACAATACCAGAATTAAACATAGAACCTTTTGGACACAACAGCCCTACTTTGGATATTCAGCAACAAAGAGTTGCAAGTTTGGCAAACATTTTAACAAATCAAGACTTAAAACAAATTATAATCGCAACGCCTATGTCGTTAATAACAAAAACAATACCAAAAGAACGATTGCAAGAAAGTTTGTTACAAGTTAAAAAAGGCGGCTGTTATAATTTAATACACTTACGCAATGCGTTGGTAAACAATGGGTACACCTCGGTTGATGACGCAAGAAAGGTTGGCGAAGTATCGTTATGTGGGGAAATTTTAAACATTGCAAACACTATAAACAGCGGTGTGAGAGTTATGTTTAATGAAGACGTTATAGATAAAATTATTGTCTATAATCTGGTAACTCAAAACATTATTAAGCAACTGCACGATATTACGCTATTTCCAATTTCAGAGTCCCTACGTACGAATGAGATAATTGATAATTTTATAAAAAAGTATAAAGAGCTTGGGTTAGATATAGAATCGTTACATTTTAACGCTATCGTAAATAATATTCAAAATGCACCATTTTATACTTATTTATCATTACTTTATGGCTCGACAAGTACGATAATAGACTATATTAAACCAAATTGCCTAGACTTAATATTGTGCGATGGTGTGGCAAAAAAAATACAAACCCAATGTAGCGAATTAAATAATTTATATAAAAAATCGCAAGAAATTTACCCTAACACCATATACAATATAGAAGCAAGTTACATTACTAACCCCGCTGATATAATAAATAAAACTATCAACAACAAAGTGTACGAGGTGACAATGATTTAGAATTTAAGTTTAAAGTTTAATATAAAACAACTCTAACGGTAATGTGGTAATAATAAAATGTCAAAAAACAAGTTAATGCAAGTTATGTTTGTATGTATGAGTAATACATGTTGGCGTTATCTTGTTAGTTTTATATCTACAATCTGCTTTGAACTATCTAGCATTTTATTTACCATTTCAACTATAATAGCTTTTTTAAAAGTTAGTGAGGTTTTAAATCCTAAATTTATAGAACGGACATACAGTACGCGACCTTTTTTAGTGATATTTGCTATTTTAACAGGATAAGAGCCGTTTGGGTCTATGTTTATAGCGTTTAGTATATTTTGCCAATTTTCTAGCAGTTGAAAATCGATTAAACCCCTTCTTTTTAAAGAGTTGCCAATCATTCTTGTAAGAACATCGCTAGCTTTATAAAAGCTAATTCTGTATTTTTTTGTCATAATAAATAATATAAATTAACCAAATATAGATTTAGCGGTTTAAATAAAATAGTTTATTATGTTTTAAATTTTACACTTACTTATTAACATAATCATGTAATCAGTTATTATATACATTTACTTATATAATGAATTACAACTATTCTTTTGTTTACGCAAGAAAACAAAACGTACAAAACTAACTGACTAGCTAGTTAAAAATAACCCTAATATACAATTTTGCCCCTATTAAGTTAAATCTAAACAATTGTAAAGTTACCTAACAATACATTTAGCACCAAAGCAATGTGTGTTTTAATTTTAAAGGTAACGGTGTTAATATGGCACGATATAACGATTTTCAACTACTAGAAAATTAGCAAAATACAATAAACGCTACAAACATAGACCCAAACGGCTCTTACCCGTTAAAATAGCAAATATTGCTAAAAAAGGTTACGTACCGTGTGTCCGTGCTGTAAATTTAGGATTTAAAACATCACTAACTTTTAAAAAGGCTATTATAGTTAAAATAGCAAATAAAATTAAAACATCTAGCAAGTTAACACCTTCTATAAAATTTAAAAATATTAACAACCAGTAATAACGTACACGGTTAACGGTTACATGTACGTACGTGTTTGGTAATGGTATGTGGATAATACCGTATATAATATTTTCTTGCAATAGAATTATTTTATGCTTTACCATTTATATATAGTAAATTTAATTAAATTTATTCTTGTATAAATGAGAATTGGCGTAAATGGATTTGGCAGAATTGGCCGTTGTGTATTGCGAGCAATATTTGAGGAAAAGTATACAGATGTAAGTTATATACAAATTAATGCTTTTCTTAAAATCGAAGAGCTTTTACATTTATTACAATTTGACTCGACTCATGGGCGTTTTGTTTGCGATGTTAAAATAGAGTCTGAGCAAAGATTTTTTATAAATAATATCCCCGTCAATATAATATCGCAAAGAAATATTGAAAATATTAAATGGGACAATATTGACGTTGTAATGGAATGTACTGGCAAATTTAAGTCGATAAACGAATTAAAATTTCACCTACAAAATGGTGCTAAAGGTGTTGTTTTATCTTGTCCCGCGTCAGACAAAGAAATACCAACAATTGTATTTGGCGCAAATGAGCAATCTTTTAAAAAGGGTGATAATATTGTTTCTATAGGGTCTTGTACAACAAACGCATTGGCGCCAATTGCTAAATTAATTCACGATAACTTTGAAATAGTCTCTGGTTTTGTAACAACTGTTCACGCATATACTAATGATCAAAATATTTTAGATGGTAAACATAAAGACCCAAGGAGGGCAAGGTCGTGCACTGTGTCTATGATACCAACGTCTACTGGCGCTGCAAAAACAATGCACCTTGTAATACCTTCGTTAAAAGGCAAATTAAACGGTAGCGCTATAAGGGTGCCAACTCAAAATGTTTCTTTAATTGACTGCTCGTTTATTATAAAAACAAACCTTGATGTAGACGTTAAACGTGTTAATAACTTAATAGAGTCCGCCGCTAAAAAAAGTGTTTGCAATGCGTTGTCTTTTACTGACAAGCCTCTTGTGTCTATCGATTTAAACCATAACAATGCTAGCACTGTTGTTGATTTGCTTGAAACAAAAATTGTAGGTAATTTACTTCGTATTTTAAGCTGGTACGACAATGAATGGGCCTTTTCTGTTAGGATGCTTGATATGGCCATGTTGATCGCGAAGTGATAACTATTATATAGTTTAGCGTTTTAATTATTATTATCTCAACATTGCTAAATTATACTTGAAATTAAATCTTTCTTTTTTAACGTCTCTATGGGGTATTGTTTTATATTTGTTGTTTTAATTTTTGTCAAATTTAGCAAATTTGCCAAATTGTTATCAACTCAACTTAGTTATAATTTAAATAGTTACAATTTAAATGTTTATTATAAATATAATTTAGCAACATTATAAAACAAAAACAACTTTGTTGTTTCTTTCGTTAAGTGGTTTCGTTGTTTATCTAGTGGCAAACGCTGTATAGGTAAGTTTTTTATTAGTTTACCAGTTTATAAACGGTTATTTTGGTTGTTGCTCTGCAAACCTATACATAAGTAAGGTGGTATTATTAAAATAGTAAAAGCGGTTAATTTTTATTATATACGGGTTTTTAAAAAGCTTCCCAATATAAATGTCTTTTACCGTCTAAATAATCCTTTAACGTAAAAAGGGGATCTAGCTATTAAATATTACAATTAATATAAATACATAATGCATCTTTTAAGAAGAAATTTTACTATTCCAGTGTTTAAGTTTGTTTTGTTATCTTTTTTATTGTTAGCATCGCAGGTGTCGTTTGCCTCACAACGTTATAGCCAAGCCGTAATTGAGTACGGTAACATGATAAAAGAGAATCTATATAAAGAAACAAAAGAAAATAGCGATAATTCTAAAGATAAAAAACTTGAAAGGCTTGTTGGTTTTATTGCCAAAGAAATGGATTTAAATAAAATTTCTAAGCGGGTTTTAGGGTCTTATTTTAAAGAGCTAAGTGAGGAAGATAAAGAAAAATATTTACAGGAATTTCGTGTATTTTTATTTAACGATTTAAAGGTTAATTCTGGCGTTGCTTTATTGGTACCGTATAAAAATGTAAAAATGCGAAAACACCCTGTTCATGTATCTAACAGAAATTTTGACATAATTTACGATATTGCAGACGCACCTATTGAGGGCTTTAACGAAACCGCAGATATAATATTAATACTGTCCGTAACGATCTCTGAAGATTTAAAGGATTGTAAGATTACTAATATATCTGTAAATAATATAGACATTATAAGTAGTCAAAGAAGATTATTTAGATCTTATATTGATGAAAATGGTTTATCTTCTATTTTTGAATTAATGGAAGACTAATTTTGGAATATGCATTGCTATTTAATAACGATTTTATTAGCCTATGTGTTGCGATATAATTTTTTACATCTTTACTTTAGTGTGATTTATCCATTTTTATACTAATAAGTTATAACGATTAAATCATAAATTAGTTAGTTGATTTTAAGGTTATCACAATATATTATTAGTATTGTTGTCGTTTAGTTTAGTTTTTTTACAATGGCTGGTCATTCGCACGCCGCCAATATAAAGCACCGCAAGTCTGCTAAAGACATAAAAAAAGGTAGTAATTTTGCAAAATTAGCAAAAAGAATAGCATCTACAGCTAGATTTAACCCCGATCCAAACTCAAACCCTTCTTTACGTGTTGCGATTAGCGAAGCAAAAAGAGCTTGTGTCCCAAAAAATACAATAGAGAACGCAATTAACAGTAGCTTAAATAAAGACACCAATGCATTAGAGTCGATTAGATACAATATAAGTATGGGAACGGCTTTGTTCGTTATCGAGACACTAACTGACAACCGCAACAGAAGTGCAAGTTCTATTCGTTTGACAGCTGCAAAGCTAAACTGTAACCTAACCGAAACCGGAGCTGTGGAATTTGCGTTTGATCACCTTGGGGCAATTGTTTATTTAGCTGACATTTGTGCGGAAGATGATATATTACTTTTAGCAACCGAGCTTGATTGTGTAGATTTTGAACATAAATCGGGTTTTTATATACTTTATGTAAATAAAAAAAATCTTCACAGTGTGTACGAAAAAGTTTCACAAAAATATAGTGATTCGGTTTTTATAGATTTAATATGGAAGCCAAAAAACATTATAGAAGTTGATCAAGAAACTAAAGAAAAGGTGGAAAAATTAATTTGTACATTAAAAAATATACCTGATGTACAAGATGTTTTTGTAAATATTGAAAGAGATGTTGAATTCTAATAATAGCGATTTTTACAGTATTAACTTACACAAAGTATTGTGTTTTTATGGGTATATTTTGTGCTTACTATGTGTTATGGTATCATTTGCGCCATCTTTATCTTACGCAACGGTAATAAACACATCTCCTGTTAACAACAATAAAGTTGTTAGGTATAATGGCGAAAATAAAAAAAGAAGATACATTAACTCTGCCGAAGAAAGAGAGCTTTTAGAGAGTTACTACGAAACAAACGTTGGTGCCGTTGGTGATGAGTATGTTTTGTTTGATGCGTCACCTGAGTATGTAGATACTTTACCGCATGGCAGACGTTCGACTGTAACACATAAAGAAACAGAAGAGCTACGAGAAAAACAGGTACAAAATAAAGCCTCAAATCAATGGGGACAGTACTTTGTTATGCGTAAAAGAATTATGGCGCCTACGATAAAATCGTAAGTAGACCATAAATAACAATGTTAGTGCTTATAAATACAATAGACGAGCGAATTATATTTATATAAAATCTTACCAGTTAGTTTATTGGGTTATTTTTGCTATAGCGTCTGCAACTTGTATTAAAATATCATCTCTTAAATGTAACGATATTAGCTGTACGCCAACCAAAAACCCGTCTTTTGTTTTACCGAATGGTATTGTTATAGCCGGTAAACCGCAACAGCTAACTGGGAAGGTAAATCTGTCACTTAAGCAAAGAGAGACTTGGTCTTTTTCTTTTCCAATTATATCTACACACGATGGAATAACTGGAGCAATTATGATATCGTTTTTCTCTAAAACTTCTGTCATCTCATTCATTAAGAGCATTCTAACTTTTGTTGCTTTAATAAAATAATCTTTATAATTATCGTTTATAAGATTCATTGCGCCGACTGCAATTCTTTTTTTAACCTCATCACCAAGTCCTTCTGTTCTATTGGCAATGTAAATATCGTTAATATTGTCAACTTGATTATCGCTACGATGTCCATACCTTATACCATCGTATCTAGAAAAATTAGAGAAACACTCTGCGGTTGAAATGCTGTAATATGTAGGTGGTGCTAGATGAAAGTAATCGAAATTTATTTCGCGCTTTCTTTTCATGCCTAATTCGGTGCATACATTGCAAACTTCTTCTATTTTAAGTAATGTTTGCTTATCAGAACCTTCTAGTAAAGAGCTGTCTAATGTAGCAAATGAGTAATTGGACACTGGTTTACCTATTTGATCTGTAAAACTGCCTAATCTTGATTTCACATCTAAAATTGTAGTAGAGTCTTTTTCATCAAAACCGTACATTTGGTTAAATAATAACCCAATATCTGCTGCTGACTTACCTATGACACCAACTTGATCTAGGGACGAAGAGTATGCGATTACTCCATGTCTGGACATTAAACCATATGTTGGTTTCATGCCATAAACACCGCATAACGCCGCCGGTTGCCTAACTGAGCCACCAGTGTCTGTGCCTAAGGAAATTAATGAGCTACCGCACGCGGTAGATACTGCGGAGCCTCCTGAAGACCCGCCTGGGTTTAAATTAAATTTACCATCTTTTGGGTTAACATTTGGGTTGGTTATAACCCCAAAAGCACTATTTTCAGAACTAACCCCCATTCCGAATTCGTCCATATTTGTTTTACCAACAATAATGCAACCAGCGTCCGTCAATCTGGAAACGACTTCCGCTGTGTAGTTTGGTATAAAATTAGCTAACATTTTTGACGCTGCGGTTGTTTTTACATCTGCAACACAAATGTTATCTTTAACCGCAATTGGTACACCTTCTAGCTCTCTTGGCGTTCCGTCGTCTAGCATTTTTTGCGATTTTTGTATTTGCTTGTTTACGTACTCTTGACTACAAACTGTTATAAATTGGTTGTATTTGTTTTTTTTTGCTTCTTTGTAAAATTTATCAACAACATCTTGTATAGATGATTTTTTGCTTTTTAATTGCTCTTTTATTTTTGAAATGGAGTTAAACATATTACGCGCTTTAAATAAAATTACTACGGCTATTACAGGTAACAAACTATAAATGGCAAGACCTATAATTAACCTAATTTAACAATATATACTGGTCTTACTAAGTAACAACTGACGATAACATTGTCAATGCTCCTTTGTTGGTTAAAAATCAATTAACAAATTAACAATAAACAGATATCCACTACCGCAATTTGTTTATTGTTAATTTATAAATCTATAGCGCTAATTAACAGCATTGCGTTATTTTTTCTTTTTACTATCTTTCTTACATTGCTGTAACTGGAGCAGATGGTACACTTATATGCCCATTTGCAAAACAATACACACATAAAACACAATTTGTACTTGGTTTTGTTTCAAACATTGGTATGTTAGTTGCCTATGTGGGGTTTTACCTATGTTAGTAGTTTAGTAGTTGCTTGCGTTAGTAGTTGTAATTTGTGCGGGTGTTTTGTCCATGCGTTATGTTGTCTATGTTGTGTTGTGCTTATGCGGGTTGTAATGTTACAATTAGTATTGGCGTTGTTGCAATGTGTATTGGTTGTGTATATTGGATATGTTTATGGCATAATTTATTGGACATGTGTTTACGACACAATGTACGGGTACCAAGATAAAGAACACGATATCAAAATCGGCGTTAAGTCTCTTGCTGTTTTGTATGGTTCTGAAATAAAAAACAGACTTA
>JAERRN010000079.1 GCA_016735445.1 Rickettsiales bacterium | reverse complement strand
ATAAACTTGTGTATTTCAAATAAACTTTCAATCGACAGTAGCTTGTTTGTTTACTGTATTGTCGGCACTGATAATAAAGAAAAACCTATTTGCAAACAAAGATGGTAACTTTGTGATTAAATAAATATTTGTCACTTTATTTGCAAAATCGTAAAAACATCCCCTGTCGATTGAAAGTTTATTTGAAATACACAAGTTTATAAACTCGCTGGAAGTGCAGCTATACTGAAAGCCGTTTTTGTACCATTTGGTTTTGTCTTCTTTGGTAAATATGGTACCATTTATTAAAAAATTTATCCTATTTTGTAATGTAGATTTATTTTTAAATTCAATTAAGCAGTATTTACCAAGTGTAGTTGCTTTTTGCAATACGCCAACAATATCGTTATATTTTAAAAATGAATCTCCTAGCACAACTAAGTCAAATTCTTGTGGGTTTATTATTTTAGATATCTTGTTCATATCCCCTTGTAAAAAAATACCTCCCGCCTGTGTGACTGTTTTTAAATTTGTTATTGGCACATCAAGAACATGAAGAGCTATTTTTTTGTGCTGTACCAAATAATGCAAAGAACTGTAATTATTTGGGTGAGCAAACAGCACCTTTGTTTTTGGGGTAATAAAATTATATAACCGCATGTCATCTTGGCTAATTTTAACATTCACCATATTTACCTCACTTTTCATGTTGAAAAACTATTTATATATAAATGTATTGTTCTAGTTATCAATGCAACGTTGATAAATTAAATGTTTAGTACGTTTACCGCATTTATATAATGAATTGCAATAAAATTAATTATTATTTTTATTTTACAAAAAAAATAACCGTAACATTTTTATTATTTTTATAATAACTGCGTTGCTTTGCGATAATATTTTAAAGCACCTACTGCCCAGTATACGATTACAAAACCACATAAACCGCAAAGTATAGCAAAAAACATATAATAATAGATATAAATCGGTAAGCTATCGGGTGGTAGCCACATTGTTTTTATTTACACACTTAACAGCGCTTTTTAACACCTAGCAGAAACATGATTTTAAGACCTAACAACAACATAAATGTTAACAGCTTTATTGTATGGTTAGATTTTTACCATTTTATATTTAAACATATTTACCAATGCTTACCGCAAACGGTGTTATTTATAACACAATGTAATTACGTTATAAACCGCATAAACTATTACAAAAAATTTACTATAGCGTTAAATATTGTTATTAGGGTTAGTTTTTACACAATAAACGGCGGTATGTCTTTGTTGTAATATTACAACAATTGTAGTATAACGTTAAAAGTCACAAAATGCTACCGTTACTGTAACAACATTGCTAAATATATATCAAAATAGCCACAATATATATGCATAATATAATGTGCAATAGGCGCTGTTGGTCTTACAGTGCATGTATATAATTATTGGATTTATTGTGTTATAGTTTACTTTATAACGATAACTAGTTTTTTACCTGTTGATATAGTGGATACTGTTTACCTTTGTTTGCACTGTATTGTTTATTAAGTGGTTGCAATTGTAATATACCTTTATTGCGGTATGTAATTATAATTATAAAAATTATAAAAATTGCAAAAGGGAACGTTGTTAAAATTGTTTTAATTGCAAACTTTTTGTTCCCCAATAAAATTACTGTAAAATATATTAATTATGGCATTAATATTTTACCTGTTATATTTTATATTTTACCTAAATTACCATATTTGTTAAAAGTAAATTTAGTAATTAATTAAAAAGCTTTTCTATTTCGCTTTGTACATGGTGCCAATCTGCAATACCAATTGTATGCTTGTCACCGCTTACCAAACTTGGGTCGTATTTGTTTATTATATCTATAGAATCTTGATCTAATAAACAATTTGCAGACCGCTGAGGTTGACCATTTTTAGACCTTAATAATGCTTTTTCTGTTATAGCTTTAAATACATTTTTATTTACAGTAAAACCACTAGGCGAGCTTGTTAACACTGTAACTATGGCTTTTTTAATAACATCCTCAAGTGCGAATAGTATTTTAAACCTAACACTTATACCAACTAAGAAAGATATCTTTTCTAACTTATCCATTATTAACTGCAAACCTATTACTTTTAATACTGATGAATATACTTTTAAAAAATCCATCATTGACGCATTTGTAGACTCCTCCATGATGTAATCATAAAAAGATAAACTAAATGTGTTTACAAGTTCATTTGCTATTGTTGTGGCAATTAGTTCTTTTTTTAACCTATGTCTGTTAATTTCGTTTAAAAACGTTGTTTGTATTTTTTTAGGAAAGTACGATAATAGGTAAGAATGAAATATGTTTTCTTTAGATAATCCTTCTTCTTTTTGAAATATTGTTTTAAACCGCAATTTTGCGTGTGAAAGTAAAACAGATATTTCTGGCTGAACAAATCCTTGTTTTTTGCTTTGCCTTAATAACAACTCGTTTTTATCTGGCATTATGTTAACATCAAGGTCTAATATATCTTCTGCAACCATTCTATTTAATGCTCTACTGCAAGTACTTATATTTTGGCTTACATCAAGACAATGTATTGCTTTTATTGCGCCAGCTTGCCTATGGTTGTTAGATAATATACCTTCCACAACATCTTGCTCTGCGTTTCTTAATATACTCGATCTTTCACTTCGGTTAATTTTGTCAGCCAATAAAGCGTCTTGTAATAAAATCTTAATATTTACCTCGTTATCAGAGCAATTAACCCCAGCAACGTTATCTGTTGAATCTGTATAGCACGAGCCACCATTTTTTGAGTACTCTACCCTTGCCGCTTGTGTAAGGCTTAGGTTAGCTCCTTCACTAATAATTTTTGCACCTAGCTCATTTGCGTTAATTCTAGTTGTGTCGTTTACACTGTCTTGTGCATCTTTGTGAGTTTCATGTGATGCTTTTACAAATGTGCCAACTCCGCCGCTCCATAGTAAATCTACCGGCAGTCTTAATATTGCTTTTATTAGTTTTTCTGTAGATACATTTTTTGTCCCATCAGGAAAATTAAACATTTTATTCATCTCTTCAGAGCATGGAATTTGAGAACTATTGCGGCTAAACACACCGCCACCTTTGCTAATAAGATCTGGGCTGTAGTTCCTCCAAGAAGCATTTTTAGCATCGTTAAATAATCTACTTCTCTCGTGAAAACTTTTTATAGGATCTGGATCTGGATCAATCAAAATTGCGTCACCGCTAAATGATGCTAATAATTTTATGTTACTACTGTATATCAGTCCATTACCAAAAACATCTCCCAACATGCCACCAATACCAACGGCTGTAATTGTTTGTTTTAACACATCTTCTTCGGTGTTTGACTCAATGCCGATACCACGCTCTAAAAGGTGCCATTTTACACTTTCCCAAGCACCTTTAGCGGTTATACCTAGTTCTTTATGGTTATAGCCATCGCTACCGCCAGACGCAAATGCGTCACCAAGCCAAAAATTATATTCTTGCGAAACACTATTTGCGTGATCAGAAAAAGAGGCAGTTCCTCTATCTGCTGCAACAACTAAATAAGGGTCTTCACCGTCGTAACGTACAACGTCTTTTGGGTGAACTACAGTATTGTTAACAATGTTATCTGTAATATCTAATGCTCCTTTTAAAAAATGTTTATAACATCTTACAACATCTTCCTCAGATGGTTCATCTTTTAAAATAAAAAAACCACCCTTAGAACCACTTGGCACTATAACGCAATTTTTTAAAATCTGCGCCTTTACTAAGGCAAATACTTCAGTTCTAAAGTCGTCTCCTCTATTTGACCAACGCAAACCACCTCTAGAAATTAAACTACTACGCAAATGCACCGCTTCAAAGTCGTTATGATAAATAAATATTTCTGCAAATAAATATGGTTTCGATATTCCATCGATTTGAGCACTTTTAACCTTTATAGATAGGTAGCTTTTTTTACCATCGTCAACAAAATAGTTTGTTCTAACGGTTGCTTTAAACACACTAAGTAACTTTGCAAAAAAATGCTTCACCTCTTTATTTTGCAAACTATTTACTTCCTGCAAAAAATGTAACTCTTCCTGCTGTGTTAATTTAATTCTTTCGTTTTTACTTTGGTCATCTTTTGCGCTGGGTGAAAACTTTTGCACAAACATGTTTACAAAGCTATTTGTTAGTTTTTTTTCGTTTTGCATTATTTCTGCATTTACCACCCTAGAGCCAAAGCCTAATTGTGCTAAATAACCCGAATAAACAAAAATAATTGTTTTTTCTTTTTCCTTCATAAGACAGAATATGTTAAATATAATATATAATGCTATACTTTTACAGTCATGTAATTATAGCAAAAATTTACATCTGGTAATTTTTTATAATCAATTTTTATAATTAACGTTTAACAGTAATATGCAGTTAATTTCCGAACTTACATACTGTTAGCAGT
>JAERRN010000053.1 GCA_016735445.1 Rickettsiales bacterium | reverse complement strand
TTTATAATATATTTTGATATTGCGTTTAAATTATTTAATAAACAGTCTTGACATTTTAAAAACCCAATATATGGCACAATGTATCTAATATATCATGCGATATTAGTGTAATAATTTTCATTATGGTGTACAACGTAAAATACTCACTTAGCGCTCCTGTCAAATCTTTATCTAAAAGCTTATATTTTGCATTAGCTGGGTCACTAATCAATATACTAACAGTGTCAATATTGTGCATTTCTTTAAGCGGTTGTGCTACAATATTTGGTAGAAAACATCAAAATGTTAATTTCGAAAGCGAACCAGAAGGAGCAAGAGTTTACGTAGAAGGTAAATTTGTTGGTCGCACACCAGTAACTGTAAAACTACAAATTAACCCAGAATACGACGTTTCGTATGTGTATAAAGACTATGTTAGAGAGTTCACTGTTAAATCGACCGATTTTACCAAAGACAAACTAAACAAGGTTTTATGCACAATCGACATGTTCCCTGGGATATTATTACTTACTTTACCAACAATAACAAACGTATTTGCTGGTAGCTGTAGAGGTTTTAAAGATAACTACTTTAAGGTAATACTAGAAGAAAAAGAAAAAGAACATAAAGTTACAATCGTTAGCTCTAACGACTAAACTAAACATAAAACAAGTTAGTGTAAATTAATACAAATAACAGTCAGTAAAACTAGCAACGCTTATAATATAGTTTACAGTTGCAACATTAAATTGTTGTAAAAAATTAAAATGCTAAATAAACATATATAACCTATTTTAAACAGTAGCAAATACTTATAGCGTCCCTACTTTTTAAAAATAACCATCCATGCCAAAACTAGAGCTAACCGAAACATTGCAACATAAGACATTTGCCAACATGGCATTTTAACACTTACACGCTTGTGTAATGTAGTTACAAAACACTAACAACGGTATACAATGTTAAAACATTTTAACATAATAAGGCTGTAAAGTTAATATATAAATATATCAAACACTTATTTTATCTTTTTGCAGAATTGGTTTAACTTTTCTGCGCCAGTTTTAATATCTTCCGCTGAAGAAGCTAGAGAAGCTCTAAAATAACCATCCATGCCAAAACTAGAACCAGCAGCTAACGCAACATGATATTGGTTTAATGCTAATTCACAAAATACAGAATCCGACTCTATAACAATGTCGTTCCACTTTTTACCAATAAGGTCTTCTATCATTGCAAAAACGTAAAAAGCCCCCTTAGGGTCATTCATTTTAACCCTACTATCAGTAATGCCATCAATAAAAATTTTCTTCCTTTTGGCAATGTTTTTTATAAATAACTTTGCAGTTTGGTTGTCATCTTTTAAAGCTGCAATAGCTGCATATTGTGCGATAGTGCAAGCGTTAGATGTTGACTGAGATTGAACATTGTTAATCTTTGATATCAGCTCGATATTTGAACTTATACCGTAACCAATTCTCCACCCCGTCATACCATGAGACTTAGCAACGCCATCAATTATGATTGTTCTAGACCTTAATAAAGGTTCGACCATTAAGATATTATAAAACTTCATATCTTGGTCAAAAATCAAATGTTGATATATATCGTCACTCATAACTAAAATATTGGGGTATTTAAGTAATACATCCGCTATACCTTTTAATTCTTCTTTTGTATAAATAGCGCCAGTTGGGTTACTTGGGGAGTTTATAACTAGCCACTTCGTTTTTGGCGTAATAACGGCTTCAAGTTCCTTAGGGGTAATTTTTAAATCATTCTCCATTAAGGTGTGCACTTTAACGCATTTTGCGCCAAACATTGTTGCAACATCGTAATAAGATACCCACGCAGGACATGGTAAAATTACCTCATCACCATGGTTAATAGTTGCCAAAAAAGAGTTAAATATAAGTTGCTTTGCTCCAGAGCCAACGCTAACATCTTTAATAGAATATTCTAACCCATTATATCGCTTGATAGAATCAACAATCGCCTGTCTTAGCTCAGGTAAGCCAGCAGAAGCTGTGTAAGATATCATTTTATTGTTAAGCGCGTCAATTGCTGCGTCTTTAATATGCTGAGGAACACAATAACTGGGATCTAAAACAGGATCGCCTAAACTTAAATCTATAACCTTTATACCGCTTGCAATCATTTCTTTTGCCTTTGTCGCCATTGCGATTGTTGGGGAAGGTGCTAACTGTTTAACTCTGTTTGACAACATACACTTTTTGCTTAATTAATTATTATTTTTTACTAATTTCTTACCGTGTTTAGCTGCATACCAAACGCCACCTATAACTAATAAAGACCCCACAGCACTTGTAAAATGCAAGCTTTCACCAAGTATAATATAAGACATTATTGCAGAAAATACTGTTCTTAAAAAATCAAAAGGCTGTAACCAAGATAAATCTGTTAACTTAATCGCCATTAAGTAACATAAATAATACAAACCAAACAACGCAGAAATAATCGAGATTAAAAACAAACCTTCCATAGATAAATAATTTGGCAAACTGCTTTTATTCGCAAGTAAAACAACCGTAGCAATTAAAAATTGTACCGTAATGCCAGAATAAAAAATATCTTTTAAATTTTGCTGACAAACAACCTTGCTAGTAATTATAGCACTCACAGACCGTAACAATGATACCAAAAGTATTAATAAATAAGGGTAAAACGAACTATTAAAAGCGCTGATATCAAACCCAACAACAAAACAAATACCTACAAAGCTTACAAATACACCAATAAGCACAGGAATTGGTATCATTTCTTTACGAATTATTGCGTCTATTATTAGAACAAATACTGGGTTTAAAAATGCAACTGTTATAGCGTTGTTAATAGGAATCATTACAGCAGATTTATACCAAATTAACGCTGCAACCGCTAATAGTACGTCTTTAAATATATTTAAACGCAAACTAGATAAATTTTGTAAAAAACTAAACCTACGGTATATTAATATAGGCAATATGCAGAGAAACAAAATTACATATCTCATCGACATCAAAAGCATCGGATCAAGATTGGCTTTTTTTATCGCATATTTACCAACAATAGTAAGTAAAACGCCAAAAAAACCAAACATGCAAAATAAAAAAGTACCCAAAGCTCTTTTGTGACGAGAGATTACGTGCTCAAGTATACTTATACGCATAAATAAATATTGATAAAATAAAAACCTACCTAAATGCCCAAGACCTTCTTGAAAATAAGGTATAGAAAGATATCAGCTCTAACCTGCCAATAATCATTACAATAGACGAAACTATCTGCGTTATGGATAAATTAGAATTATTAGAAAGATTTAACACTTCGCTACCTCGCATACCAGAAGTTGTTATTAAAGAAAGGGCTAAACTAGATGCCTCACCTAAGTTAGGTTCTCTTAAAAATAAAATCAAACACACAACAACGATATAGGTTGTAACATACAAAAAAATAAAAAGCAAAGCGTCCTCTACCGCCCTGCTTTTAACAGGGTTGTTATTAATTCGTACAACCGTTATTTTAGAAGGGGTAATTCTTGTAAGAAGTAACTTTTTTACACCCTTAACAGAAATTAGAAGCCTTGACATTTTTACACCACCAGTTGTAGAGCCAACACACCCGCCAAATACAGTAATTAAAAACAACAAACCAAATACACTGTTTATACCAAATTTACCAGTAAAAAACGATAAATCGTTAAAGCCGGTTGTTGTCATTGCTGACGCTACATGAAAAACAGATATAAAAATAGAACTAATGCTAAAAATATGAATTTGAGAAAACATTTTCCATATAACAAATATGCTAAATAACGCCAACAAACGCATAAACCATTTAACCTGCTCGGAGCGGGTTAAAATATTAAAATTAAACGAAAAAACAGATTTCGCCAAAAGCACCATTGGTATGCTACCTAGCACCATAAAAACGGTTGCAACAGCTAGCAAACTGTTAGTTGTAAGTAGGTCATGTATGTCGGTATAATGAACAAACCCACTAGTTGACACCGTTGTAATGCCAGTACAAATCGCATCCCAAGTACTTAGACCAAATAAACGATAACATAAAATGCATAGTAACATTATTGTTACGTAAATAAGTATAATGTTTTTTGCCAATTTATTGGAAGAAGAAACCCTTAAATTAACCTCCGAGCCAAATTCAATTTTTGCCAAGTGAGACAAGCTGTCAAATTGCTCGTCATCATTCATTACAATACATGATATTATAATAACGCCAATACCACCAATGCCAGCCAAAATTGTATGCCAAAAAAGCAAACCATGCGAGATATTTGGATCGCGCAAATAAAACGTTAGACCAACGGTTGTAATAGCAGATGTAAATTCTAATATTGCGCCAGAAACATTAATATCGGGGTTGTTAATTAAAAATGGTATAATTCCAAACGGAATTGACGCAAGCCAACCAATAGAGAAAACTGCATTTGCTTTTTTTATCTCATATGTGCGAGTAGCGCGCTTTCTGGTATAAGCAATAAAAGTTAAAATAACGCCAACAAACATAGCAGCAACACTGCCGTAAACAAAACCAATCCAGCTAATATTTTTATCATATATATCTATTAACGCACAAATCATCATTAAAAATGACTCCACAAATAAAACTGAGCTAATAAACAATAAAAGCCTCCTAAGCATATTTTTTTAACATTAATCCATCATAAACAACTTTTGCACTAAGCACCTCAATAACATACTCTCTTGTCTCTTTATAAGGAATCGACTCAACCCAATTAATAATTTTATACCTATCATGGTATGGGTTTCCTATTCTGTCAAGCCAACTTGAAACCCGTGTTGGGCCAGCATTGTAAGCAGCTATAAAAACTGGTAAGCTTTTAAATTTATCGCTTAGATCCTTTAAAAATAACTGCCCTATAGCAACATTGTACCCATCGTCTAGCAACATACTGCGATCAAATTTACCATATAACGACTTAACTATCATCTTGCCAGTAGGCTCCATAATTTGCATTAAACCAACCGCTCCTTTGTTGCTTCTAAAAACACCATTAAAGGCGCCTTCTTGCCTTATGATTGCTTGAATCAACGGAATTTTAGAATGCTTAGTGATCGGAAAAGACACCTCTGAAATAGGCATGTTAAAATCTGCAGACTTAATACCAAAATAATAGTTAGATTGCCTATCTAACGATAGCACTATATTTCTTACATAACATACATCAACATTTCCGCTTTCAGCCAACATAAGCATACCGTCTTTCATGTAAGAAATTGCATGCCATTTGTTAACATGTTTGTTTGCAAAATAACCTAGTTCTAAAAGAAAATCTGTCGACAAACTACTGCACAACTTAGAGAGTTTATCAAGACTTATAAGTTTATTATGTACAACGCTAATTACATCTTCTTCAAGTTCTTCTATGCTAATTTTTCCATAAAAAGAAAAAGGGTATTGAGAACCTAAAACATAACATTTACGCCCTTTTTCTATCTCACCGTTTTTTACAAAAGCGCGTCCAGTCCAATAATGCAACTTTGCCCTTGTAGAAGGTAAAGCCGTAGAAAGTTTAATTTTTTTAAACAACCTCAAAGCTTCTTGCGGGTCATTGCAGATCTCAAGTACAAACCAGCCAGTAAAAATAGCATGATCGATAAAATCAACACCTTGCAACATTGTAACCTTCTTTAATAAGGCATATAGCTTAGAAGGTTCTACACTGCCAATGCAAGACCTTACAACGTAACCGATATGTTTACAAAGTAATTGTGGTAAAATGATAATTTCTTTACGCAAATTGTTAACTAAATTATATCTGTCCTCTAAAGATAAATCGCTACAATTAATTAAAGTTAATATCGTCATAAAATAAGAATTATCATATTCTTTTACCATTTCAATGGCCTCATTTTTACTTATACCGTTAGCAATGGCAATACCATCTCGTAACATTTTCCTAACACAGTCATCTTCAAAATAGTTTATTGTGTCAAAAACTGCGTTTTTATTACCAGACAAAATCATTATCTGTACATTTCGTAAATGAGATGCTTCGTTTATATAATTTTTATTGTTATAAAAAAACTTTTCCCACTGTTTCAGGTTAAATTTATAAGAATGCCAAACTTTATTTATGTGTTTTTTTAAAACAACTTTATCCACTGTTGTTTTTTTCATTATATCTATAATCCTTATAACTGTTTGGGTATCAAGACCTTCAAAATCTTCCAATATATCTTCCACAAACAAAAACACTCTCTCCTTTTCGGAGTCAATAAGATTGTTAGCTTTTCTTTGTATCGCAATTACAGCATCTCTTGCCACAACGCCAGACTTAAGACCTCCCTCACTTCTGTAGTCAATTAAACTAATTATCTCTCCCAAACTAACACAACTACCCCCAGCAACGCCTATGTTTAACAATACAGCGTCACGTATTGCGGGAGAGTTAATTTTACTTAATAAGAATTTATAATCCGCACATTTGCTTTTTTTTGCGGCACAAATAGCACTTTCACCAAAGCCCCTTTGCTCCTCTAATGTTGCGGCAAACAAAAAATTGCAAAAAAACAAACATAAAATATGACAAAAACATAAACAACCCAAAACATACGCTATAAAGTGCCGTGACATAAATAAAAGCGTAGCCCGAGGCAAAAATTTAAACCTAAAAATAAAAGTCATACAAAATCTAATATCATGCAAACGCACTTATTGTTGTAAAATAACAAATTACGTAATTGTGTTAGATCAAAATATAATTATTAAGACCGCATAAAAGCTAATTATTAACAAACTAAAACAACAACTGATGATATAATTAAAACTATAAATATATTAAAAATATTTATAGCTATCATGTATCTACTTAGTCATTCACGCTTAAAATTAAACTATACTATAAACAACATCGATTTGCCTCAAACTAACGTCACTATCAACACGTGCAAAGTAAACACAAATAGAAGAAGTAGCTTTGTAAGTTTTAATCAAGCTAAACCACTCTGCAACAATTAACCTACCTTCTTCAAGATTGTCAAAAAATAAAACATCATCCAATTCATCTTCAGTTTGTAACCTGTGTAAATCATAATGAAAAACAGAACCAAAATTTAAAATATCATACTTATTTACAATGTTAAAAGTTGGGCTAGTAATTGCGTCGTTTTTACATCCAAGCTCTTTTATTAGTAACCCTGCAAATGTTGTTTTACCGGAGCCCATTTCGCCATCTAACGCAACTAACCTAATATCTTTAGCAATAACTTCCTTTGCTATTTTTTTTGCAAATTGTCTTAAACCGCTCTTTTTTAGTAGCATTATAAAAAATAACCTTATTTTTAAAGCAATGACCAAATTAAACTAAGATATGCTGCAGTAATGCCTAACTTAATCTTTTTGTGTGCAATTAGTACTATATCTAGCTATAAAAATTGCAAGACAGTAAATAAAATTTTACATAATGGCAAAATTTAACAAAATAGGTGTGTTTTATATTAACGCAAATCCATCCGTTAGCTGGGTATCATCCATAATTAACGAGATGAGTCAAATTGTAAATTTAGTAGAAAACCCTTCTGCAACCGCTAACATTAGTGCAATTGTTCCTATCGGTGGTGACGGGACAGCTCTTCGCTGTATCGCCAAATATGCACATCTAAACATCCCTTTTTACGGCATAAACCAAGGTACTATTGGTTTTTTTATGAACAAAAACAAACCTATTCAAGAAGCTATAAAATGCATAAAAGACGCTACCAAAATAAACATACCAGCTTTTGAATGTAAAATATTACACAACATAGACCAAACGCTAAACAAGCCAACAAGCCAACAAACAGATTCATTAACAAGTTTTTTTGTTAATGATGTAAATATTTTCCGCTCTACTGGTCAATCTGCAGATCTAAGTATCACAACTGTAATGAAAAATGGAGAAAACACACATAACAATAATGTAATATGTGATGGCGTAATCGCTTTCTCGTCAATTGGTTCAACTGGCTACAATAAATCACTTGGCGGTAACGTTGTACCTTTAGCATCAAAAAATATAAGTATTCGTGTTATAGCAACACAAAATCAAAACATAGAGACGTGCAAAGAGAAATGGTTAACCAGTGTAGACTCTGTAGTAATCGAAAATTTCAAAACAAAAAATAGACCATGTAATTGCGCTATAGATGGTCAAACAATTTTTAATGTTCACAAAATATCTATCGATTCAAAAAAGCAAAAAACCGTAACCCTTCTACTAGACGATGTAAACCTTAGGGCAAAAATGTATACAAAGACTTAATTTGATAAATTTGGTAAAGAAAAAATACCAAATCAATCAGTCACTACGCTTATAATAAAAAATCATCCTCAACGTAACCCATAACCCAACGCATCTTTATTGAATCATACTCACCAGATTCTCTAACATCGGCAAGACTACGCTGTATTTTTTTCTTTAGTTGGCTATTAGATTTAAGAATAACTATTGCAGAATTAATACTCGTAGTTGTATCGGAATAGTATTTAATATTGACAGGATGACAAACAACTGGCAAATTCTTAACAGATTCAAGGTAAACAAAACGACTACCAGATAAATATATAGCATCTATTTCACTTCTAGATAATGCCTTTGTTAAAGCTTTTAAACTATCACCCTTCAAAACCCTCATAGCGTTACCACTTAGCATTAACTTTTCTCGGTGCGTAGCAAGTTTGTACTCTTCTAAAGTGCTCTCTTGTACGCCAATTCTAGAAAAAGAAGTGTTATTATTTTCGCTTTTAAGGTAAGTCAAGCAATCGCTGTTATCGACAACCAAAGTTTCATAAGAAATAAAATCAAACAAATTTCGAGAATCGCTTAACTTTATTAATTTTAAAGGAATTCCAGAAATCACAATATCAATCTCCTGCTTTTTTAAAGAAGATATAAGCTCATTTAGTTTGCCTACGCGAAACTCCACAGTTTTTCCAGACTTCTTAACTATTAATTTAATTAAATCAACATCAAACCCATGCAGATCGTCACTACCGTCCTTTTCAAATGCAAAAGGTGGGTAATCGGCAAGAACGCCAACAACTACAGTATCGGAGTTTTTATTGTAAAAAAATCGAAAATAAACTAGCACAATAACTAGAATAAATCCAAGAAATAAAACGGTTTTTTTTAGCATCTTTGGAATAAAATAAACAAGTTAAAGCTTAAAAAGTAAACCTAAACACTTAAAGCACAGAGCAGTTAATCACAACTGTATAACAAAAATAATAAATTTGCAACCTATGGAAGTGACAAAAATCAACACACTAACAACAAATAACTACCTCCCCTATAACAACCTTTTAGTAATACTATTTAACATACGTTCTAAATCATACTCAGGTAACACATCACCCTCGCTATTAATGTTTTTTTTAGCAATTGCGTTAGAAACAGTATTTTTAACCTTCTTTAGTAACTCTTTTTCAGCGACACTAAACCTTGCGTTGCGTTCGCTTTTTAAATTAGAACTAACTAAATTCATCTTTTCCACACTTAGCAATTCCGCTTCGTTAATTTTTTGTTGAAGATATTTGTTAAGATCTGCTTCCGCAATGTCTAATATAGCTATTTCTTCGTTCTTTTTATTCTTAAGTTCCTCCTGTAAAGCTACAAGCATACTGCTAGCTTCTAAGTGTAAGCCCGTTACTTGGTTAAATTTCCCATCTATTTTGCTTATGTAAGGACGAAAAAATAAATTTACAAAACCACCCCTTATAAAAAATAAAGCTGCAATACAAAATGCAAAAGATAAAAATAAAATAAAAGTGTCAAGAAGCATATCAAAAACGCAAATTAATATACAAAAATAAAAAAATAAGCAAGCCACCACCAATTTAATAGATTTATATCTATTAAATTATTAAGATGTCAACCTTAACTCTGTGCATTATTAAAAGTAACAACATCGTAATCCAATGGAGTTTGAAAATCAACAGAGGTAAGAATGCTGTCAGAAAGTAAATCAACAAGACTGTCAAGTCGTTTTTGGTAATCTGCTAATTCTTTCTCAATAATATTTCGACCAGAAACAATAGCTAGTTCAAAATTATCATTAGCTTGATTGGTTATTTTACTAAACTCAGTATTTGCACGAATCCTGTAATTCATCGCTAACTCGTCAAGTCGCCTACGTAAAGCAAGCTTTTGTTTTGTAAGTTCTAGCCTTACTTCTTCAGCCATACTTGCAATTTTCTCAATCTCACTAAGTTGAGTAGTAATAAAGGATTCTCTCTTTTTAAGTAAATTTTCTATTCTTGGATATACAAGAAAAAACGTAATCAAAGAAAAAATGCCAAAAAGACCAAAAAACGATAGCATCTGAGACAGGTAAAAACCAAAATCTAACTGTGGCATGGCAACGTTAATTAATAACTATATGCACAAAATAACAATAAATAAATATGTTTACTTAAGCAAACAATACCAACATTGCTATAATGAAAGAAAACAAGCCTAAGGCCTCTGCTAAACCAGCACCAACAAACACGTATTTAGAAATTTTTTCTTCCGCACTTGGATTTCTCGATATACTATGAAAAGCAGATGAGAAAATTAATGCAATTGAGATTGCAACGACGGACATAGAAACGCACATTAGTGCGATAGAGAAAGTTTTATCCATAAACAGTAAGACTGATAAGATTTTAAACAAAAAATGCTAACAAAACAAACCTGAACTAAAAAAATTTTAATTGCAAATCAAATTTTACTATAACTTAGTAATGAAAATTAATAAAACAAATATACGAGTTATAAATTTAACTAAGTATGCTAGCTAAATAAGTA